>JBFJVD010000058.1:0-13271 GCA_041624375.1 Anaerolineales bacterium
CGCGGCGACATCCCCGACTACCAGGCGTCGGCCTGGGCGATGGCGGTGCTGTTGCGTGGCATGACCGAACGGGAGACCTTCTTGCTCACGCAAGCGATGGTCGAGTCGGGCGAGCAAATCGATTTGTCGGATGTCGTCGATTACGCCGTCGACAAACATTCGACCGGTGGGGTCGGCGATAAGACGACCCTGGTTGTTGAGCCGATCGTGGCGGCTCAAGGACTCCGCGTCGGCAAGATGTCGGGGCGCGGCTTGAGCTTCACCGGCGGCACGCTCGACAAAATGGAGTCAATCGCCGGGTTCCATTCCGATCTCACCACAGGAGAATTCATTCGGCAGCTCCGTGAGGTGGGGCTGGTGCTCAGCGGTCAAACGGCCGAAATGGCGCCGGCCGACGGCAAGCTTTACTCGCTTCGGGATGTCACCGGCACCGTGCCCTCTTTGCCGCTCATCGCTGCATCGGTCATGAGCAAAAAGCTGGCCTCTGGAGCACAGGCGATCGTGCTCGATGTCAAGGTCGGGCTCGGGGCGTTCATGCAGTCGGTGAAGGAGGCCGAGCGGCTTGCGCGGCTGATGGTCTGCATTGGCGAGCAGGCAGATCGCAGGATGGTGGCATTGCTCTCCGATATGAATCAGCCGCTGGGGCGGGGGGTGGGCAATGCGCTCGAAGTTCGAGAGGCCATCGACACCCTGCGGGGAGAGGGGCCCGAGGACTTCAAGGAACATTCGGTCGAGATTGCAGCGCATCTGCTTGTCGTTGCTGACCGAGCCGAATCTGTGGAAGACGGCCGCGCCCAGGCGCATGAGGCCATTGGGAGAGGCACCGCATTCGAAAAGTTCCTGCTCCTGGTGGAAGCCCAGGGTGGCGATCGCGCCATGGTGGAGAACCCCTCCCTCCTACCGCGGGCGAACGTCGTCCAGACGGTTCATGCCACCCGCAGCGGCTATGTCGCCCAGGTTGATGCGCGAGAGGTTGGACTCACGGTTGTCGAGCTCGGCGGGGGCCGGCTGAAGAAAGGTGATCCGATCGATCACGCTGTCGGGGTCGAGGTATTGCGCAATGTCGGCGATCCGATTGAGGCGGGGGAGCCGCTTTTCATCGTTCATGCCCGAACCCCAGCGGATTTCGACGCGGCAGCGGCGCGCGTGCATGCCGCCCACCGCATCGAGGAGGAACCCGTCCCGACGCTTCCTCTCTTCCATGCCACCATCCTGGGCGAATCTTCCGAGGCTGGGTCCATGGCGGACGCATGAAGGGTGCCGCGGCGGCAGTCCGTGGCGAATGATCCGCTTTCTCGCTAATCACGCTCCAGCTCAACGGCCACAAGCGGGCTGGCGGCAACGAACTGCTCGAGCCTGTCGGAGCGGCGCCACTTCTCCACGATCCTCGCCAGGATCGTCCTTCTTCGCTCTTCCTCGGTGACCGGAACAGCTCTCGCCGGCAGATCCCGATGAAGTGATTGTTTTAAGTGAAACGTGAAGCGCGGGTTGGCCAACAGGTTGGCGTACCAATCTCGCCGACCCGGCATGCCGCTGATGTAGATCACGCCGTCGAATTGATGGAAAGTGATCTCAATCCTGTGGGACTTACCCGTTCTCCTGCCGATCGTCGTGATGTCGATGAGGGTATCTGCGCGCAGCGCGCGTTCGATCGCTGTCGTCATGGTTTTGCAGGCTCCATCGAAAGGTTGCTTCTGGATTCGTCGCCGCAAACTCGGATTGATCGAGGACGTTCGAGATTCAGGCCCTCGAACTTCGCATAGCCATCCTGGCCTTGCAGAATCTGGCTATCCGGCTGCCCCGTCCGCGCTCGATCCACACAGGTCGCTATGCTCGGGCGAGGCGCTTCTCGCGCAGCGCAGCGCCCAATTCCACGGTCATCTCCCCGAGCCGGCGCAGCCGTCGTTCCCAGTGGCGATCCGACAGCGATCCATCCGCGTCAAAAGCTTTCCAGGCGGCGGTGACGGGCACTGTGAGGGGCACGACGACGCCTCGGAGGGAGTGAACCATGTGGATCATGCTGTCTACGGCATTAACGGCGGCTTGCTGCCCACCGGCCGTGGCGATCAAGCCGACGGCCCGGTCCTCGAGGTAGGGCGGCGAAGAATCCCCCAGATACTCAAAGAAGTCCATGGCGTTCTTGGTGATCCCCGCGAGCGTGCCGTGGTAGCCTGCCGTACTCCAGAGGAAAGCGTCTGCCTTCAGGGCGGCGTCAACGAATCGTTGTACGCTGGCACCGTAATCGCCCACTTCATTGGCCGGATCAAAGATAGGTAGATCGAACTCTCTCAGGTCGAGCAGCTCAGTGCTGGCGCCAAGGATTTCGGCCGCCGCGAGGGCATGCTGCAGCGCTGCCAGACTGGTGGACCGTTCGCGCATCGTCCCGCCGATGCCAACGACCCGGATCGATGAGTCCATTTCAACCTCCATGTGCCTCACTCCCCTACCGTTACGAGCGGATCAAACCTGCTGGATCGATCGAAGAATCTACTCCTCAGCGCAACGCTGCCAGCTCCTCTTTCCGAACCCTGCAATCGATTGTCGGCGTTTTGCGCTCGACGTCCGGAGCCGCGAGGCGAAACGCGCTCTTCATGGGAACAATATCGTGTGCGCACGCCTGTGGGTCCCCTGATGTCTGGATCGACTCGAGCAGCATACGCTGATGGCTTCTGCCCAAGCGAAGATCGTATAGCTGGAACATCGCAGCGCTGCCTCCCTGCATGGTGGACACGTCAAGGGTAGCGCTGCCGGTTCGGTGTGACACTGGGCCGGGGTCCAGATTTCGGGGCGGCTGAATGGCCAGATTTCGGTCCTGTCCGAAAGAGCAGGATCAGAGATCAATAATCCCTTCTTGGGCGGCAATCGCGACCGCCTCAGTGCGGTTGCTGGCGCCAAGCTTGCCCAGGATCGAACTGACGTGGAACTTCACCGTTCGTTCGCTGATCACCAGCGCCTCGGCGATCTGTTGATTCTGGAGCCCGCGCGCCACCTGCTGCAGCACTTCCAGCTCGCGAGGTGTCAGCGCTTCGACAAGGCCCATGCTTGCCTCTGCACTCATCCGGCGGAGCAGCTTGGAAGCCACGACCGGCTCAAGCAGAGAGCCGCCGGCGTGAACCACCCGGATGGCGCGGAAGAGTTCTTCACGCGGCGCGCCTTTGAGCAGGTATCCATGTGCGCCGGCCCGGACGGCGCTGAGGATTCGCTCATCGCTATCAAAGGCAGTAAAGACGATCACCTTGCACTCCAGCTCTGAACGCCTCAAGGCCTGGATCGCCTCCACCCCGTCGCTTTCCGGCATCTCCAGATCGAGGAGCACCACATCCGCGGAGAGCTTCGTAACCCTCGAAACCAGGTCGTGGCCCGACTCGGCGGCCCCGACCACCTCAAACTCGGGGTCGGTTGCCAGGATCGCAGTCAGGCCGTCGCGAACCACCGGATGGTCATCGACGATTAGGATTCGGATTGGATCGGTCATGGCTTGTCCTCAAGCTCCACCAGAACGTCGATGGATGTCCCGCTGCCTGGCTCGCTCTCGATCTGCAGTCGACCACCCAGCAGGCGGGCGCGCTCCTTAATTCCTCTCAGTCCGAATCGAGCGGCGCTCACCCGGCCCGGGTCAAATCCTGACCCATCATCGTCGATCGCCAATTGAACTCGCTGTGGCGTATAAGTCAGGCGAATGACAACGCGTTTGGCGTCCGCGTGCTGGACCGCATTCGAGAGGGCTTCCTGCGCAATGCGGTACAAGCCGACTTCAACCCGTTGGGAGAGCGGCTGGACCCCACCATGGCGCTCGAAGGTGGCGTCGAGAGGTGGATCGCGTTCGATGCCAGCCACCAAGTCTTCGAGTGCTTCCGGAAGGGATTTGCCTTCAAGGGGCGCGGCCCTGAGGTCGAGGACCGAGCGCCGCACTTCCTCGAGCTGCTCCCGGCTCAGTTCGAGAGCAATGCGCAGCGCTTGGCGAACCGAGTCTTCCACTTCTTTGCTGGCGAGCAAGGCCTCAGCTGTCTCAATCTGCAGCGTGATTGCCGTCAGGCCCTGTGCGAGTGTGTCGTGCAGCTCGCGAGCCAAACGATTCCGCTCCAGCACCACACCCGTCTCTGTACTCTGTTCGTAAAGCTTGGCCCGCTCAACCGCGATCCCTAGCAAATCGCCGACGGTGTAGAGCAGGCGCAGGTCGTCATCCGAGAGCTGCCTCCAATTCCGGCTGGCAACATTCAAGACCCCCAGGCGGCGGCCGTGGGCGTAGAGCGGAATGCTGGCGTGATAGCGGAGCCCGTCGGTCCCGTCAACCAGGCTGCGCAGTCGACTGCAGGTCACAACGTTGACGTTTGCCGCGCCTTCGAGATCCCCCGCACGGAAGGTATCCAGGCAGAAGCAAGGACCTTCCATGCGGGCGGGGTTGTCGGCCAGCGCCGGCGGGAGATTCTGGGAGGCGGCCAGGTACGACTCATCTGTCTCCTGGTGAAGGAGCCAGACCCAACCGGTCTCCAAGCCCAGCAGTTCGGCAACCAGGCCGAGAGCGGCCTGGAGCGCCCGGTCCAGGTTGACTTCGGCATTCAGGGCGCGGGCGATCGCGTTCAGGATCGAGAGCTCACGGTTGCGTTGCTGCAGCCGATCGGTATCCGAATGGAGGGCCGAGCGCTCAGCCACTTTGTAGGCCTCCTGACAGGAAGCAGGGCGTATTGTGCGTCATTGTATCAGTAGGGTGAGACGGCGGCTGTGCCGCCGGATACCCATGGGTGGGGGTACTTGACAAGGGGGTTACAATAGTACGGGTTTGGGACCCCTACGGCCGCCCGATGAAGCCAAACTAGGGCTGCCACGCCGGAGTTGAGGCCAAGAGCAAGCGGCCTTTCCGCGAATTAATGAAATGCTTATGATTTCCGCTTGACATCGTCCCCTCGAATTTTTATTATGTAATTGAGAAAAATTCGGAGCTCGAAGTCGGAATGGCGGAGCTTGCCCGCCGTAGTATTGTGTTGGTAGGGGAATGAGGAGTATTGAGGATGGCGAAGAACCGAAAGTCGGCCCCCAGAGGGGTCGACGCAGCGCGTGAGGCCGAGATTGAGGCCCGCCTGATGGAAGAGGCAGACACAGAGATGACGTCTACTGAGAAGGATCAGGGTGTGGAGCAGCTCATCGAGATGGGCCGCGAGCGCGGCTACGTGACTCTCGATGAGATCCTCGCGCACTTCCCCGACGCCGAATCGGACATCGAGCGACTCGACGATGTCTATGAAGCGCTGCTTGCCGCCGGCGTCAACTTCCTGGACGATGCAGAAGCCCCTGAAGCCTCGAACAGCCACGAAGAGGTGCATGAGGACGAACCCGAACTCGAAGTTGGGGTCGACCTGAACACGGTAAATGTGGACGACAGCGTCGACCTGTACTTCAACGCGGTCGGCGACGTCCCCCTGCTGACGGCCGAGGAAGAGGTCTCGCTTGCCAAGCGGATCGAACGCGGACGCGTGGCCCGGGCGGAATTGGCTGGCGGCGGTGTGCCCGAAAAGCGGCGCCAGGAATTGCAGCGGCACGTCGAAGACGGCTGGGCTGCCCGCGAGCATCTGATCCTGGCGAACTCTCGACTGGTCATCAGCGTTGCCAAGAAGTATGTGGGGCGCGGCGTGCCTTTCCTCGATCTGATCCAGGAAGGGAACATTGGCCTGATCCGCGCCACCAAGAAGTTCGACTACAAGCGCGGCCACAAGTTCTCAACCTACGCCACCTGGTGGATTCGACAGGCCGTCACTCGAGCGATCGCCGATCAGGGCCGGACCATCCGCGTTCCCGTCCACATGGGCGACCAGATCAACAAGATGTTGCGGGTCACCCATCGACTCACGCAGGACCTTGGGCGGGCGCCCGAGAACGACGAGCTGGCCGACGCGCTCGATGTCACGCCAGAGAAGGTCGAGCACATGAAGCAGGTCGCCCAGCGCCCGCTTTCGCTTGAGCGACCGATCGGCGAAGAGGAAGACTCGTTCCTCGGCGACTTCGTCGAGGACGAAGAGGCGCCGCCTCCCGCTGAAGTCGCCACCGAGAACCTGCTCCGCGAGCAGGTCAGCGAGGTGCTTGCGACGCTGCCGCCGCGCGAAGCGCGTATCCTGCAGCTGCGCTACGGGCTGCTGAACGGCGAGAGCTACACGCTTGAAGAAGTGGGCCGAAAGATGGGCGTGACTCGGGAGCGGGTGCGTCAGATCGAAGCCCAGGCCCTGCGCCGGCTCCGCCACCCCAGCTTGCGCCGCAAACTGGTGGACTATCTAACCGCGGGATAAGCGGAGCGGACCTCTGCTTTCTAGGACCCGAACGGCCCGGCGATCTTGAGCCGGGCCGTTTTGATTCAATCTCAAGATGCCCTGTCTTAGGGGCAGGCATTGGCGATGTGCTCTTCGAGCGTGAAAGCGAACGTGTGTCGTCCCGAGCCGTCGCATGCCGCTCGGAAGTACAGGAAGCTGCTGACCTCCGGTTCGGCGACGGCCTGAAGCGCCGCCAACCCCGGGTTGGCGATGGGGCCGGGAGGCAGGCCGCTGTAGCGGTATGTGTTGTATGGGGAGTCAAACTGCAGATCGGTCAGGCTGAGTGGGGCTTTCCACCAATCGCCGCTCGGCTGTTGAGCCAGGGCGTACTGCACAGTCGGGTCAGCGTCGAGCTTGATCCCCGCAGCAAGACGGTTCAGAAAGACGGAGGCGATAAGCGGGCGTTCGTCGGGGACCACTGCTTCCCTTTCGACGATGGAGGCCAGCGTGACGGCTTCGTACAGCGTCAAGCCCTGGCGCTCGAACCCCGCTCGAAGCTCGGGTCCCACCCGAGCCTCGAAATTGTCGAGCATCATCAGCACCACTTCGACGGCCGAAGCATCCGGTTCTACCAGGTAGGTATCTGGAAACAAGAATCCCTCGAGCGAGGGCGGGTCTGGAATCTGGGAGCTAAATGAGAAAGAACCGGGCCGCACGGCTGTGGCTTCGAGGAAATCCCCGGCTCCGAACGCAAAATTGGACTCCGCGATCAAGCCGGCGATCTGCTCCCGTCTCCACCCCTCGATAACGGTCATTGTGTACTCGCTCGGCCGCGCAGTCTGGAGGAGATCGGCGATCTCGCGCGGTGTCATCCCTCCCGAGATCTGGTATCGACCGGCGTCGATCCCCACGTCGAGGCCGCGGTAGCGGAGGTAGGAGCGGAGCAGAAAGGCATCGCGAACAGCTCCAGCCAGAACCAGCCGATTGACCACGATGGCAGCGTTCTCGCCGGCTGCCACTTCGAGCTCGATCTCAACCCCTGGATCCCCTGCCGGCTGATCCAGTGCTGGCTCAAGCAAGACCAGGTAGGCTGCAAGCATGGTCCGCTGGACCGGATTGAGGCGAGACGAGGCAGGTCCCAGGCCGGCTGCTGCCTCGGGAAGAGTAAAGAATCCGGCGATTCCGGCGAGACAGAGACATAGCGCGCCGATGGCCAGCAGGCTGAAGACTGTTCGGAGAAAGCTACTGCCTTGACTGCGCATCGAGATAGTCCTGCAGCAAGTAGGCTGCAGCGCGAGCATCCAGGCTGGGATCCGGCCTGCCAGGGCGCCGGGCAGACCGGGTGGTCTCGCTCTCATCCCAGATCTCGACGGGGATCGGGGCCAGCGCCCGAAGGGCTTCAGCGAGACGGAGGTTCTTCCTTGCCTGCGGCCCGGGCTGCGCCGAATCGCCAAAGGGCACGCCGACAAGAATAGCCTCCGCCTCCTCCCGCGCGGCGATCTCGACAATCGCCTCAGCGTCCAGCAGGCGTGAGCGGTGGGTGAGAACTTCCAGCGGTCGGGCGATCGTGCCGGTAGGATCGCTCAGGGCGAGGCCGATGCGCACTTCGCCGGGATCGATGGCCAGGATTCGCGTCAGTTTCCCGTCTCCCAAGGCAAGAGGATTTGGATCCGGCCTCCAAGAAGCGGGAGCCGCGGCAGCCAACCAGGGAAGAGCCGGGCCTGGGCAAGGCCCAGGGAATAGTGGTCCCGCAAGGTGCCGCTGACCGAGGAGGCGGGTGTCCATCGCAGGCTCCGCTGGATCGCCGGGAGCGGTGGACTGGCATAAATCTGCTCCGTTCCCAGGAGCTCGACCGACAATCCCCCAGCTGGAAGCCAGCGAACTGCGCCCACCTCCAGCTGAAGCGATCCTGGCACGGATTTCGATTCAACCCTCCGATCTGCTTCGAGAACTCCATCAAGCGCCGCCTCGTACGCCTCCGCTCGATAGGCAAGGGCTTCGAAGCTGGCGTGCATCGTGAGAGATAGCCTGCCTGAAGCCTCGCCGACAGCCCGGTCGAATTGGAGGCGTGGATTACCGAAGACTCTCAGGCTCTCCGCCGAGAGCTGCTCGTCTTCTTCCAGCAGTTCGGCGAGACCCTGCAGAGCCCTTGCCTCAAGTTCCTCCCACAGAGCGGTCTCCAGCGCAGCAGCATCAGCCGCCGAGACACCGAGGTGAAAAGCCTCGCCGCCCCCTCGAATGGGCTGCAGGTTCGTCACCCGCATCTGCAGTCCGAGGGGTCCTTCAAGCGAGGTTAGCTGGCCGGCTGCAAGGTTTCCCTCCGAACCGGGTTCAACTGCTTCGATGCGTACTTCGACGGTGGCGCCTTCACCTTCCGGCAGCTCCACTGTTTCGAGCGTTCGGAAGCG
The DNA here is from genome assembly GCA_041624375.1 of Anaerolineales bacterium. Classification (GTDB taxonomy): domain Bacteria; phylum Chloroflexota; class Anaerolineae; order Anaerolineales; family E44-bin32; genus JBFJVD01. The sequence goes on from JBFJVD010000058.1 coordinate 8,648, forward strand.
GGGACCAGCAGGGTCGGAGGGCCTGAGGCCGCTGCCGGCCGGGACGAGGATCGCCTCGGCGGTGAGATTTGTCAGCTGAGCCGCTCCGCCGGCACGTGTGGAAGGGATCGCCACCCGGCCAGTCGTCGCCGCCTGGCGTGAGCCCTCAACCTCAATGGTAAGGCGCCGTGCCGGCACCTGCCCCGGCGGGGTATCGAGACTGGTGGAAGGCGCCAGGATGAGGTCCACTGCGACCTGGCGCGTCTCCGTCTCAGGTGCGACCACGATCTCAGCCCAGGGCAGGAGGATGCCCGCCAATGCAGTCCAGGCTATGGCCACAAGCAATAGGGCGATAATCCGATTCCTGTGACCTGTTGATTCGGTGCCTGAACCCGAGTCCTGAAGGGGAGGGGGGGAGAGGGGCCTGGGCTGGCGGCGAGACTGTGAGCGGCGTCGTTCGGCACGGGAGCGTCTCCAGCCGGATTCCGAGAGCGCCTCAACCGATTCGAACACCGGCATCCCGATCTGTCGGGCGTGATCCCGCACCTGGGGGTCGTGGGTCACCAGGCCGAGCTGCAAATTGAGCTCCGAGGCCCGCCGCTTAAGAAGGACCAGATCCAGCTGGCGCCGGATCGGTGTTCCGAACTCAGGCCAGACGAAGAGGGCGCGAGGCGCTTTCACCCAGCCGAGCTTGTCTCGCGCCGAGCTGAGATCGTCGTGTTCCTCCAGGTGGATGATTTGGACTTTCACAGCAGGGGTGCGAGGCGGCGGCTACGCTTCTTGGAGACGCGCTTCGATCCAGGCAGGAACCCCCTCAAGCGCCTGGTTGAGCCCCTCAAGCGTCTTCCCTCCGGCCTGCGCCAGGGTGGGCTTGCCGCCACCACCGCCGCCTACATGTCGGGCGACATCCCGAACCAGGTCAGCTGCGTGCAAGCCGCGTGCCACGAGATCCTCTGTGACAGCGGCGACGAAAAGGGGCTTCCCTCCGTGGGACGAACTGAGCAGGAGAACGCCGCTTTCGTGCTCCTCCCGGAAGCGGTCCGCGAGGCTCAGCAACGCCTCGGCCGAAGCCCCATCGATCCGTCCCCGCAGAAGGGGGATCCCGCCGATGGATTCCGGCTCGAGCGCCTCGTAGGCTTTTGCGGCGGCGCCCACCTCCAGCTCACGCAGGGTTCGGGCGAGCAGGGTATGGTCTTGCTCGAGTTTCAAAACCTGACCTTCCAACTGCTCTGGCGTTGTCTCGAGCGCGCTGGCGGCGCGGTCGAGCTGATCGAGACGAGTCTCAACCCATTCGAGCGCGCCGCGACCGGTAAGCGCCTCGATCCGTCGGACGCCAGCCGCCACACTTCCTTCGCCAACGATGATGAAGGGGCCGATCACACCGGTGGAGGCGACGTGCGTTCCCCCGCAAAGTTCATACGACTCGAAGGATCCATCGAGGATCGAGACGGTTCTTACCGTGTCACCATAGCTCTCTCCGAAGAGCGCCATCGCCCCGGCCTGCATGGCTTCGTCGCGCGGCTGATGGCGGATCAGCAGCGCTCGGTCCTGCAGGATGGCCTCATTCACCATGCGCTGGATCTGTCGCTGTTCTTCAGGCGTAACGGCTTGTGGATGGCTGAAGTCGAATCGCAGTCGATCGGGAGCGACAAGTGAGCCGGCCTGGCGGGCGTGTTCGCCGAGAGTCTTGCGCAGGGCAGCATGCAGCAAGTGGGTGGCTGTGTGATTCCGCATGATATCCCAGCGTCGATCGACATCGACGATCGCCAGGCATGGATCCCCTACCTTGGGGTTGCCGGCAACCACCACCCCGCGATGCGTGACGATCCCCGTCACCGGTATATAGGCCTGTTCGACCTTGATCTCCCAGTGCGGGTCATGGTGCGAGACAATAACACCGGTGTCGGTGACCTGTCCACCTGCTTCTACGTAGAAGCCCGTGCGCTCGAGAACAAGCTCAACCCGATCACCCAGCGCGACCGAATCGACGGCCACACCATCCCGCAGAATGGCCAGCACCGGACTCTCAGCCTTAAGGGCCTGGTAGGGGTCGTACTCGACTCCATGCTCGAGCGAACCTGATTTGCGCAGGTTGTCCAGGATTTCCCGGTACACCGGTCCAGCGCCATCGCCGTCCCGCCCAAACCCACCATCGCTGGATGAGGCCAGCCGGTGGGTCTCCATCGCCTGGCGGAAGCCCTGCTCATCAACCTGCATCCCTTGTTCCAGCGCGAGATCGCGGGTGATTTCAAGCGGGAGACCATAGGTCGCATAGAGATCGAAAGCATCCGAACCTGGCAGCGTGTTCTTTCCGGCCTGTTCGAGCATGTTCAGGCGGGCATTCAGGTGCTCGACCCCCGCGTCGACGGTCCGCGCGAACCGCTGCTCTTCCTGGGTGAGAAACTGCTCGATGGTTTTCTGGCTCCGCGCCAGCTCCGGGTAGGCATTGCCATAGGTCTTCACCACGGTTTGGGCCAGCTCGGCCAGGAATGGTTCCTCAAATCCGGCATAGCTACCAAACCGGCTGGCGCGCCGGATGATCATGCGGCAGATATAGTTGCGTCCCGTGTTGCCCGGCGTTACCCCGTCGGCGATGAGAAAGCTGGCGGCGCGAACATGGTCGGCAATCACCCGGTACGGGGTCAGCAGGGCGTTACGTTCCGCCTCCGTATGCTTGCCCAGCGCCTGGATATGGTCGAAGAGGGGTTGGAAGAGATCGGTCTCATAGTTAGAGCGGACACCTTGAAGCAGTGAGACGATGCGCTCGAAGCCCATGCCGGTATCGACATGTTTCGACGGCAGAGGTTCGAGTTTGGTCCGGCCGCTGCGGTTGTATTGGATGAAGACCAGATTCCAAAGCTCAAGGAATCGGCTGCAATCCCCATTCACCTGGCATACGTGACCGGCGATATCCTGCATATTGCAGTGATCGGGTCCCTGATCAAAGTGAATCTCGGAGTCTGGGCCGCAGGGCCCTCGGTCGGCCATTTCCCAGAAGTTCTCGTCACGACCAAAGAAGAGGATGTGTTCGGGATCGAAACCCGGCTGCCGCGCCCAGATCTCGGCGGCCTCGTCGTCTCGTGGGATCTCGCCGAGCTCATCCTCAAAGCAGGTGGCGTAGAAGCGTTCTTTCGGCAACCGCCATACCTCAGTCAGAAGTTCCCAGGCCCAGGCAATGGCCTCCTCCTTGTAGTAGTCCCCGAAGGACCAGTTGCCCAGCATCTCGAAGAACGTGTGGTGGGTGTCGTCGCGCCCGACGTCATCCAGGTCGTTGTGCTTCCCGGCCACTCGCATGCACTTCTGCGAATCAACCGCGCGCTTGTAGGGGCGCTCGCCCGTCCCCAAAAACACGTCTTTGAATTGGACCATCCCGGCGTTGGTGAAGAGCAGCGTCGGATCGTCGGCCGGGATGAGCGATGAGGAGGCCACAACGGTGTGGCCTCGTTGCGCGAAGAAATCGAGGAACGTGTCGCGGATGTCGGCGGCGGACAGCTGATTGGAGAGTTCGGGCATCTTGCCTGTTCTGCCTCCCATGGCTGAGGTCGAATTATACGGCACGCAGTTGGTCGCATCAACACCCCGCGCATTGCGGGGGCACCCAGGCGTATAATCTTGAGCGTGAATCCCGCTCCGGACTTTCTGCTTCAATCCCGGCATCTTGCTGGGTCATCCGAGACGTTCGCACCGGCACCGAGTGACCGGCGCGGCGAGATGTTTGCCTGGGCGAGCGCGCTGGTCGTGGCGGCCGTGGGGCTGCTTTTCCGGATCCGATTTGGCGCCGCTGTGCCGCTGACCACCGGCCTTGCAGTTCTGCTCTTTTCGATGGCGCTGCTCATCACCTTCGGCAACTGGGTTGACTCGAAGACGAAGCTCACCCTCGATCTTGCAGGGATTCGATTCCGCAGTCCCCTAAGGCGTGCCTCGATGGGGTGGGATCAGGTTCGCTCGCTGCGCGCCATTCCGGTCGGGCGGAGCTGGCGAGTCATCGTGCGTAGCAGCGATTCGCAGTTCCAATTCCGGACGGCGAGCGAGATCGGGCTTGGCTCGGCGCGCCCGGTTCGCTATGGATTTCCCGACGGGAAAGAGATCGCCATGCTCATCCGAGGGCACGCCGGGCTCAAGGACCCCGTGAGGAGCGACGATGCATGGATCTGCCGGGCGTGATGCACCTGTGATAAGATGAACCCGCATGATTCGACAGGCTGTATCGCGGACCGGGGCAGTGAGCTATTCCGCTGGCAGGCAAGGGCCAGAGGGGTGCGCCGCGGCGGCTTGACTCGGTTCGATTTGCAGCGAGAGAATCAACGAGCGTGGCGCCGGGCAGCCACGCGTTTTTGTTTGTCTTGGAAGCAGGAGGAGCCAGCATGACGGACCGAGCGATCGACGATCAGGTCAGCCTCTTGATGCAGGGCACCGAGTACGGCGACGACGAGCTCAAGCGCTCCATGGCGGCGGAGATCAGGCAGCGCCTGAAAGAGACCCAGGCCGAGGGCCGACCCCTCCGGGTCTACTGCGGATTTGATCCCAGGACAGCCGATCTACACATTGGCCACACGGTGCCGATCCGGAAGCTGCGCCAATTTCAGGAGCTCGGGCATGAGGTCTACTTTGTGATTGGGCGCTTCACTGCGCTGATTGGCGATCC
>JBFJVD010000059.1:0-13202 GCA_041624375.1 Anaerolineales bacterium
ACCCATCGGGTTGGAGATCGGGAGGCGGAATGGGGCTCGCCCTTACGGATAGCGGTCTTGCAGTTCGGCGGCAGGCAGCGTGATGAGGCCCTCTTCCGGGTCGCCGAGCTGGACGATCCGGGCCGGCCGATTGGCCGCCAGGTAGGCGGTGTAGGCCGCCAGGAGCGCGTCCAGCTCCGGGGGCGTGCGCAGGTCGCCCAGCGGAAGCAGCCCGGAGAGCATATGATGGCGGGTGATCTCTTCAAGTGCCCGCATCGGGTTCGGGAGGTCGAGCCCTTCCAGGAAGAGGACAAGCTGGCGCTGCAGCCGGCCTTCCAGTGTCGACTTGGCAAAGGGCTGCCGTTCGAGCAGGGACGAGAAGCCGGCGTGTGGATGGACCTCCAGCAGCAGCCGCGCGCCCTCCACGGCATCCCCTTCGAAGTAGCGGAAACCCATCGAACGGAGCCGTTCAAACAGTTTGAGCCCGGTTTGCACCCAGCCCGGTGCCAAACCCATCAGGCCCGGCGTTGAAGTCAGGCGGATGTTGCGCCGGCGAAGTTCGTATTCGCAGACGCGCCACTGCGACCAGGTGCGGGCGCTCGGCTGCAGCCCATATCGCTGACGGACGTCGGCGCGCGCCATCAGCCCCTGATTGAGACCTTGCGGTGCAGCCACGGCAACCGCAGCGACGGACTGCTCGGCGACGATCGCCAGCACCGCTTCCAGATCGTCCTGGGAGAGCCCGACCAAGCCAAGGTCGGCGTCGATGACGGCGTAGGTTGTCGGCCGCGGACTTGCGGCGGGCTCGAGGCCCACATAGACGGGATCAGGGAACAGCACGGTCGCCTCCCCGCGCCTCAAGCGCGGATGTCGGGCTCCTTAAGGGATGCATGAAACCGCTCCCAGGCAGTCCGATCGGTATGATACGGCGCGAGCCAGGGTGGCTCTGCCGCCTTGCGCAGGACTTCTCCCAGCCGCCCCCCACTGAGCAAACGGTAGGCCACATAGGTCCAGCGGGTTCGATGCCGTCCGAGGCTGCTGTGGATCAAGACCCGCCGGTCTTCATTGAGCGCGTGCTGGATGAAGCGGCCTGCGAGCAACCGCTCGTGGTCGCCAGCTTGGGATTCTTCGGCCAGATCGAGCCAGAGGAAACCGGCTGGCGGATGCGTTTGGAACGCCAGCGGGCGATCGGGCGCCAGATGAAGTACAGCGCTGATCCCGGTTTGATCGGCGAAGGCATCCCAGGTTTCCGGAATGTGACTCCCGCCTGCAGCGAAGATCCGTTCGTGAACCCAAGTCACGCGCGAGGCGTCCTCCTGCTCGCACCGGCCTGGCCTTTCGAGTATACATCTTCCCCGGCCCAGGGGCGACGAAGACGCCTATGCTACAATCCACTCACGGGCGTTCCGGCCGCAGCGAGAAGGTGGCGGCCTTCTGCGATTCTGGTCCGACAAGCCGGCTTGCGGCAGTGACGCCCACTCAAGACCAAACTACGATCCCCAAAAAGGCGCTTCAGGAGGACTGTATCGTGACCGAGAAGACTCGCGAGGAAACCGGATTTCGCCTCACCTACGCGACGATGTTCGACCCGCCTGCGGAACTGCACGAAGGCTACGACCAGGCGGTTCAGGACATCAAGGCACAGATGGGCGCAAACATCCCCATGATCATTGACGGCGATGAAGTCCACGCCGAGGAGACCATCGAGAACCGCTCACCGGTCAATCAGGATTGGGTCCTCGGCATCCACCAGCGGGCCTCCGAGGTTCAGGGCCAGCAGGCGTTGGAAGCCGCGCGTAAGGCGTTCCCGATCTGGTCACGGATGGACTGGCGGGAGCGGGTGGCCATCATGCGCGATGCCGCCGACCGGATGAGCGCGCGCATCTTCGAACTGGGCGCCATCATCTCGCTCGAGGCGGGCAAGAACCGGATGGAAGCCCTCGGTGACGCCGCCGAGGCGCCGGACCTGATTCGCTACGCGTGCGACCAGATGGAAGCCAACAACGGCTTCATCGTCGAGATGGGCAAAGATCCGCTGTCCGGCTACGATGCCACCAATTTCTCCGTGCTGCGGCCGCATGGCGTCTGGCTGGTGATCAGCCCATTCAATTTCCCGGCTGCGCTGAGCGGCGGCCCGATGGGCGCCGCGCTGGTCGCCGGCAACACCGTGGTGCTCAAACCCGCCGAAGATACGCCATGGACGGCCCGGGTGCTGGTCGAATGCCTGCGCGACGCCGGCCTGCCCCCCGGAGCCGTCAACTATGTCACCGGCTCCGGCCGCATCGTGGGCGAATCGATGGTGCAGAGCGGCCTCTACGATGGGGTGACCTTCACCGGCTCGTACGACATCGGCATGCACATCTATCGCACGGTGGCCAAGGGCCGCTACCCGAAGCCGACCATCCTCGAAATGGGCGGCAAGAACCCGACGATCGTCTCCCGCAACGCCGACCTGGAGCGCGCGGTCACGGGGATCGTGCGATCGGCGTTCGGCGCCCAGGGACAGAAGTGCTCGGCAGCCAGCCGGGTCTACATCGAAGCCCCGGTCTACGACGAACTGGTGGAGCGGATCGTCGCCCGCACCCAGGAGCTGACGGTCGGCGATCCCACCGAGCGCGAGATCTTCATGGGCCCCGTGATCAATCAGGCGGCCTACAACTCGTTTAAGGGCTATACGGAAGAACTCTCCGATGGGGCCCGCTTCCTGACCGGCGGCAGGGTGCTCAGCGGGGGGATGTACGACAAGGGCTTCTACTGCGAGCCGACCGTCGTCGCCGACGCGCCCGTCGATCACCGCCTCTGGTCGCACGAGATGTTCGTGCCGATCACGATGGTGCATCCGGTGGAGAGCCTGGAGCAGGCCATGACGCTTGCCAACGCGGTGGACTATGGGCTGACGGCTGGTTTCTACGGCTCTGAGGACGAGGCAAACTGGTTCTTTGAGAACATCGAAGCCGGTGTGAATTACGCCAATCGCCCGCAAGGGGCAACGACCGGCGCCTGGCCAGGCTACCAGCCTTTCGGGGGTTGGAAAGGGTCCGGATCCACGGGCAAGAACGCCGGCGGTCACTACTACCTGCAGCTGTACATGCGCGAAAAGGTCCAGACCATCATCCGCTGAGTGCTGGTTGGATCCGCGCGCGCCAGGCAAGGGGGAGGCGATTCCGCCGTGATGGTACGGCTCGGGACGTCGCTCATCCTGCTTGGAGTCATCGTCCTGGTCGTTTTTGTGATGACACTGACGATCGAGCAGGCGAGCCTGTTGACGTTGTTTGCCGGCGCGCTGCTGAGCGCCACCGGCCTGATCCTAAGACGGCGCTTCGCCGAGCCGCTGCCGCCCCGACCCGAACGTTTCAGGATTCTCAAACGGTTGTTCAGAGGCAGGAAGAAGGAAGGCTGAGCCCGCGGCCGCGCCGAGCTCAGCTCACCTGGCTGGAATCATGCGCGAACCAGATCTGGAAGGAGTCGTTCTCGATCTCGATGATGCCCGCCTGCTCGGCGGCCTGTATCGCGCCGCCGGAATGAGTCGGGGACCGGCGGTGCTCGTGCTCCACGGGATTCCCGGTCATGAGCGGCTGCTCGACCTGGCGCTCGAGTGCCAGGCGAGAGGGATCCACGCCATGTATCTCCACTACCGCGGCTCGTGGGGATCCACCGGACGGTACTCCCTGACGACGCTGCTCGACGACGTTGGCGCCGCACTGGACTGGCTCCGCGATCGGGAGGATGTCGACCCCTCGAGGGTCGGGCTGCTTGGGATCAGCCTGGGCGGCTGGGCGGCGCTGGCGGCAGCGGCCGCAGATCTGCGGGTTGCAGCAGCCGCTGCGCTATCGCCTTTAATCGATCCGAACAGGGTTTCCCTCTCGGCGGCGGATTTTGCCGGGTTCGCCGCCCCGCTCTCCGGCACGAGCGGCCCACAGCTTGCCGAGGAGTGGCATCAGCTGACGCCGATCGGCAGCCTCGCTCAGGCGCTCCATGGCCGGCCGGTCCTGCTGGTCTCGGCCGACCAGGACGCCTACTTCCCGCCTGAACATTACCGGCCGCTGGTTCAGCAGGTCCCTTCGATCGAGTGGGTCCGCTTCCCGCGCGCCGATCACCTTTTTACGCAGGTCCGGCCCGGGTTGCGGCATGTGGTGACCCACTGGCTGATCCATTCGCTGGCACCACCAGCGGCGGCTCGATGAGCGTGAGCGGCGACGGGGCGCGGCTCGAGACGTTCGTCTCGGTCGATGTCGAAGCGGCGGGCCCAATCCCCGGGCTCTACTCGCTGCTCTCCATCGGTGCCTGCCTGGTGGCTGACCCGGACGAGTCCTTCTATGTCGAGCTTCAGCCGACCACGCGCAACGCCGCCCCGCGCGCGTTGGAGATCAGTGGTCTATCCTTCGAACGGCTCGCCCAGACCGGGACGCCGCCAAAGCAGGCGATGACGGCTTTTGCCGCCTGGATTGCTGGCGCGGTGGCCTCGCCCGCCCGCCCAGTTTTCGTCGCCTTCAACGCCGCCTTTGACTGGGCTTTCATCAACTACTACTTCCATGAGACGATCAGACGCAATCCCTTCGGTCACGCTGCGCTGGACATCAAGGCCTACTATATGGGCCGCACCGGGGTGCGCTGGGACCAGACCGGCATGCGCCATGTTGGCGCCAGATACGGGCAAGCCCAGACGCTCAGCCACCACGCCCTTCGAGACGCGCAAGACCAGGCGCGTCTATTCGCCACGATGCTGGCAGAAGCTGGCTGATCGGCAGATGACGATCGGGAGCAATGGATCACTGTAACCTTCGACGCGAAACCGACCCCGGGCATCGGCGGTTGATGACTGCCGCGCCCCCCGCAACCGGAGAAAACTTCCATGAGCAACCTTCCTGACACTGGACCCCAGGCCGATCTACGGCGCATCCTGGACTCCGCCGAGCGGCTTGGCGTGGAGCTTGATGAATCCGAAGCCCTGCAGTGGCTCACTGCGATGGCGGCCGACCCAGGTGATCAGGAAGTAATCGTCGACGTCGAGAGCGGCGTGTTTGGCCACCGCGTAACCATGCTCGATTTCAACGCCGCGCAGCTCGCGTACTACCGCAAAATGGGGGAGATGGTGGGTTTCGAGGAAGAACCCGGCGTCGTCGAGACCGCACTTGCGCTCTCAGGATCGGCGGCTCAGTCGAAGATCCAGACCTACCCGGGCGACTGTGACTTCTTCGAGCGGATCAACATCCGGGCCGAGACCAGGGAGGCCGCCTGCCTGATCCTCGCCAGGGTGATGCGGACCAAGGCGCTTCAGATGGCGAAGGGGCCGACCTACCAGCTGATGGAAGTGAGGTTTGGCAGCTTTCCAGAAGATGTCCTTGTCGGTGACTCGCTGCAGAAGGCCGGGGCGCCTATCTCGTGGACGGCGGCGCAGATCGAGGCCGGCGGCTTCGAGGCGTCCCGCCCGGATGGAACGCCTTTGCAGATCGAGTGGGAGGCGGTGGCGCACGATCCGGGCTGGTGCAAGCTGGATTGGGTCGTTGCCGATCCGGTACGCGGCGAGCTGGCCAACGCCAGCAACATGCTGGATGTCACCTGGGAGGCTCCCGATGGGGCGATCACACCCCTGGATGGCTATCTGGACCCTTATTTCCAAGAGGTCTACCTGGAAGCCGAATCGATCCCGATCTTCTCAAAGCTTGCCCGGCATGTCTCAGCCGATGCGCTCGACACTTACGTCGAGCAGCTCGAACGTGAGGTCAAGAAATATCTGACCAAGAACCCCAATTATGGCAAAGCCGCCAAGCGCATGTACAACATCTTCCGCATGAGCGGCCGCTATGGCGAGGCGGCCTTCATCCGCGAGCTGTTCGATGAGCCGGCGACGATGCTCTATCAGGTCTGGTCCCTGATCCGGACCGTGGACGAAGTCGCCGACGCCGACTCAGACATCTCGATTGAAACGGTGCGCGCCCAGGCGGACCAGCTCATCTTGCGGGTGGTGGACGTGCTAGAAGGCGCGCAGGAACAGGAGATCGTTCGCCATCTGCTGCGGCTGCGCGACAGCCTGGAGCTTCACGGGGACGACCCGGGACGGGATCAGCAGGTTCGTGCTTCGCGCGCGCAGGTCATCAACATCGTCAATAACTTCTTCTACGAGCGACTGACGGCTCTGCCCAGCATTAAGGCCTACATTCAGGAGATGGAGACGTCGTAACACCCCCCGGCTCACCGATGGACTCACGCGATACAACCGACATGGCGGCCCATTCCCGCCAGGCTCTACGCGGCCATCTGGACTTTCTCTACGGCCCTGCCAAAGCTGCGGAGATCTTGCCGCGTTTGGAGCAGCTGATCGCCGACCACCAATCCGCTGATCCGCAGGCGACGGTGACGGCCTGGCCGCTTGACGAACGCGATGTGATCCTGATCACCTATGCCGATATGCTTCGCAAGCCTGATGAGGCGCCACTTCGAACCCTCGAGGGCTTTCTGAAGGCCCATCTGGCGCCGTTGATCAGCGGCGTCCACCTCTTGCCCTTCTTTCCCTATTCGTCCGATGATGGCTTCTCGGTCATCGACTACCGCAGCGTGAATCCAGCTGTTGGGACCTGGCGCGACGTCCAGCGGATCGCGCACTCCTATCGCCTGATGGTCGACGCCGTCGTCAATCACATCTCCGTCCAGAGCGACTGGTTCCAGGGTTTTCTCGACGGCCGGGCCCCGTACACGAATTACTTCGTAACGACCGACCCCAGCGCAGATTTGGAGACGGTCGTGCGCCCGCGCGACCGGCCTCTGCTGACGGCCTTTGACACACCAAGCGGTGTTCAGCATGTCTGGACCACCTTCAGCGAGGATCAGGTCGACCTCAACTTCGCCAACCCCGAAGTGTTGCTGGAGATACTTGACGTGCTCCTGGAATATGTTCGCCGCGGCGCGCAGCTGATCCGCCTCGATGCGATCGCCTTCATCTGGAAGGAGCCGGGCACGCCGAGCATCCACCTGCCTCAGACACACCGGATTGTCAAGCTCATGCGCACGGTCCTTGAGCGTACGGCGCCCGGCGTGCTCATCCTGACGGAAACCAACGTGCCCCATGCGGAGAATCTCTCCTACTTCGGCGATGGCACCGACGAAGCGCACCTGGTGTATCAATTCGCCCTGCCGCCCCTGGTGCTCCACACGCTGACCACCGGGGATGCCGACCGCCTGAGCGCCTGGGCCGCCTCGCTCGCCACGCCCAGCCGGCAGACGGCGTTTTTCAATTTCCTCGCCTCTCACGATGGCATTGGATTGCGGCCCGTTCAGGATCTGCTTTCAGAGACGGAAATCGAAGCGCTCGTGCAGCGAACAGAGGCACATGGTGGAGCTGTCTCCCACCGGCGGGTGCAGGCCGGCGGCCGACGGCCATACGAATTAAACATCACCTACTTCGATGCACTCACTGCGCCCGATGAGATGGCGCGCGATGCCGGGCGGGCCATCGACCGCTTTCTCGTCTCCCAGGCCATCCTGCTATCGCTGGCAGGGGTGCCGGGCGTCTACTTCCACAGTCTGTTCGGCTCTCGAAATGATCAAGAAGGCTACCAGCGCAGCGGTCAACCCCGCGCCATCAACCGGCAGAAGCTGGCCGTGGCTGATCTGACCGCCGAGCTCGCCGATCTCCACTCGATACGGGCACGCGTCTTCGCCGGCATGCAGCGGCTGCTCACCGCGCGCCGCAGCGCGCCGGCGTTTCACCCGCAGGCGCCCCAGCAAGTGATGGACCTGGGACGAAATGTGTTCGCCATCGAACGAGTGCCGCTGTCGAACGAAGGACCGAAGATCGTGTGCCTGCACGAAGTGCACGGCGCCTCGGCTCGGATCCGGCTGCGCGGGCGGGGGCGCGACCTGCTGAGCGGCGCGATGCTGGATCTGGCAGAATGCAGCCTGGCTCCCTACCAGGTTCGCTGGATTGAGCGGATGTCTTGAGCTCGGCCGAGCGCCGCGCGGCCCCTGGGCGACGATCGATCGGCATACCGCAGGAGACAGCCCAAGGATGACTTCGCGGCATGTTCACATTGGATTCGTATCCACCCGCTTCGCGGGGACCGACGGCGTGTCGCTCGAGACGGCCAAGTGGGCGGCTGTGCTTGAGGCGATGGGACACGTGTGTTTCTACTTCGCCGGTGAGCTTGACCGTCCGTCAGAACGCTCTCAGCTTGTCCCAGAAGCCCACTTCGTTCACCCGGAAGTCCAGCGGGTGGGGGACGCGCTCTTTGGCACCTCGGTTCGTTCGGCGGAGACCGCCCGCAAGGTTGAGCGGCTGAAGGACCATCTCAAGGAGAAGCTGCAACAGTTCATTGCCAACTTCGACCTGGAACTGCTCATCATTCAAAACGCGGTTTCCCTTCCGATGAACCTGCCGCTCGGCCTGGCGCTCACCGAGCTGCTGGCGGAGACCGGCCTGCCCGCGATCGCACACCACCACGATTTCATCTGGGAACGCAAGCGCTTCCTCCACAACGCGGCCGGCGATTATGTGCAGAGCGCCTTTCCGCCCTCGCTGCCATCGATCCAGCACGTCGTCATCAATTCGCTTGCGCAGCGCCAGCTGGGCCTGCGGCTGGGCCGGAGCTCGACGCTGGTCCCAAATGTGATGGATTTCGCCACACCCCCACCGCCGCCCGATGGCTTCGCCGACGACCTGCGTGCCGAGCTGGGCATCCCTCCCGGGCAGCCGCTGATCCTCCAGCCGACGCGTGTGGTTCCGCGCAAACGCATTGAGATCGCCATCGGCCTCGCGAGCCGCCTCAGCGAGGATAGCGTGCTGGTCATCTCCCACGCTTCCGGAGACGAGGGGGATGCCTATCTGCGCTACCTGGAAGCCAGCGCCGAGCTGATGGGGATCCGGATGATCTACATGGCGGAGCGCGTGGACCATATGCGCGGCCAGAGTCCGCAGGGCCAGAAGATCTACTCGCTGGCTGATCTCTACCAGCAGGCAGATTTGGTGGTGTACCCCTCGGCGATCGAGGGTTTTGGCAACGCCTTCATTGAAACCATGTATTACCAGAGACCACTGATCCTGCAGCGTTACGATGTCTACCAGGCCGACATCGAACCCAAGGGCTTCCGCGTGGTTGGATTCGACGAGTTCTTCACCGAGGAGACCATCGCCGACGCGCAAGAGCTCCTGCGACATCCCGAGCGGGCGAGGGCGGACCTCGAACACAACTACCAGCTCGGTCGCATGCACTACTCGTATGAGGTCCTCGAGCGCAAGCTTGCCCGGCTGCTGGATGACAGCTTTGACGGCGGTGCCGTGGGGTAGGATAGGGGATGTGAGGCGCCCGGCGCCGATCCGCCTGCGCCAGAGTGCTGCAACGGACCAGCCCCACACCTGCAAATGCACGCGCGCAGTTCAGGCTGTGAGGGATGTATGGATAGCTTTGAATACGACCTGCTGGTCATCGGATCCGGGCCCGCCGGCCAGCGAGCCGCCATTCAGGCAGCCAAGATCGGCAAGCGGGTGGCGGTTGCCGAGCGCAAGGCTGTGGTCGGCGGCGTATGCATCAACACCGGGACGATCCCAAGTAAGACCTTGCGTGAGGCAGCGCTTTATCTCTCCGGCTACCGCATGCGCGGCCTCTACGGCGCTTCCTACGCGGTAAAGGAGCGCATCACCATGGACGACTTGCTCTACCGAGTCGATCACGTGATGCGCCACGAGATCGATGTCACCCGGCACCAGCTCATGCGCAATGGGATTGACCTCATTTCGGCCGAAGCCTCCTTCGTCGATCCACACACGCTTCGTATGGACTACATCGACGGCAGCGGCCACCGCATGATCACAGCCGCCTACATCATCATCGCCACCGGCACCTCGGCTGCTCGCCCGTCGCATGTGCCGTTCGACGAGGAATTGGTCTTCATCAGCGACGACATCCTGCAGGTCAAACGCATCCCCCGCACGCTGACTGTCATCGGCGGCGGCGTAATCGGCAGCGAGTACGCCAGCATCTTTGCTGCGCTCGGGGTCCGCATCACGTTGATCGATAAGCGCCCGGATTTGCTGGACTTCATCGACCGCGAAATTATCGACTCACTCATCCATCAGCTGCGTCAGGAGCGGGTCACCTTCTGGCTCAACGAGGAGGTCGAGTCAATCGAGCCGGTCAACGGCGGAGACCATCCCCAGGTGGTCGTTCAGATGGCCAGCGGAAAGCGGGTGACGAGCGACGGCGCTCTCTACAGCATCGGCCGCATCGGGGCGACCAAACGGCTGAACCTGGAGACGCTCCCGATCGTGCCCGACGAGCGCGGCCGATTGAAGGTGAACTCAAGTTTCCAGACGCAAGTGCCGCATATTTATGCGGTGGGTGACGTGATCGGCTTCCCCAGCCTGGCCTCAACGTCGATGGAACAGGGACGATTGGCGGCTTGTCATGCTTTTCAGATTCCCACCAACAGCGTCCCGGAGCTGTTCCCATACGGCATCTACACGATCCCGGAGATCTCGACGGTGGGGCGCGATGAAGCTGACCTGACGGCAGCCGGCATCCCCTATGAGATCGGCAAGGCCCATTACCGCGAGATCGCCCGCGGGCAGATCCTCGGAGATGAGATCGGCCTGCTGAAGCTGATCTTCCACCTCGAAACCAGAGAGCTGCTCGGCGTTCATATCATCGGCGAAGGGGCGAGCGAGCTGATCCACATCGGACAGGCCGTCCTGGCCTTCAGGGGACGCGTCGACTACTTCATCGACACTGTCTTCAACTACCCAACGCTCGCCGAATGCTACAAAACGGCCGCCTTCGATGGGCTAAACCGTCTCGGAGCTGGTCGAAAACAAGCCACCTGACCCTGGAGTGCAGTCCATGCAGGCCCAGACCCCACAGCGATCCCTGATTCAGCGCCTCTTCCGCTCCGCCGATGAAGGTCGCCTGCGGGCGGGTTGGCGGTTGCTGCTCCACCTTGTGCTGTTTGGTATCAGCTTCCTAATCGTGAGTGCCTTTGCCGGTGTCCTCGTTCTCGTCTTTGGCCTCCCGCTGCCTGCTCCGGGGGAAATCGATTCGCCCTTCTTTATCCTCATCCCGGCGATCTCCATCACCCTTGCCACCTGGCTCGCCCGCCGCTGGCTGGATCGCCGGAGCTTCGCCTCGTTGGGTCTGCAGCTCGACAGCCATACCCTCCCGGATCTCCTTTTCGGGATCTTCTTACCCGGCGTATTGCTGGCGCTGGTCTTTCTGGCGTTCTGGCGAATAGGCTGGCTCACGATCGAAGGGTGGGCCGGGGATGTCGAACCCACCGAAGGATTGCTGGCCACGAGCTTGGGCAGCTCGCTGCTGCTGTGGGTCATCGTCGGGTACCAGGAGGAGCTGTTGAGCCGCGGCTACCAGCTTCAAAACCTTGCGGAAGGTTTGGGCCTGCCCTGGGGCGTCGTAGTCTCATCTGGGATCTTCGGCGTGCTTCACATTCTCAATCCCAACGCGGGCCTGTCCTCCACACTGGGCATCTTCGCTGCAGGAATCTTCCTTGCCTATGCATTCATCCGGACTGACAGGCTGTGGATGGCGATCGGGTTGCATATCGGCTGGAACTTCTTTTTGGGAACGGTCTTTGGATTTCCAGTCAGCGGGGTCACGCCAGGCTTCCGCCTGATCCGGCATACCGTTGTCGGTCCTGAATGGATCACCGGCGGCGCGTTCGGGCCGGAAGCCGGCTTCGTGGTGCTGCCCACGCTGCTGCTGGGTGCGCTCTGGATCCGTGCCTTCACCCGCCGCCGCGATGGCTATGTTGCGCCGGCACGCTTCCGCGAGGGGTTCCTCGGTGAGCGCCTGGCTACCTCGGCGCCTACGAGCCAGTCTGAACCTGAGGCCAAGAATTCCGCATAACGGCCGACCCGCTGCTAGCTACCCGGCGCAACAGTTGTTTTCCCGTTCGAACGCTCCGGCATTCCCTTGCTTCGATTCGATGGGTAACCGACTTCGGGCAATTGTCACCGTCGTATTGAATTGATTAAGCGAAGGGGATCAGGCTGAGCGCGGGTGCGAGTGAAGGGGTCATCGAACCAGCACACCTCCGAAGTTTGAAGCACCACCTAACCCGGACCAGAATTCCAAGCCGAACGCAGCCGGGGCATGGGCGAGCGCGATTCAGCTTCCCCTAATCCAGGACCGAACATTAATTCATAAAAAGGCAAAGGCAATGTTCGCAGGGAGGAGGTGAGCGTGGCAGCCCTGGAGGAACTGAAGAGCTAAGGCTGTTGTCCACCGATCCGGGTGTGAGGATAGAAATCCTTCCAGGCAAACCAGAAGAGGATTGTGCCGCGGATCGGCTCGAGGGATTGGCCCGCGAAAGGCCCCTCAAGGGCTAGCCCGAGACGTGGGTCCCAAAGGCTGCCGGATCCATCATCGCGCAGAAGATCTCCTGAGAATCCGAAGCTGAGGACTTGATCGCCAAGGGATCGGGAAAAAACTGCAGCAGTGGCCGCATCTGGATCAAAAATGATCAAGAGAGGGATGCCAGAAATGGAATCTTGATGGAGGGGGTTCCGCTCGAGGAATGGCAATGGATAGGCAGCAGCCTCTTCGCCAATCGAAACCCCGAGCACGAGTTCCTTGGTATCCAGCCGGCCGTCGCGAACCGTCTCACCGATGACGCCTGCCTGGCTCGAAAAGTAGTAGCTGCGATAAGGATCGTGGGCGCCAGGATAGCCCTTGATCAAGGCAAGCGTGTCTGGGTGTTGCTCGCGCCAGGCCTGCCAGGAAGTCAGCTTCGAAGCAAAGAATCGCAGCTCCGATCCCTGCATCGGCCCCTCGACAGCAACCCCGAGGATCTGGCTCCAGAGCGAATTGGTCTGGCGATCATACATCACGAGGGCGTTGCGAATCAGCTTGCCACTGACACCAAACTCAAGCACCTGACCGTCAACTTCACGGGAATACACGATTCCCGAGTAGCAGAGCGGTCACCATGTGACCGCGATGGGATGACCACCAACCACGTCATTGACGATCTCATGACTTGAGAGCAGGCCGGTCGGATAGGCACGCGAGTCACCATCGATCTCGACGCCAAGGACTTGCTCAGTGGGATCGTACTCTTGATCGGCTTCGGATGCCGATTGGAATTGCGGGTTGTCAATTGATGGGATCGCATCCTTGGGGAGAAGTGTGACGATCTCATATTCGGCGGCTTCGCCGGAAGGTGACCGAAGAGATACCTGTTGCCCGAAAGCGCCACAGCTGGCCAAGAACATGGAAGCGAAG
>JBFJVD010000060.1:0-13051 GCA_041624375.1 Anaerolineales bacterium
CGCAGCACCTTTCGCTCCTGCCCGGCGGCGACGAGGTCCAGCGAGATCACTGCGCTCACGGTGTACAGCGGCAGACTCCAGAGCAGCACCGCGAGCGCGGTGGCCGCCGGCTCAAAGTCGGGGCCATACAGCAGCCGGATGATCGGGCCGGTGCCCAGTCCGACGATCGCAGCCGCGACCAGCGAGAAGCCAGCCAGGGCCCAACCAGCACGGCGGAAGAGGCGGGTCGTCCCTTGGTCGACAGATGCGAGCACGGCCGGCGCGCGAGCCACTATCGGGAACAGCGCGCCGAGCGCGGCCTGGTGGGGGATCTTCAGTCCCTCCACGATGCGCATGGCGGCGGCGTACTCGCCGGTGAGTCCATCCCCGGCGAGCAATGAGAGGAGCAGCACGCCGACCCGCTGATAGAGGACGGCGGCGATGGTCAGCAGGGCCAGCGGCCATGCCGAGTGCAGCGTCCTGCGAATCAGCGCTCCGCCGCGACCGCGCAGGGAGACCGGCGCCGGGAGCCCGATCCGGCTCAAGATGGCAGCCAGGAGCGCCGATCCGATCTGGGCGACCACATAGATCACCGCCACCTCCACCAGTCCACCTCCATCGGTCAGGAGCGTGGCACCGGCGATCACCGTGAAGGCCAGCGTCGTTAAGACTTGCAGCGCCAGGTACAGGTCCATCCGCTCGTACGCCCGCAGCGCCGCGCTGTACACCGTGACCACGGCCAATGGCAGCAACCCGAGCACGGCGATCCGCAGGGCCCATGCCGTCACCGAGGCCGCATCGGGCAGGAGGCCGGCAAACAGCCAGATCGCGCCGATAAAGGCCATAGATAGCAGCAGTTGAAGCCGCAGCGCCACTCCTGGCAGCGCCTGCGACGCGCCATCCTGGCGGGCAAGGCTCCGAATCAGCAGCGTGTCTATGCCAAAGGTGGTGAAGACATTGCCCACGAAGACCACCGCCATGATCAGGGCGTAGCGTCCGAGTCCGACATCGCCCAACCGCCGCGCCAGCAAGGCGAAGAACGCCAGCGAAAGCGCTGTCGTCAGAAGGCGCGCCATCAGCAGCCAAACGGAGTTCAGCCCGAAGCGCAGCGGGACCCGGCTCGCCTCAGTCAACACGGCGTCCGACGAGCAGCGGGAAGGAAGCGATCTCACGCTTGAGCCTCAATCCGGCCACCCGCCGCCCCAGCCGCCAGCGGAGGGGGTGCACGGGTGCCTGCAGTTCCCACTCAAGATGGAGCGTCTCGGCGAGGCTATCGAGACGCTCATGAGTCAGGTAGTTCTCGTGCGAGCGGGCATTACCGCTCAGGCCAAACATCTGCTCAAAGGCCATCCGCCGCTCCTCGACCATCCGCTCGCCGGCCTGCGGGTCGCGGTAAACCGGTGTATCGACGATCACGACCCGGCCGTCGCCGTCCAACACCCGCAGGGTTTCAGACAGCGTCGCCTGAGCGTCAATCGTGTAGTGCAGCGACGCGTTGAACACCGCCAGGTCCACCTGGCCGGCATCAAGCGGCAGGCGGTCAAAATCCGCCTGGATGTGATCGAAGGAAGCCTCGTAGTGTTTGTGCGCGCCCAATCCGTCTCTTGGGTCGAGGCTCAGGTCGATCGCGGCGACCGCGTGCCCGCGCAGCGCGAGCCGGTTCGACAGCCAGCCGTTGCCGGCCCCAAGATCGACGATCCGGAGTGGGCGAGAACGGTTTCGTTCCATGGGTTCGATCACAGTGTCGATCAACCGCGTGAAACTGCGGGCGCGAATCGCCCAGTCGGCAGAGAAACGGCCGCTCAGATCCCGATCCGGCAGGGCATGGAAGTAGGCCGGATCGTCGCTGCCGCGGCCTTCGGCCTGGCGGATCGCCGCATAGGAGTCCAGGAACGGCTGCAGCTCCCTTGCGCGTTCGTCTGTGAGGAATCGCCAGATTCCGTCCCGGCGCCGGTAGACGAGCTGATCCGCTGTGCAATACAGTCGATCCTCCGTCAGGGACTCCAGCGTGCGTCCGCACTGTGGGCAGGCGAACCGGAACGCGGCGGCAATGGTGGCCTTCATCCGGTTCCTCGAAAGCGAAAGGTGAGCAGGGTGAAGTCCCCCAGGCTGCGGAAGAGCGGCCGCTCGCTCAAGGATGTGTCGAGGGCGACCAGCCGCCGGTAGAGCTGCGGGCGGCGGCTGGCGAACGCCTTGTGATCCGCCGGGGGTGCGAAAACCGACAGCCCTTGCTGATGGATCAGCTCAAACTGGGGGGCAAACGCCCGTCGGACCTGCCCCGGCCAGTAATAGGTGGTCTGGAAGCGCACCCCTTCGACCTGCGCCATGGTGCCTCCCGGGGTCAGGCGGCGGACGGCGGTGCGCAGGTCGCCGCGCAGGGCGGCAAGCCATTCCCATGGACAGAGCGGCGGCATGACGACGAGCGTGAAGAACGCTCCAATGCGCAGCAAAGGGGGCAGCTGCCAGGCAATGGGGCGCAGGTCCGAAACGCAGTTCAAGCCGCCGAAGTTGGACAGCACTGCGTCGTAAGGACCACCCGAGACCCGCATCAAGTCGGTGAACGAGCACTGCTGCGCGGTCAGGCGGGCCTGGAGCCCCGAAGCAGCGATCTTCGCCTCGATCCGGGCGACCATCCCGGGCGCGAGATCGGTCGCGTGCACGCGGTAGCCGCGCTGCGCGAAGTGGAGCGCGTCGATCCCGGTGCCGGCGTTCAGTTCGAGCAAACGAGCCCCGGGCTGGAGCCGCCCCTCCACTTCCTCGTACACGAGTCGCCGCAGGCGCAGCAGGTTTGGGTGGTTGTCGCCGAACGCGTCGTAATCCGGCGCCTTACGAGAGAAAGCTTCGGCCACCTGTGCAAGATGAGCTGAGTCCCCGCTGCGGAGACGAGGGCTGGTCTCTGTCGCCCTGCCAGGTTGCCTGGTCATCGGATCGCTCACTCCGGCTGGGGGCTTGGCGTGGCGGCAGCCTCGGGGCTGAGCTCCGGCGCGACCGGGGTCAGGGTTTCCTGCGGTTGGCGCGCCCGCAGCTCGAGGCGCAGCCTCGCCAGCGGCAGGCTGGCCAGGTTGTACACCAGGCGGGCGAGAAGACGTGGGGTGGGCGTCCTATGTCCGAGGCTGACCGGCTCCTTCCCGCGCAAGCGTGCCAGCAAGGCGCTGGCGGCCTGGCGAGAGCGGAATTCCTTATGGATCACTCGATGCAGCTGACGGTAGAAGCCTGTGGCGAAGGGCCCATCGTAGAGCATCGCCAGATCGGCCGAGTCCTGCCAGTTCTGGCGCCGACTGAGCTGCGGCCGGACCCGTTCGAAGAACGTGGTTCCCGGGAGCGGGTAGGAGACGGAGATTCCGATGTCATCCGGCCGGGAAGCGCGCACCATTTGCAGGGTTTGCCGGATTTCTTCGCGCGTCTCCCCAGGGTAGCCGAACTGCAGGAAGAAACCGACCTGGATTCCAGCCGCGTGCAGCGCGGCGGTCGCCTGGTGGATCTGCTCGACGTTGGTCCCTTTTTCCATGGCGTCGAGGATCGACTGCGCGCCGGACTCGGCGCCGACCCACACCTGCTCAGCACCGGCGCGGCGCAGGGCCTCGATCGTGCCGTCCTTCAGCAGCAGGTCCACCCGCTGGAGGCTCTTGAAGGGCAGGCGCACCCCTTCGGTCTGCACCCGATCGGCGAAGCGCGCCAGCCAGCCAGGCTTGAGCCCCATGATGTCGTCCATGAACCAGATGTGGTCCGGCCCGTACCCCGCCTCGAGCAGCTTCATCTCGGCGACCACGTTTTCCGGGCTGCGGACGTTGTAGCGCTGGCCCCAGATCGGCTTGGCGCACCAGTTGCAGTGGTAGGGACAGCCGCGGGTGGTGACCATGTTCATCGAGAAATACCCATGATGGCGGCGCCAGGTGTGGCGGTAGCGGTCCAAATCCACCAGATCCCAGGCGGGGAAGGGCAGCGCGTCCAGGTCCCGCAGCACCGGGCGCGGTGGATGAACTCGCCAGGGCGATCCGGCGTCGGGCGCGGCCGGGTCTCGTCGCGCCAGGCCCAGGATCCCCTCCAACTGCGTCCGGCTGCGACCAGACAGGTGGTCGAGCAGTTCCCCAAGGGTGATCTCACCCTCGCCGATCACGACGAAATCGGCGCCCTTCGCCAGGTAGCGGCCGTAGTGGTCGCTGGCGTCGGCGCCGCACACGATCACGGTGAGTCCGCGGCGGCGGGCCATCTCGATCATGGTGAAGGCCGCCTGGCGCATGCGCAGCAGGCACATCTTCGAGAGGTAGTTGAAATTGTCTTCGAAGAGCACAGCGTAGCGCGGCTGGTGCTGCTCCAACGCCGCCGCCCACTCCGCTTCGGAGGTGGCCAGCATGGCGTCGAAGAATGCCACCTCATAGCCACGCGCCCGAAGATGGGCGGCGGCGTAAAGGGAGCCGAGCGGCGGATACGGCTGCATCGCCTGCCACAGCTTGGAATCAAAGCGCAGAAAATACGACTGGCCGATCAACACCTCGCTCATGCGCGCGCCTCATGGATCTGCCGGCGACGCCGATCGAATGCGTCCAGCGTCGCCGCTGCGTGGTGAGAAAGGTGGCCTTTGCAGCAGTCGGCGGAGAAGACCGCCTCCGGCGCAGCGAAATGCTCAGCAGCGGCGACGGCCTGTTCGCGAAAGCGCCGGACCTTGCGCCCCATTTCCCAGCGCTCAAGCGGATCGATCAGCCGAGTATGCAGCCCCCATTCGAGGCTGCGGCGGATGATCCCCCGGCGGATCGGCGCGCCGGCGGCGCCGCCCGGTGGACCGACGGCGTTGGGCAGGAAATCATCCACCCAGCGGTTCACGGACCTCATCTGCGTGTATATGTCACTGCCGGCGATCGGAACCATCTGGGTCAGCTCGTGCGCGGTGTACAGGTCCTGCTGCGAGAGCGAAAGGGCCCGAGTGGTGATCAGGTAGTTGGGACAGAGCTCTATGCCGCGCTGGGCCGCCAGGCGGACGGCGAGGATCGCCATGGCCCGGCACATCCAGAGCCGGCGCGGCTCAGACACGAGGAAGTAGTCGAGGTCGGCGTCCGCTTCGGCGTTGTGCATGGCCAGCGCGCCGGTGAGCGCCACCATGCGTATGAAGGGCAGCCGCGCCAGCCACCGCCCGTAGTGGAGCGCCGCCGGCCAGAGGCGCTCGGCGGCGCTCGCCCGCCGCGCCCGCTGGTCGATGGAGTGCTCACGACCCGGCAGGAAGAAGAATGACCCACGCCGCCCAATGCGCCCGGCGGCGACCCCCGCGGCCAGCCCCGCCGCCACCTGCCGGCGCGTTGCCGGCAAGCCAATCAAGTAGCGGTGAGCCTGCGCCGCAGTGAGCGGGTAGTCGAACACGTCGGCGTAGGCCAGCGTTTCCAGCAGCGCGCGGATGAGTTCACGGTCGCTCAGCGAAATTCCGCTCGGTGCGAGAACTGCCGAACTACGCGCTTCCATCGGCCTCTACCTCTCGTGCGCGCAGCCGGATCTGACTCCACTGCAAGCGTAGGGTCTGGGCAGCTGTCATGCCGGCGGCGAAGAGCAGGCCGACACAGAAGAGCCCGGCGTAGACGGCGATCAGCCAGTTGCCTCGCTCAAGCGCCAGCGCGATCGTGGTGGCGTTGAGCAGGGCGAAACCAAGCTCGGGGATCACGATCGGATCCAGCCGGAGCTGGTAGCGCTTCCCGAGCCATGAGTCGCGGCGCCCTACGATCCCGAACTTTGGCGTGCGTTCGAAGACTCCGCGGGTCCGGCGCAGCATGTCGAGCGCAGCCCGAAACGTATTGACCATCATGCCTGTGCCGAGCGCCATGAGGAACGCCGCCTTTGGCAGGCTGCGCCACGAGAAGCGCCCGAGGCGGCGTTGGGCGACCAGGAAGAACGTGAGCGGGGCGAACGCGGTGGCGTTGAAGATCAGCCCGATGCCGAACAGGTTGATCAGGCTGGGGTACTGCTCGTTGAGCAGCAGCAGCAGTGGATAGAGAACAGCCAGGGCAAAGAGGAGCAGGTGGATGCCGTAACCCGTCAGGTGAAGTGACGCTTCCAGTTTCATCCGCAGCGGGAGCTGTGCTCGCCAAATGCGCGGCAGCAGTTTGCGGGCGCATTCAAGGCTGCCGCGGGCCCAACGGTGCTGCTGGCGGCGGTAGGCGCTGAAGCTGGCGGGCAGCTCCGCCGGCGTTTCCAGGTCGCCGAGATACAGTCCGTGCCAGCCTCGAAGAGAGGCACGATACGAGAGATCGAGATCCTCAGTGAGCGTGTCGGCGGTCCAGCCGCCGGCGTCGTGGATCGCCTGGCGGCGCCAGATCCCGCCGGAGCCGTTGAAGTTGAACCAGTAGCCGCCCAAGTGGCGGGCGAACTGCTCGATGGCGAAGTGCGCGTCGATGGCGATCGATTGGAGCAGGGTGAGCGCCGAGTAGTCTCGATTCACATGCCCCCAGCGAGTCTGGACAAAGGCCAGCTTCGGGTCGGCGAAGTGGGGGACGGTGCGGCGCAAGAAATCGGGTGGGGGAACGAAGTCGGCATCGAACACAGCCAGGAGCTCTCCCTTTGCGCACGCCATGCCCTCTGCCAGCGCGCCGGCCTTGAACCCCTTGCGGTGACGGCGGCGAACATGCTGGATATCCAGGCCGCGGCGACGCAGCGCAGCGGCTGTCTGCCGGACCACATCGACGGTGTCATCGGTTGAATCGTCGAGCACCTGAATCTCAAGCCGGTCGAGCGGGTAATCCAGCCGGCCGGCGGCCTCCAGCAGCCGCTTCGCCACGTAGCGTTCGTTGTAGATGGGCAGCTGTACGGTGACGTACGGCCAGACCCGCGGAGCAGGCGGCGCCTTAGGCCGTCTCGCCCGTCGCGTCCAGCTGAGGTAGGTGAGATAGAAGAAGTTCAGTCCGTAGGCGAACAGCGCGCCGATCACGAGCAAGTAGGCGATGGCGGCAGGGACGAAAAGCAGGTCAAGCATCGCCATTCCCTGCCGCCGTGAAACTCGCCGCCCACCAACCCCAGGCCAGCCACTGCCAGAGCCGGCCGGGGTTCAGTAGCCATGGGTAGTAATCGAACAGCCCAACCACAGTGATCGCCAACAGCACAGCCGAAGCGGCGATCCATGCCTGACCGGCGGGTCGTTCGCGGCGGAGCGCAAGTGCCAACCAGGGAGCGGCGAGCGCCAATGCATAGAACCCGGCGCCGAGCAGCCCGATCTCGGCGGCTGCTTCCAGGAGCGTCAGGTGCGCAGGCTGGTAGAAGAAGGGAAACTCGGGGAAGCGGGCGCGCAGGGCCAGCGGCAGCGCACCGAGGCCCGTCCCGGTGAGCGCGTTCTCTGCGAAGACCTCGTTTGTGGCTGCGTTGAGTGTTCCCCGCTCACTGAGCGATCGAGACTCCAGCGGATTGACGGCAAATGCATCGGCCAATCCCAACCGGCTGGCGACAGCTCCCGGGTACCGCAACAGGAAGAGGATGACCAGCGCTTCGACGATGACGAAGACAAACAGCAAGCGTCGCTCGCTCCCTGGTTCGTGCCGGCGCAGCATGAGCCACAAGAACAGGAGACCCACAGCCAGGCCCAACCAGGCGGCGCGCGAGAAGGTTGCCAGGAGCCCTGCGAAGCTGACGGCGATGGCCAGAAGCAGCCAGCGGGATCGCCGGCCGCCGGTCGCGTAGGAAGCGATCAAGAGCAAGAGCGCGAAGGTCAGCGTGCCGCCGAGCAGGTTGGGGTGGTCACTCAGGCCGTAGGCTCGCAGGATCCGGGTCCCTTGCGCGCCGACCACGCTCACCCCCGACCAGGCCGGATCCAGCAGGTGCTCACCGAGCAGCTGAAGCCCGAGCGAGCGCTGCGCATATAGCTGGCCGATGGCGATCACCGATTGAAGACCAGCCTGCAGTGCCACCGGCCATACAAGCAGTTTGAGGCTCCGAATTTCGTTCACCACATACAGGTACAAGGCGAAGAGCGCAGCCAGCCGGACGGTGTGGTAGAGCGAGAGGGCGGGGTCAACCGAGAAGGCGCTGGAGAGCCCGCCGACGGCCATGAAGCCGGCGATCGGCGCCCAGAGCAGCGCCGGCCCTGCGGAGATGGATCTTGAGTCCATGGCGAGGCTCAATCCCCAGAGGCCCAGCGTGAGCAAGAGCAGGCCATCGGCCGCGAAGAGCAGGAAATCGGTGTAATCGGCGTAGATCGGTGGACTCGGGCGCGGCACGAGCACCAGACGCAGCCGCAGGGGCAGAAGCACGACGGTGCCGGCGAAGGCGAAGTAGGCCAGGCGGCGCAACCATGAGGCGACGCGGGTGTTCGTGATCGGCCGGCTATGCTGCCGCGAGGTATCGAGGGCCAGATTCGTCATGCTGATGTCCGGCCGTCGGCCCGGGCTGTCAGTTTACATCCCCGACCGTGGTGCCTGGCGCGTACGTGCGCAAGCCGGCGATGGCGGGGGCGTTCCGGCAGGGCAAATGAAGCCTCGATGAACCACCGCAGCTCTGAATCGTCCTGCGCGGCAGGATACCGTAGAGGAGACTGCGCCCGGAGAGATGGACGGAGCGGGGGGCTTGCGACGCATGGCTGCGGCGCAAGCCTGAGCTGACACCCGGGGTGATCTCCTCCGGATATCTGCACGGGCGGCCATGCATCCTCGATCCCTGGGTTCGCCTTGCTCTTGTTTAGCAGGCTTATCCCTCCATCCTGCTCGACCTCTGTGTTCTCCTCGGCGGAATCGAGTTCAACAGAAAGAACAACCTGAGACTACGGCGCTGGACATCATGCGTTCACCCCG
Source organism: Anaerolineales bacterium (assembly GCA_041624375.1). GTDB lineage: Bacteria > Chloroflexota > Anaerolineae > Anaerolineales > E44-bin32 > JBFJVD01. The sequence goes on from JBFJVD010000060.1 coordinate 8,736, forward strand.
ATCCGCTCGCTGAACTCATCACGCCTTAGATGGATCTCACCCGTCCGGTCGCCAAACCCGGTCCAGGCTCGCTCAAGGGCTGCCACCAATTCCTGCTGGAAGCGTTCTTTGCCGAAGGACCTCGCGTGATCTCGCAGCGCAATGGGGTCTACCTCGACCGCACCGGCTTCAAAGCGGCAAATCGCGGTTGCCAGGCTGGCGGGCGTCGGGTGCTCATAGAACAAGGCCCCTTCGCTTCCCCGCAAGGTCTCGGGAAGACCTCCGCGTCGCAAGGCGATGACGGGAACCCCTGCTGCATAGGCCTCAAGCGGCGCGATGCCGAAATCCTCTTCGGCGCCGTGGACATAGGCCTTCGCCCGACTTAACAGGGCTGCCAGTTCATCATCCGCCAGCCAGCCCACCAATTCGACATTCGGTCCGGCAAGCTGTGCAAGACGGCGGCGCTCGGGTCCCTCACCGACGATCTTGAGCGGCAAGCCGAGGTCGGTAAAGGTTTCAACGATCAGATCAATACGTTTTTGCGGGACGAGCCGTGACATCGTGATGTAGTAATCGGCGCGCGTGCCGGCTGGTCGGAAGCGCTGCAGGTTGACCGGTGGATGAATCACCTCCGCGCGGCGGCGGTAGGCGCGCCACACGCAGCCGGCGATCCATTCGGAAATGGCGATGAAATGGTCCACGCGCCCAGCCGCTGAGTGATCCCAGAGGCGCAGGTAGTGCAGGATGGGTCGGACAGCGAGACGCTTCAGCACGGGGGCGCCCTTCAGCCAGCCAAGGTAGTCGTGGTATTGATGCCAGGCGAATCGCGCAGGCGTGTAGATGTAGTTGACATGCAGCTGATCCGGACGAACGAGCACGCCATGGGCGACCGCGCTGCTGAAGGAGAGCACAATGTGGTACGGCCGCAGATCGAACTGTTCAACGGCGAACGGCATAAGCGGGAGGTAATGCCGATAGGCGCGCCGGGCGAACGGCATCCGTTGCAGGAAGGACGTTCGCACCTCGGCCCGACCGATCGCCGAGTGCTCGAAGAGCCGTGGGTCGTGGACCAGCGTGTGGACCACGGCATCGGGGAAGCATTCAAGGGCGGCCTCAAGGACGCGTTCGGCCCCGCCGAAGGAGGTCAGCCAGTCGTGTACAAAGGCGATATCGAGCCGATCGAGTGTCGACATAGAATCAAAATGAGCTGCGCCGGCGATGGGTGGCTCGTTAAGTTATACGGAGCGGAGGCAAGTCCAGATGTCTTGGGCGGTTCGATCCCAGGAGAATGTGGCCGCCTGTGCCAGGCTGGCGGGGGCGGCCCGGCGGCGCAAGTCAGCGTCTTTCAGCGCGCGGGATAGACTGGCGGCGATCGCCGAGGTGTCCAGGGGGTCGAAGAGGAGCGCGGCGTCGCCGACCACTTCGGGCAGCGCGCCAGCGGTGGAGGCAAGCACGGGCGTTCCACAAGCCATCGCCTCCAGCGCCGTCAGGCCAAATCCTTCGTAGAGCGAGGCGATCACGAAGGCAGTTGCGCCGCTGTAGAGAGCGGGCAGGTGGGTCTCCGGGACGCGGCCGAGCCGGCGAACCCCTGGGGCTACCCCTGGAAGGCCCGCGCCCTTGAAGACGCGGCCCGGCGCGCCGGCGAGCACCAAGGCAGCATCCGGCAACTCAGCAGAGGTCCGCTGCCAGGCCTCGAGGAGGCGGGCAAGATTCTTGCGCGGCTCCAGCGAGCCGACGAAGAGCAGGTAGATGGGCGGCAGATCGTATGACTGGCGTATGGCGGCGACGGCGGTCGCGGGCTGCGGAGCGAACCGGCTTCGGTCCACGCCGGGCGGGATGACGGTGAGGCGCGATGGCGGGATACGGCAGTGGGCGAGCAGCCGGTTGCGGGCGAACTGCGAGCCGGTGATCACACGCCGCACCCGTTGGGCCAGCCGCGGGATCAGCCAGCCGTACCAGCGGGCGTAAAGCGGTGCGAACCATTCCGGATGGTCGAGCGGGCTGGCGTCGTGGATCGTCACCACCTGAGAGGCGACGCGCAGCGGGCCGCTGTTGGCCGGAGACCAGAGCAGGCCGTCGGCAGGAAGGCGGCGCGGCAGGACGAGTTGTTCCCAGGCGTGGCCGGCCGCGCCGCGCCGGGCTCGTGCCGGCCGGAGCAGGGTGACCTTTGCGCCGAGGCGGGCGACGACCTCGCCGGCGTAGCGCTCCACACCGGTTGTCGGTCGTCCTTCGTAGCGGGCGTTGACAAAGACCGGTTGAGGCATGTTCAGCCGCCGGGCGGTCGGGGCTGTGTGCGGATGGCGCCGCGCAGCGGTCCATGCGGATTGTACCTGCTCCCATTCCCCCCTCCCCATAGCTGGAGCGCGTCGTTCAGGCGCAGGGTTGGGCCGTGGGGAGGGGGGAGAGGAGGGTCTCGCGGTCTCACCTTCCCGGGAGCTTGGAGCTTCCGGGAAGGTTGTGAAGAAAACGCCGCTTCCACCCCTCTGCACGGAGGGGGCAGTTCAGCAAGGTGAAGGACAAGACCATGTGCAGGGGGGATGGGAAACCTGCACCCACATGGCCCATGAGGTCAGGTGGATGGATCGCAAAAGCCAAGCCTCTCCCCTTGAGGGGAGAGGGTAGGGGGAGGGGTTTGCCGCGATACCCTTCTCATCTCTTCTTCTCACCGGCAGGGTGAGGTGAGTCTGTCGGGGAGGATCAGCCCTTCACGCCTCCTGCAACCAGGCCCTGCTCGAGGAAGCGCTCCAGCGCCAGGAACAGGATGACGACCGGCAGGGTCATGATGGTGGAGGCGGCCATGACCACATTCGGCCGCGGGCTCGGGTCGTTGAAGATCGTGTTAATCTTGATCGGCATGGTGAACAGTTCGCGATCGTTGAGGAACACGAGCGCATAGAGAAATTCATTCCAGGCGATCATGAAGGTGTAGATCGCCACCGAGATCAGGGCCGGTATCGCCAGCGGCAGTGTGATGCGCCAGATCACCCCAAAGCGGCTGCAGCCGTCGATCAGGCCCGCCTGCTCGATTTCCGAGGGGATGGTGCGGAAGTAGTTGGCCAGCATGTAGAGCGCCACCGGCAGCGTCTGTGCCAGGTAAGTGACGACCAGGACTGGCAGGTTGTCCTGAACATCGAATCCAATCCGGCTGCCGACCTGGGCCAGCATGGCGAATAGTGGAATGATCAGCAACACCCCGGGGAACAGGTACACAAGCAGGATGCCGTTAAGCAGCGCATCCTTGCCGCGGAACTGGAGCCGGGCGATCGCATAAGCGCCCAGCGTGGAGAGAACCACGGCGATCATCGCCGTGGGAATCGCCACCTTCACGCTGTTAACGATGTTTGTTCCGAAGCGTCCGATCGGACTCTCGGGATCAAACAGCTCGCGATAAGCTTCAAGCCGCAGGCCGGCCGGGATGTAGACCGGCTCACGACCGCCGATCTCCGCGCGGGTCTTGAAGGAGGAGCTCACCATCCAATAGAAGGGGAAGAGGATGGTTGTGAGAAACACGGTAAGCGTCAGTGCAACGATGAAGCGCGGCCAGGTGATCCAGTTGGCCAGCTGATCGATGAAATTCTGACGCCCCCTGGCTGGGGTGCTTTGGCGGGCCGTGTCCTGAAGAGTCATCTCATTACCTCCCCGCTACTCCTCAACATTGCGCATCACGACCCGAGCGTAGACTGCCATGAAGGTGACCAGAATGACAAGCAGGATCATGGCGGTTGCTGCGCCGCGCCCGAAGTCGAAGAGCCGGAAACTGAATTCATAGGTGAGCACCGGCAGCACCTTGGTGCCGAAGCCTCCACCCGTTAGGAGGAAGATGTCGTCGAATTTGTTGAAGGTCCACATCAAACGAAGGAGAAAGATTGCGCCCAGGATGTAGCGCAGCTGCGGCAAGGTCACGTAGCGGAACTTGGCCAGTGTCCCGGCGCCATCAACTTCTGCGGCTTCGTAAAGGGTGTTGTCGATGGCCTGCAGCCGGGCCAGGATCATCAGCATGGCGAAGGGGAAGTAGCGCCAGGCTTCGAAGATGATCACCAGCAAGAGCGCCAGGCCCCGGGTAGCCAGGTACGCCTGCGGCAGTTCAATGAGACCCAACCGCATCAGCACGTCGTTCAACACACCGGAAGGCCGTGGATCTAGGATCCAGCGCCAGACGAACGCTACGCTCACGATCGGGGCGACATAGGGGATCAGGAAGGTGGCTCGCGTCAGACCCCGGCCGCGAAAAGGCCGGTTGAGCAGCAGCGCCGCGATCAGGCCGACGACCAGAGTCAGGAAGGTCGCCGCGAAGGAGTAAACGATGCTGGTCACCGCAGCGCCCCAGCTCTGCAGCC
>JBFJVD010000061.1:0-13035 GCA_041624375.1 Anaerolineales bacterium
CGGTCTCTTCACGCACCCGGCGCGCGATGCGCTCGGCGGTCTCGACGACCTGCGTCCAGCCAGCTTCAGGGAGACCGTGCTCGCGCTGGATTCGGCCGGCGTGCTGCGTTCGGACCTCGTCTTTCCCGTTGTCGTCCGAGAGCACCAGCACCGGCGCCTCGGCGGCGGCAGCCATCAAGCGCGCGGTCCGCAGGGCCTGCTCGATCCCACCTTCAGCAGCCTCGGGCCGCGAGAGGGCCACGGGGACAAACCCGCCTACAAGCGCCAACCCTCGCTCATCAAGCACCTGGCGAAGCTCAGCGGGGTCGGTCGGCAGAAAACCCCAGTCGCCGAGCTCGGTGCCGTCGTAACCGGTGGACTTGATCTCGTCCAATACCTGCGGGTAAGTCGAACGTTCGCCTTGCAGTTCGAATTCCAGCACGCCCCAAGAGACCGGTGCATTTGCGATGTGGAGCATGGACAATCCTCTAGAATTTCCTCGTCCAATCTTCCAGCCAGCGTTCGACGACGACTTTCGTTTGGGTAAAGAATTCGACTGCGTGCTTCCCCTGGCCGTGGAGGGTGCCGAAGAAGCTCTCCTTCCAGCCGCTGAAAGGGAAGAAGGCCATCGGCGCGGCGACGCCGATGTTGATCCCGATGTTGCCGGCCTGGGCTTCCGAACGGAACTTGCGCGCCGCCGCCCCGCTCTGGGTGAACAGGCAGGCCATGTTGCCGTACTGGCCGGAGTTCACCAGCTCAATCGCCTGCTCGACGGTGTCGACATGCATCAGGCCGAGCACCGGGCCGAAGATCTCGACGCGGGCGACCTCGCTCCCCGGCGGGACATCCTGAAGGATCGTCGGGCGCAGGAAGTAGCCGGCCTCGTAGCCGGGGATCTCCGCTTCGCGCCCATCGACCAGCACGTGAGCGCCTTCGTCGGCGCCCTGCTGGACCAGACGCTGAATGCGGGCCTTGCTTTGTTCTGTGATAACCGGCCCCATCTCGACCTGAGGGTCCAGCCCATAGCCAACCACGCGGCTGGCGGCGGCATCGGCGATAGCCTCGGTGAAGGAACTGCGCGCCTCGCCGACGGTGATGGTGAGTGACGTTGCCAGGCAGCGCTGGCCGGCGTTGCCGAAGGCGCTGTCGGCGACGATGCGGGTGGTCGTATCCAGGTCGGCATCCGGCAGCACGATGGTGGCGTTCTTGGCGCCCCCCTGCGCCTGGACCCGCTTGCCGTTGGCTGAGGCCCGGCTGTAGACGTGGCGCGCGACCTGGGTTGAGCCGACGAAGCTCACCGCCCGCACCAGCGGATGATCGAGCAGAGCGTTCACCGTATCGGCGGCGCCGTTGACGAGGTTGGCCACCCCCGGAGGGAAGCCCACCTGCTCCATGAGTTCGAAGACTTTCTGCATCGTCAGCGGGACCCGCTGGGAAGGCTTGACGACGACTGTGTTGCCGCAGGCCAGGGCGTAGGGCATGAACCAAAAGGGGATCATCCCCGGGAAATTGAAGGGGGCGATGATGGCGCAGACCCCCACCGGCTGGCGGATCATAAATTCGTCGATGCCGCGGGCGATGTCTTCCAGCACGTCGCCTTGCATCAGCGTTGGGATGCCGCAGGCCACTTCCACATTCTCGATCGCCCGGCGCATCTCGCCCTGCGATTCGGCGAACGTCTTGCCGTTCTCCAGCGTGATGGTGCGCGAGAGATCGTCGAAGTGCTCCTCGAGCAGCGCTTTGAGCTTGAACAGGTACTGGATCCGGTCGGGCGCCGGGACGCGGCGCCATGAGTCGTACGCCTCGGCCGCGGCGCGAACGGCCTGATCCACCTCGGCGGCCGGGGAGAGCGGCACGAGCGTGAGCACCTCGCCGGTCGCCGGATTCAATACTTCGAGTGTCTCACCCGTGCTCGAAGGGCGCCACTCCCCCTGCACATAGTTCATCGCTCGGTCAGCATCTGACATGGGACCTCAACCTCCTGGGGCGCTCCGACAGGTCCGGCCTGGCATGGACTTCAGCTGCGTGCCAGGACTGCGGGAGACTCCGGGGCCCAAGAACCTTAGGGCCCGCGTGCGCCCTCAGACATTATAGATAGTGTCGCTCACGCTCCTGCGCTTGCTCGAAAGATTCTCTCGCGTCGCGTACCGCCTCCTGCGCCGAGACTTCCGCCACCGGGACATCCCACCATGACTCGTAGCCGGGGACGCGCGCTTCGGGGTCGGTTTCGACGACGATGACGGTGGTGCGTTGTGCGGTCTTTGCCGCTTCGAGTGCCTCGACAAGTGAAGGAAGGTCGGCAGCCTCAATGACGTCCGCACCGAGACCGCGGGCGTTGGCGGCGAAATCGAGCGGAAGCACCTCGCCGTCGAGCTGGCCCGTCTCCGGGTTGCGGTAGCGGTAGCGGGTGCCGAAGCCGTCGCTCCCGAGCGACTGCGAGAGGCCGCCGATGCTCGAGAAGCCGTGGTTGTCGAGCAGCACGATCGTCAGCTTGTAGCCCTCCTGGATCGAAGTGACGATCTCCGACGACATCATTAAATAGGAGCCGTCGCCGACCATCACGTACACCTCGCGGGAGGGGTCGGCCATTTTGACGCCCAGGCCGCCAGCGATCTCATAGCCCATGCAGGAGTAGCCGTATTCCAGATGATAGCCCTTCGGGTCGCGCGGCCGCCACAGCTTGTGCAGGTCGCCGGGCAGGCTGCCGGCGGCACAGACGACGACATCGCGCGGTCCCGCCGCGCGGCTCACCGCCCCGATCACCTCGCCCTGGCTGATCGGCGGCCCGTGCTCCAGATGGAAGAGGCGCTCGGTTTCCGCCTCCCATTCCTGCTTGTACGCCGCCACCTGCTGGGCAAAGCTCTCCTCTACATGGTACCCCTCCAGTGCAGCGGCGAGTTCCTCCAGGCCCATGCGAGCATCGGCCTGCAGCGGCAGGGCGGCGTGCTTGAACGCGTCGAACTCGGCGATGTTCAGGTTAATGAACCGCACTGTGGAGTCCTGGAAAGCTGTTTTGGAGGCGGTGGTGAAATCGCTGTAGCGGGTGCCGATCCCGATCACCAGGTCGGCCTGGCGCGCCATTCGGTTGGCGCCCGGCGTGCCGGTCACACCAATCGCGCCGAGGGATTGCGGGTGATCGAAGGGGAGGGCGCCTTTGCCGGCCTGCGTCTCGCCGACAGCGATCCCGGTCGCGGCGGCGAAGTCGGCCAGCGCCTCGGTCGCCCGGCTGTAGATCACGCCGCCGCCGGCGATGATGAGCGGGCGCCGGCTGGCCCGGATCCAGGCAGCCGCCTCCCGCAGGAGTAGTTCGTCGGGCCGCGGGCGCGGGATCGGCCAGACGCGGCGCTCGAACAGGGCTTCGGGGTAGTGGTAGGCCTCCGTCTGGACGTCCTGGGGCAGCGAGAGTGTCACGGCGCCGGTTTGCGCCGGCGAAGTCAGGGCGCGCATCGCTTCCGGAAGCGCCGTAAGGAGCTGATCAGGCCGGTTGATGCGATCCCAGTAGACCGAAACGGGCTTGAAGCAGTCGTTGACCGAGATGTCCTGGCTGTGCGGGCTCTCCAGCTGCTGGAGCACCGGCGCAACGTTGCGGCGGGCGAAGATGTCGCCGGGCAGCAGCAGCACCGGCAGCCGGTTGATGGTGGCGCCGGCGGCCGCGGTGAGCATGTTGGTGGCGCCCGGCCCGATCGACGAGGTGCAGGCAAAGGTCTGGAGCCGGTCGTGCATCTTGGCGAAAGCGGCCGCCGTGTGGACCATCGCCTGCTCGTTGCGGGCCTGGTAGTAGCGGAAGTCGGGGTTCTCATGCAGCGCCTGCCCGATCCCGGCGACGTTGCCGTGGCCGAAGATGCCGAAGCAGCCAGCGAAGAAGGCGTGCTGCTCGCCATCGCGGGAGACATGCTGATTCTTCAGGAAGCGAATAACGGCTTGTGCCATAGTGAGCCGGACCGTGCTCATCGATCCCTGTCCTTTCCGCAGCCACGCTGTGCTGGGCATGGCCTGGCGCGCGTGTCAGAACCCGCCGTGCGATTCAATGAAGGCAAGTGCTTCATCTTCGTAGGGCATGAAATTGGCGCAGCCGTGGCGGGTGACCACAATGGCGCCCGCGGCGTTGCCCATCCGCGCCGCCCGGTACGCGTCCCATCCCTTCACAACCCCATAGATGAAGCCACTGGCGAAGGCATCGCCAGCCCCGAGGACATTGTAGACCTCGACGGGAAATCCCGGTGCTTCGATCACTTCGCCGCCGGCGTCGAAGACCGAGGCGCCCTGCGGCCCGCGCTTCACCACCAGGGTTTGCGGGCCGCTCGCCAGCACCAGCTCGATGGCTGCCTGCAGATCACCGCCGACGGTCGCGCCGGTCATCTGGCTGTGCTCCACGACCACGTCGGGCGTCCCGTGGAGGGCCGCGGCGCGCACCTCGTCCTCGGTTCCGAGGACGACGTCGGTGAGCGGCAGCAGGCGGCGCACTGCAACGCCGAAGGCGCGCGAGTCGTGCCATTGGTCGGGCCGGAAGTCGAGGTCGAGGAAGGTGCGGGTGCCCGCATGCCGCGCTGCCTCCGCAGCGAAGATGGTCGCCGAACGGCTGGGCTCCCGGCTGAGACCGGTGCCGGAGAGCTCGAGGGCTTTCGCGTCGTTGACCGGCGCGGCCAGCACATCGTCGATCGTCAGCTGGAGGTCGGCGGCGTTCGCCCGGTAGAAGACGAGCGGGAACTTGTCCGGCGGCTCGATCCCCAGCAGGACGGCGCTGCTGCGAGCGTCGGGCTTGCGGGGGATGAAGGAGATGTCAACTCCTTCTGCCTCGAGAAAGTGGAGGATGAAGTCGCCAACGGGGTCTTCGCCCACGGCGGTGAGCAGCGCGGTGCGCAATCCGAGCCGCTGGCAGCCGACAGCGATGTTGGTCGGGGAACCACCGACGTACGCGGCAAAGCTCTCGATCTCGACGAACGGTTTGCCGATGTCGTTGGAGTAGAGGTCGATCGACGACCGGCCCATCGCCAGCAGATCGTAGGGGCGCTCTTCCGTTGCGGTCATGGGCAAGCCGTGGCCGTCCTCGGGCTCTTCCCGGACCAAGCCATCGCCGGGAGCTCAGGCACGCTCCATCTCCAGGGAAACGATCGGCAGGCGGGGGTCCTTGGCCGTCCAGCCTTGCTTCACCCAGGCATACGCGGGGTCGTCTGTGTTGGCCAGCGACTGGGCGCTTCCGGCCAGGAAGTTCAGGTAGTAGGTGGTGTAACCGTGCGCGGAGACCACCGGATGATAGCCCTCGGGAACAAGGACCACGTCGTCGTTGTGGGCGACAATGATCTCGTCGAGCTGCCGGTCCGCCGTGTAGACCTGCTGGATGGCGTAGCCTTCAGGCCGGTCGAGTTTGTAGAAGTAGATCTCCTCCAGGTCGGCTTCGAGCAGCTGGCCGTTCTTGTCTTCGCGGTGTTCGTCGTGCTTGTGCGGCGGGTAGGAGCTCCAGTTGCCGGAAGGTGTGTAGACCTCAACCACCACCAGGCGCTCGCAGTCGAAGCCCGGTGGGATCATGTTGTTGATCTGGCGGGTGGCGTTGCTGCCGCCGCGGATTTCGATCTCCACCTGCTCCGGGCGGATGAGCGCCGCCGGGTGGTCGCGCTCCACCCGGCACCAGCCGTAGGCCAGGTCAAGCTCAGCGCCCAGCGCCTTGACCTCAAAGGAGGTCTGGCGCGGCAGGTAGAGCGTGTAGGGCATCCCCATGAACACCGTCTGGCGGCGCCCGATGTGGGGCCACTCGCCGTGTGACGAGCGCACGGCGGCTTCGCCGCTGAGCAGGACGAGGGCGTACTCATGGGCACCGGTCTCGTGCGCCCAGATCTGCCCGTCCCTCAGACGGCGCGCCGCGAAATGCAGGCGATCCCAACCCGCTGTAGCGGGGGTCACCCGGATATATTCTGCTTCTTCCGGAGCGGATTCAACGAGCAGTGGCGAGTTACGCCCGGACGCCATGAGGTCCTTTGGTGTGCGATCTGGAGGCAGGAGGCCTGCGGTTCTGGATGTGCCCTGGACCAGCCGGGGCTGTGTCTGATGGTTCGCGCTTAGATGTGAGAGAAGACCGAGTGCAACTTCATTAATCTAGCATTCGCACGTAGGCGAGTCAAGAAACGACGTTTCGGCGGGTCACGAAGGACAGTATGCGAAGCCGTTTCAGCCGGAAGAACCCCTGCCCTGCCTATCTGTCTCAGGCTATCGGCGATCGAGCACATCGATGCTCCACGTACAATTCCAGCCCAATGGACCATAGCTTGATGTGGATCGCGGCCTTCGAGCATCGGGCCAGATCCTAACCCCCAAGCTGGAAGGTGGCGCCCTCCTTTCCAGGGGTCACCTGGAAGTCCGGATTCGTCGTCTCAACAGCTTGAGAAATGAGCTTGTCGAGCTCTTCGTCGCCGTGCGCCGGGTCGTGGTGAAAAGGGACCAAATGCTCCACCTGCGACAGATCGGCAAATTGCATCGCCTGGGCCATTGAGCTGTGCCCGAAACCGACCCGCTCGCGATACTCTTCGTGGGTGTACTGGGAGTCGTGGATGAGCAGGTTGGCGCCCTCCGCCAGCTCATAGCCTGAGGTCCAATCGGACTTGAGCGGGAAATCGCGCACGCCGAGCGCCGGTTCATGATCGGGAATGTAGGTCAGGACGCAGTCGCTGGCGTTGATCCGGTAGCCGACGGTCGTGTCGGGATGGCAAACGAGAGCCGCATCGACGCGGAACTCGCCGATGTCGAATTCGCCGATGGGGACTTCATGGAGGATCATGGTTGAGCCCATTTCCCGCAGGAACAGCGGGAACAGAGGCGGGGAGAGATAGCGGGAGAGGCGCGTGCTCAGGCTCAGGCTGGCGCTGGCCGGCCCCCAGATATGCACCTCGACGCCCGGCGTCCGGAATGGGGCGAAGAAGGCGAGCCCTTGAATGTGGTCCATGTGCAGGTGCGTGAGCAGAACGTCGACTCGCTTTGGTGGGGTGGGGATGGCTGCGCCGAACCGCCGGATGCCGGTGCCGGCGTCGAGCACCAGCAGAGTCCCTTCGCTTCCCAGCACTTCCACACAGCAGGTGTTGCCGCCGTAGCGCGTGGTCTCCGGGCCGGGCGAAGGCAGCGAGCCGCGCGTGCCCCAAAGCTTGACCTTCATTCCTCGATCTCCCAGAAGAAGGCGACACCGCCGAGGAACCGATCCGCCTGCCCGATGAGTGGAAACGCGGAGACTGCAATATGGCGCGGCACGCCGTCCAGGCCGTGAATCCAGAAGCTGCCGTGTGCCGGGTGGAGTTTGGTCAAGGCAATCATCAGCGGAAGCGAATCCGGCTCGAGCGCATCGCCGTCTTCCGTTTTCGGTTCGAAGACGGTGGACCACCGCTCCGCAGGCATCTCGCCGGTTTCGCCGAAGCGCATGCCAAGGATGCGCTCAGCAGGTTCGTTGTAGAAGAGCAGATTTCCCGCGGGATCGACGATGAAGATCGGCATCGCCAGATAGTCGGCCAGCTGACGGGCCAGGATCACTTCGATTTCTTTTTGGGTCATGGCTCGCATCCTTCCGTCGACCTAAGCGGCGCACCGGGGTCAACAGAGGCATCCGGGGTGGCTCCCCGTTATGCTACATCAGAACGTGCAGAGGTGTCGAATGCCTTGGACGCACCCTGAGCGATCTGGGGACTGCCGGGCTGAGCTGACCCAGGCGCACGGGCCTGCTCTGGCGCCACACAATGAATCGTTGTCCCACCATATCCGCAGTATACTCATCGTGTGGGGCAACCACCCGGCGCCCACTGGTGCCAAGAAGAAACGACACCACGCTCGCACTCCTGGAAGGCTGGCTCAGAGCAATCTCTTTGAGATTCACAGGTATGAATGAGAGCCCTTCGACTGAGGCCGAGTACCGGCTCGTCACAATTCTCTTTGCAGATCTGGCCGGGTCCACCGCACTCGGCGAGGCGCTCGGCGCAGAGACATTGAGGCTGGTCCTCGATCGATGTCTGCGCCGGATGACTGAAGTGGTCGATCATTATGGAGGGACCGTCGCCCGCCTGATGGGCGATGGACTGCTCGCTTTCTTCGGTGCTCCCCAAGCCCACGAAGACGATCCGGAACGGGCCGCCCGGACGGCGCTCGAGATCCACCAAGCTGTCGAAGCGTATGCCGCGGAGCTTGGCCATCGGCTCCAGGTGCGCATCGGTGTGAACACCGGCCGCGTTGTGATGGGGGCCGTCGGCGACGAGGTTGCATCGGAGTACACCGCCACCGGCCCACCGATCCATCTGGCCGCCCGATTGCAGTCTACGACGGAGCCCGGGACGACTCTGCTTGGCGACGCCACCGCACGCCTGATCCGGCACCGCTTCGAGACCCTCGGCGTCGGCCCGCTTGCGCTGCACGGATTCGAAGAGCCGGTGATGGCGCACCAGTTGATCGCCGAGCGCGCCACGCCTTCGCCGGCCCGGGGCATCGCCGGCCTGCCTTCACCGCTGGTTGGGCGTGAAGAGGAGCGTGCCCAGCTTGACGGGCTCATCACCGGCCTGGAAGCCGGTCGCGGCGCGTTGGCCGCCCTGCTTGGAGAGCCGGGAATCGGCAAGAGCCGGCTCTTGCACGAGATCAAGACCGCCGCGGCCGATCGGCCGGTGCAGTGGCTGGAAGGACGTGCCTACTCCTACAGCCAGGATCATCCGTATGGCGTCGTGCGGGATCTGCTCAGCGAGCTGCTGGATCTGGCGCCGGACGACACGCCGGCCTTGCTGGATTTAAAGCTTGAGCGCGCCCTGGCTCCGCTGCTGAGCGAGCGGCTGACCCAGGTCTGGCCGTATATCGCCACGCTGATCGGCGCGCCGATCCCTGCGGCCAGCCAGGATACGATCGCCGGCGTGGAGGGCGAGGCCCTGAACCGCCAGATCTCGGCCGCTTTTGTTGAGCTGGTGGAAGCCGCCGCCCAGCGGCGCCCGCTGGTGGCGGCTTTCGAAGACCTGCACTGGGCCGACCCGAGTTCGATCGACTTGATCAGGTCACTGTTCCTCTCGACCGAGCGTGCACCGCTCTTGATCGTGCTGGTGTTCCGCCCCGATCGCGAGCAAAAGGCCTGGGAACTCAAAATGACGGCTGAGCGGGACTTTGGCCACCGGTATCTCGAGCTGGCGCTGCAGCCGCTCGACGGAGCCGCGGTGGGGGAGCTGGTCGACAAGCTCCTGGCCGAGCACAACCTGCCGGCCGACCTGCGGGCCCGCATTGGTGAGAAATCAGAAGGCAATCCCTTCTTTCTCGAGGAACTTGTCCGTAGCTTGATCGAAGCCGGCACCCTGGCCCGGCAGGGCGACTCGTGGGTCCTCACATCCCCGGTCGCCGGTCTGCGCGTGCCGGAGACGCTTCAGGAGGTGATCCAGGCCCGGCTCGACCGGCTCACGCGTCCGGACCGCGCCTTGCTGCAGACCGCGGCCGTGATCGGCCGGCGGTTCCCTTTCCGGCTGCTCGAAGCGATCGCGCCGGCCAACGGCGACCTCTCATCCCGGCTGCTCAACTTGCAGCGGGCCGATCTGGTCCGGGAACGCGCCCGCATTCCCGAGCCGGAGTACACCTTCAAGCACACCCTGGTCCAAGAAGTGGCCTACAACTCGCTGCTGCAAGAGCAGCGGGAGGACCTTCACCGGCGGGCCGGAGAAACGATGGAGGGGATCTTCGCCGACCGGCTTGATGAGTACGCCGCCGCGATCGCCCGCCACTTCCGCCAGGCCGGCGATGACGAGCGCGCCCTGCGCTACCACCGGCGCGCGGCCGATGCCGCCTACATGGTCTACGCCAACCAGGAAGCCGCCGAACACTACGGCATGGCGCTCGAAGTTGCCCTCCGCAGCGGGGCCGATGCCGAGGATTTGACTTCGATGTATACCGCCCGCGGCCGTGCTCTGGAGCTTTCGGGGATGTATCAGGAAGCGGCGGCGACCTACGATGCCATGCGTGAGCAGGCGAAAGCGCTGGGCGTTGCGTCCATGGAACTCAAGGCGCTGATGGCCCGCTCGGCCCTGCACGTGACGCCGACCGCCCTGTTTAGCAAGGCCGAGGGCAGCGCCACTGCCGAAGCCGCGCTGCGACTCGCCCGGAAGCTGGAGGATCGGCCCGCCGAAGCCCGCGTGTTGTGGATTCTGATGGCGCTCAGCTTTTTCACCGGCGACCCAAAGCGCGCCGTACGATTTGGCGAGCGCTCGCTGGCACTGGCGCGCGAGCTTGGACTGCGCGAGCAGGAAGCCTACACCCTGCACGACCTCACCTGGAGCCTGTTTGCCGTGCGAGGTCCGAACCCGGCAAATGAAATGGTAAGGGCCGCCCATGCGGCCTGGCAGGAACTCAAGAACCTCCCGATGCTGGCGGATAGCCTTTCGACGCAGTCCGCGCTTCATTACTTCTCTGGGGAGCTTGAGCAGGCAGTGGAAGTTGCCCAAAAGGCATGGGATCTCAGCGAAGAGATCGATAATCTGTGGAACAAGTCGTACAGCCAGATGTACGTCGGCTTGGCTCACATGGAACGTGGGGATATCGATCGGGCGCTGAACTCGATGAACAGCAGCCTCGAACTCGGTGAGAAGGCCGGATTCGTCGTGCCGCAGAGCTTCGTGCGGGCCGCGCTCGGTCTGCTCTACGCCGGGATGGGGCTGGCGGAAGAGGGGCTGGCGCACGCAAGCGAGGCTGTGCGCCGCGCGCAGGAGACCATCCCCTTCCTGCTCCCTGACATCCAGGCAGTGAAAGCATATGTCCACTTGCTTCGGGGAGACTTCGTGCAAGCGGACAGCTTCGTGGAGCTCGCCACAGCGCGCGGCAATGTCGGCTACAACCTGGACGTGCCGGCATCGACCGCGCTGGTTGCGGCCGAGCTGCAAGCGGCAGATGGTCAGCACGAGCAGGCGATCCAACTGATCCAGAAGACAATTGAAACCTGGCAAAGGGTGGGCATTCGCCCGAACCTGCCCGATGCCCACCTCCTGCTTGCGGAGTTCTTGCTTGTCCTCGATCGACGCGATGAGGCGCGCGATGCACTGCGGAGGGGCCTGGAGGTAGCGAAAGCGATCGGATCACGGCGGCGTCGCTGGGAGATCCTGGCCACCCTGGCCGATCTTGCAGCAGACTCAGGGGAGTCCGAGCAGGCCAGGCAATACCTTGCGAAAGCGCGGGAGATCGTTGACTACATTGCCGCGCGAACCGGCCCGGACGACCTGCGCGCTGCCTTCCTGGCGATGCCCAAGGTGCGGCGCATCCTCGACGCGACGGAGAGCTAACCCCAGGAACGCTGGCTGTTGGTGGAAAGTCTCTGGAATGGATGGGGATGGCTGGGCCAGCTCAGCGCAGCGTGAGGGCGTGGATGTTGCTGAGCAGATCTTCGCTCGAAAACGGTTTCGACATGTAGGAATCGGCGCCTGCCTGGAGCGCCCGTGAAACCCCGTCGTGTGTCTCGATGGCCGAAAGCACCAGGATCGGCACCTCCGAGAACTCGCGGATCTTGCGGCAAGCTTCCCAGCCATCCATCTCGGGCAACCTTAAATCCAGCACCACCACGTCCGGGGGGTCGCGGCGGCAGGCAAGAACGCCCTCGGCGCCGTTGCGGGCCAGGCTGAACTTGTAACCCCGGTCCCTCAGCAGCGTACGGATGAGTTCGGCCGTATCCGGTTCATCCTCGACGACCAGTACTCGGATCGACATACGGGCACGCCTCCAAGCCTATCGGCAGCCTAAGTATATGCCGATTTCGCCTTCGCCGCGCTCCGATGGATTTGCGAGATCTGCGGCCCACCCACTCGGATTGCTCAAAGAAGGGGCATGCTGGCTTCGGAAGCATGGTGTCCTCCGTCGTTGTCACCGGAACAGTCCTCCCGCCTGCCCTCCTCTTTGGGTACAATTCGGCCCAACCACCACCCTCGCCAGCCCCCAAGGAGACAGCCATGCAGCGCAAGCTCGCCCTGCCGTTTCTGGCGCTTCTGCTGTTCGCCGCCGGCTGTGACGCCGCTGCGGATGAGCCGCCGACGCCGACCGCGACGCAGCCGCCAACCGCCGCGCCAAGCGCCACGCCAACCGTCGTCCCCACACCGACCGTCACGCCGATACCGGTGGATCGGACGACGCTGGAAATCCTCCAGTCGGTCGACGTGCCGGCGGCGGACGCAGTGGAGCTAGCCAGGCGGCTCGGGGGCGTGACGCAGGACATCCCCGAAGCCCTGCCGCCGCCGGCTGTGCCGCTGGAGGTAGGTGCCAGGCAGCGTTTCTGGGTTTCCAACCAGGATGACGAGAGCTTCCAGATCGACGCCACGCTCCAGTTCGTCACCGAGCATGCCTACATCTGGATCGACGACACCAAGAGCTTTGACCCGGCGGAGGTCGAGCGGCTGGCGAACGTCTTTGAAAACCGAATCTATCCGACCAACCGCGCCTTCTTTGGCAGTGAATGGACGCCTGGCATCGACGGGGACGAGCACATTTACATCCTTTACGCCCGACGGCTGGGTCTCAACATCGGCGGCTATTTCTCCTCAGCCGACTCGGAGCATCCGCTGGTCCATCCCTTTTCGAATGCGCACGAGATGTTTGTGCTTAACGCCGACAACCTGAGTCTGGCGGACGAATTCACATACGGCGTCCTTGCGCATGAGTTCCAGCACATGATTCACTGGAATGTCGATCGCAATGAAGCGCTCTGGATGAACGAAGGCTTCTCCGAGGTGGCCGTGCGGCTGAACCGCTATGAAGTCGGGGGAACGGATCAGATCTACGCGCAGGATCCGGACATCCAGCTGAACGACTGGCCCAACGGCGGTGAGACGCTCCCGTATTACGGTGCTTCGTTTCTTTACCTGCAGTACTTCCTTGATCGTTTTGGGGATGAGGTCACGCAAGCGGTGGTTCAGCATCCACTGAACGGCCTGGAGAGCATCGATCAGGTCCTCGCAGACTTCGCCATCGAAGATCCTCTCACCGGGATGCCGATCCGCGCCGACGACGTGGCGATCGACTGGGCGATCGCCAACTTCGTGAACGACGACTCCGTCGGGGACGGCCGCTACGACTATGCCAACTACATCA
>JBFJVD010000062.1:0-13032 GCA_041624375.1 Anaerolineales bacterium
GCTGCTGCTCGACGTGCCGCTTTGCGGGCCGGCCGAGGCCAGCTTCGTCGAGGCGCTGGCTCACCACGCCGACAGCGTGCTGGTCACGGTGCCGGCGGGCGACCACCGGAGCGGCCATCACGGGCCCGGGCCAACTGTCGATGCCGACTGTCTTTCGGTAGATATAGCCCAGCCAGAGGCGGGCGGTCGCAACGACGGGCGCGGCCAGGAGCACACCCAGCACGCCGGCCAGGATGCCGCCCCCAATTGCTGCCAGCAGCACAACCAGCGGGTGCAGATCGAGGCTGTGGCCGATGATCCTGGGAACCAGCACGTTGTTCTCGACCTGCTGGATGATCACGGCAATGCCGGTGACAATGGCAGCAAACACAAGCGGCGATAGTCCCCAAATGTTGGTGTTTTGGAAGAGCGCAACCAGCACCGCGAGCAATCCGGCGATGAGGGGACCGAAGATCGGCACGAACTCCAGCAAACCGGCGATCAGGCCGAGGCCGAGGGCAAAGCGCAGCCCCACCGCGCTGTAGGCGACCGCCGTCACGGCGCCTATCACCAGACCCAGCAGGAGCTGGCCGCGTAGAAATGCCTGCCAGACCAGACCCGTTTCCTCGATCAGCCGCTCAAAATCTTCTCGATACGGCTCGGGAACCAGGGCAAGAAAGGCATCGTCGAGCGATCCGTAATCCTTGAGCAGGTAATAGCCGAGTACAAAGACAAGCAGGGTAAAGCCAACGGTCGTCGCGGTGGCGCCCAAGACCGACGTCAGGATGGTGCCGGTTTGCGACAACAGAGGTTGGATGCTCGAGACCAGACGCTCAATGAGTGGATTCAAGTTGATTTGAGCCAAATCAAACGTCCACGGCCCGATGGTCAGAGTCGTCGTGGCCAGCTCAGACAGGGTGCGAGGCAGCAGGAAGGAGAAGGCTCTCAGGTTGGCGACCAGGCCCGAAATCTGCTGCGAGATGGCCAGGCCGGCCCCGGTCGTTGCGCCCGCCATAAGGAGCAGCAAGACGAAGTACACCAGGAGCACGGCCGGCGTGCGCGGCATGCGCAAGTGCTTTGTGAGCCGGAGCACGATCGGATGCAGCAGGTAGGCGAGCAGAAGCGCCAGGGCAAGCGGCACGAACAGCTGGCGAACGCTGTAGAGTACCAGCGACGTCAGAATGATCAACAGGACGGCGGCGATAACCCGGGTCTCCGTCCGCCAGGGCGGTGATGTGATCTCGACCAGACCTCTGCGGCGGCGGCTGCTCATGAGTCCGCCGTCCCTTCCTGTGCGCGGCGCGCTCGGAACGGGTCCTGATCGGAGAGATTGGCCACAAGGTAGCGGCTGAGCACGCGCAGACTCGCGATGGTTGGGGCCGCCAGCACCACGCCAAGCACGCCGGCCAGCGCAGCTCCCGCGATAATCCCCAGAATGACGACAAGCGGGTGCAGGTGCATGCGACGGCCAATAATGCGCGGGATCAGATAATTCAGGTCCACCTGCTGAAACACGAGGTGCAATCCGATCACAATGAGCGCTACCAACCAGTTGGGAAGGGGCAGCCAGGTGGATCCCTGAAAGAGGGTCAGCAGAGCAGCCACGAAGAGCCAGATGCCGTGGCCAACGCTGGGGATGAATTCCATCAGGCCAGCAAAGAGCGCCATCGCCAGCGAAAAGGGCAGGCCAATGATCAAACCGACCACCTGAAAGATAATCGCTACGACCAGCGCCAACACAAGCTGGCCGCGGAAGAAGTCGCTCCAGATCCCGTTGAGTTCAGCCTTCAGCAGGCGCAGATCCTCCCGATAAGCCGGCGCGGGCAGCTGCTCGACCCAGCGCCAGAACAGCGCACCGTCTTTGACCAGGTAGAACGAAATCACCGTGATGAACACGACCCAGACAAGCGAAGTGATGACCTCGACGGCCAGGGTCACCGTCTGACTGAAGACTGGCTCGATCAAAGTGCGAAGCGCGCTTTCGGCCTCCTCGATAAGCTGCGCGCCATCGATCGTGATCCCGCCCAACAGACTGACCGTCCCGATTGCCGCGGTCAGTTGGCTGAGAATAGTCTGGAAATCCAGATTAATCAGTTGCACCTGGTCGACGAGCGGTGGGATGAGCAGGGACAAGAGAAGCGCAATCAGCCCGATCAGGAGAACATACACGGCCAGTGCGGCCAGGCCGCGCCGGATCCGCAGCCTGTTTTGCAGCCGGTCGACTGCCGGCGTGAGCACAAAGGCAAGAACCGCAGCCAGGATCAACGGCGGGATGACGATGCTGAA
This sequence comes from Anaerolineales bacterium, assembly GCA_041624375.1. Classification (GTDB taxonomy): domain Bacteria; phylum Chloroflexota; class Anaerolineae; order Anaerolineales; family E44-bin32; genus JBFJVD01. The sequence goes on from JBFJVD010000062.1 coordinate 2,266, forward strand.
CCGGATAACCAGAAACAGCACCAACGCCAGCGCCAGAGCGCTCAGCACGAGCTTGGTCGTCAGGGACCAGCGAGGGCGGGCCGCAGCCTCTCTCATGGCCCAATTCTAGCCCACCGATGGGGCAGGAACAATGCGGAGATCGGCACCATCACAGCATTGAAGAAAACGCCCCCGCCTATGTCCGGTCGGGGGCGTCGGATCCACGCGCTTGAACGCCAATCGCAGCTAGTTGGGTCGACGCCGGCCCCGTCCGCCGGATGGCTTCCGGCCCGGAGGGCGATCGTGCTCCCTGGCCTCTTCCGGTGTCCAGCCTTCAAGCACCGCCTGGCGAGAGAGACGAATGCGTCCGTCGGGATCGACGTTGGTAACCATCACGGTGATTTCATCGCCGACCCGGACCACGTCCTCCACGCTCTTCACATGCTCGCTGTCGAGCTGGGAGATATGGACGAGCCCATCGATGTTGGGCAGGATCTCGACGAAGGCGCCGAAGTCGGTGGTTCGCACCACCCGGCCGGTGTAGATACGGCCCAGCTCCGCTTCCTCGGTCAGCGCCTCGATCATCTCACGCGCCCGGTCTGCGCTCGGCCCATCGGTGGCGGCAATGAACACAGTGCCATCGTCCTGGATATCGATGCGTGTGCCGGTGTCTTCCTGGATCCCGCGTATCACCTTTCCACCCGGACCGATGACCGCGCCGATCTTCTCAGAGGAGATCTTGAGCACGGTCATCCGCGGCGCATGCGGCTTCAATTCAGTTCGCGGTGCGGGGATGGCAGCTTCGATCCGATCCAGAATTGCGAGCCTTGCCTGTCGGGCCTGCTCGAGCGCTTCCGCCATCAGTTCTGGCGTGATGCCTTTGATCTTGATGTCCATCTGCAAGGCGGTGATGCCATCGCGCGTTCCCGCGACCTTGAAGTCCATGTCCCCCAGGTGATCTTCGAGGCCCTGAATGTCGGTGAGGATCGCGTAACTCTCGTCGCTCTTTACCAGCCCCATGGCGATGCCTGCTACAGGCGCCCGGATCGGCACGCCGGTATCCATCAAAGCCAGTGTCGAGCCGCAGACCGACGCCATCGAGGTCGACCCGTTGGAGGAGAGTACTTCCGAAACGAGCCGCATGGTGTACGGAAAATCTTCCTGAAGTGGGAGCACCGGCACCAGCGCCCGTTCCGCCAACGCGCCATGCCCGATCTCGCGGCGCGAGGCGCCCCGCAGGAAGCGGGTCTCGCCGACGGAGAAAGGTGGGAAGTTGTAATGATGGATGTAGCGCTTCTCTTCGACCGGGATCAGGTTGTCCAGCTCCTGGCGCTCGCGCGGGGTCCCAAGTGTGGCCAGGGTCAGGACCTGGGTCTCGCCTCTTCGGAACAGCCCGGAGCCATGTGCCCGCGGGCTCAGATCCACCTGTGCATCCAGCTCGCGCAGAGCCCCTGGCTCCCGCCCATCCGGCCGCACACGGTCTCGTAGGATCCGCTGTCGGACCTCTTGCCTCAGCTGGTCGGAGAAGGCCTTGCGGGCGGCGGGCTCATCGAAGGCTTCATCCTCCCCACCCAGTGAGCCAATGATCTCTTCTTCCAGGCTGTCAACAGCTTCGCTGAAGTCTGCCTTCGGGCGTGCCGCTCGAAGCAGCTCCCCCATCCGGCCGCCGAGCGCGTCGCGTACGAGCGAGGCTATTTCTTCCTCCGGAGCAACCGAAGGATAGCTTCGCTTCTCTTTGCCAACGGCGGCGCGCATCTCATGCTGGACCTCAATCAGCGGCTGCATGGCGCGGTGGGCGGCGTTGAGGGCTTCGACCATTGTCGCCTCAGCCACCACGTTCGCTCCGCACTCGACCATCATGATCGCGTCGGCTGTGCCCGCCACTCGCAGGTCAAGCTCCGACATTTCGGTTTGCTGGTAGGTCGGATTGAATTGGAACGCGCCATCCTGGCTGGCGGCCCGAACAGCCGCCACCGGCCCCATGAAGGGGATATCGGAGATCATGAGCGCGGCTGAGGCGCCCACAATTCCCAAGACATCGATGGGGTTCTCTCCATCTGAGGAGATGGAGTAGAGAATCACCTGGATCTCGTTGCGGAGATCCTTCGGAAACAGGGGCCGGAGCGAGCGGTCTGCGAGGCGGGCGGTGAGGATTGCCGCTTCGGTCGGCCGCCCTTCACGCCGGAAGAACGAGCCGGGGATACGCCCGCCCGCATACATGCGTTCTTCATAGTCGACCATCAGCGGAAGGAAGTCGATCCCTTCCCGCGGATTCCTGCTCATGGTGGCCGTCGCCATGAGCAGCGTGTCGCCCTGTTGAACGGTGACCGCGCCGCCTGCCTGGCCGGCAAAGCCACCTGCCCGGAGCGTCAGCTCCGTACCGTCAACATGGACGGTGAATTGCTTTTCGCCTAGCATGAAAAAACCCTCCGCGCCACCGGCCGGCAGGGTTAGGGACTGGGGACCGATCACCAGGACAGCTGATGATCGTGCTCCAATTCCCAACTCACTGCGCTTGCCTGGGCGCAATCTGCCGCTGTGCGGCTTGTGTCAGATGATCCGATTATACGCGAGAAACAACCTCGCCGCGGATCGTAGCGAGCGAGCCCGAATTGCAGGCTCGCTCCACTTGGTCCGCTCTACTTGCGGCGAATGCCGAGCTTGTCCGTCAGGTCAAGGAAACCCGCCGGATTCTCCCGTTTCAAGTACGAGAGATGCCGGCGGCGCTGGCCAACGAGCTTCAGCAGGCCGCGACGCGACGACTCATCGTGCTTATGCACCTTCAGGTGCTCGGTAAGCTGTTCTATCCGCCGGGTGAGAAGCGCCACCTGAACCTCGGGTGAGCCCGTGTCGTTATCATGGCGGTGAAATGTGTCGATGATTTCCGTCTTCATCGCTTTGTCGAGCGTCATGACATCTGCTCCTTCTGCAGGTCACCGGGCGGGCAGCCAATCTTCAATCGGCATGAAAAAAGCGAGCGGCCGCCCGCTGGTCTAGTCTTCAGCCGGCATTATACCAACCCGACTCCGGTCCGACAAGGCGGCTTCCAGTGTGGCCCGCAGACCTTCATCAAAGACCGGCAGCAGCTCGCGAACAAGCCGTGCTGCTGCGCGCGTATGGCTCAGCTCGTCGATCAAGAAGCGCGCCGTCTCCCGCGAGCTTCGCAGGGCAAGGGCCTCCACCAGACGCCGGAAGGCGCGGCGCGCCCCGCCGCGTACCTCGCCCGACAACCTGTCCAGCATGCGAAATACTCTCGGCAGCCGCTCAAAGCTGGCATCCTCCACCGCAAAGCGCATCGCTTCGAGTGCGAGCAACCGAAGGCTTGGACGGGCGTCTAGCATCCAGCGCTCCACCTGGACGAGGAACTCGCCCGAAGATCTCCGGCGCCAGCCCGCCAGTGCGCGACCTGCCAGCGCTTCAAGGACTCGGTTGTCACGGCAGGTGGGTGCCCACTGCTCACAGATCTCAGCGACGATCCGGTCGGATCGACAACCGAGCGCATCAGCGGCCAGCACTTGCGGTTCGCGCAGTTCCACCAGCCAGAGGTCCCGCGCGATCGCAAGCGCCGCATCAGGTCGCCCACTCAGGCGGGCGGTGAGAGCCCGGCTGAGTTCATGCAGCAGCGGCTGACGGATTTCAAAGGTCCAAGGAACGTCGTCGGCGCGGGTTGAAGCTCCCGGCCGCCGTGTGCGATCGGCGTAGAAATCAAGCAGATCGAGCAAGGCGCGCCGGAAGACAGGCGGGTCGTCAATCGAAGCAAACAGAGCTTCAATTTCTCTTCCCAAACGTTCAGGATCGATCGAGGGCATCGGCGGCGCTCAATAGGCCCGAGCGAAAAGCGCGCGCCGCTGCGCGGCTTCACCACAAACGATACAGCGGCCGGTCTCACCCTCTGGCTGCTCAAAGGGGATGACGCGGAGGGTGGCGCGGGTGTCTTCTTTGACGCGCGCTTCACAATCCGCCCCGCCACACCACCAGACGTCCACCCACATTGATTCGAGCGCCTCTTTCATCGCCTCATAGTCCTCGGGCCTGGCCGTATGGGCTTCATGGAAGGCAAGCGCACGCTCGTAAAGGCTGTTCTGAACTTCCTGCAGCGTCTCGGCGACAGCTGGAGCGGCAGCTTCGAGGGCAACCGCTCGCTTGCCCTCCCGACCGGGGCGATCACGGCGCGCCAGCGTCACCACGCCGCGCTCGACGTCCCTCGGCCCGATCTCGATCCGCAGCGGGATGCCGCGCAGCTCCCAATCATTGAACTTAAACCCTGGCGTAACCCCTTCGCGCAAGTCAACATGCAGGCGAACCTCGGTAAGCTCCGCTCTGAGGCGCTCGACACTCTCCAAAACCAGCGAGCGCTCTTCATCATTCCGGTAGATGGGAACGACCACGACCTGATAGGGAGCCAGCCGCGGTGGCAGCACCAGTCCCTGGTCGTCGCCATGCACCATGATGATGGCGCCCACGAATCGCGTGGAGAGTCCCCACGACGTGGTCCAGCAGTATTGCAGCTCGTTGTTTTGATCCAGGTACCGGATGTCGAACGCGCGAGAGAAATTGTCGCCGAGAAAGTGGGACGTGCCAGCTTGCAGGGCGCGGACATCCCCCATCATGGCTTCGATCGAATAGGAGCGCACCGCGCCGGCAAACTTCTCGCTCTCGCTCTTCAGGCCCATCACAACAGGCACAGCGGCCTCGTTCTCGGCGAAGTCGGCATAGATCTCAAGCATCTGTCGCGTCTCGGCTTCGGCCTCGTCTGCCGTCGCGTGAGCCGTGTGGCCTTCCTGCCAGTAGAACTCGCTCGTCCGCAGGAAGAGCTTGGTGCGCAGTTCCCAGCGCACAACGCTGTTCCACAGGTTGATCAATACGGGCAGGTCGCGGTACGACTTAATCCAGCGGGCGTACATGTGCCCGATAATCGTCTCCGAGGTCGGCCGGACGACCAGCGGCTCCTCCAGCTCCTGGCCACCGGCGTGCGTCACAACCGCCAGCTCCGGCGAGAAGCCCTCGACGTGCTCCTGTTCCTTCTCAAGGAAGCTCTTCGGGATGAAGAGTGGAAACGCCGCATTCACATGGCCGGTGGCCTTAAAACGACGGTCAAGCGCCGCCTGGATGTTCTCCCACAGCGCCCAGCCATAAGGACGGATGACCATCGACCCGCGCACGGGCGAGTAGTCCGCCAGCTCGGCCCGCAGGACCAGTTGGTTGTACCACTCGGCAAAATCCTTCTCCCGCGACGGGAGTGCCTTCTCATCAGCCATCGATCAAATCAATCTCCTGAATTGCAGTCTCCTGGCGTGGGCGGTGATGCGACCAGGGTTACCGCGTCAGCTGTCGGTCAGCCGGCGCTCAACCGCGGCCGCAACCGGATCGAGCCACACTTGATCGAGCTGCTCCGCCCGGGTCTCCAAGATCGGATCGGGCGAGGCTGCCAGCAGATCCACCCATTCCTGAACAAATCGCCACATCAGGGCATGATCCCAGAGCAGCGCCCAATGATCAGGTTCCCAGGCCGATCCTGTCCGTCGGGCCAGCTGCTGCCGATACAATCCGACCATCTCGGCCGGTTCCAGCGGCAGCTCATCAAACCACCACTCGCTCTTGTTGACGAAGACCAGTAAGTCCAGGATGGCCGGCCCGACGGCGCTCAATTGCCAATCATAAACCACCTGCTCCCCGTCTTCGATCACGGCGATGTTCCCGGGCCAGTAATCGCCGTGGAGCAGTGTGTTTGGCACATCCCGCAGTGGGGAGACGATGCGGTCGGCTTGAGTCGTAAGCTGCGCCAGGATCCGCATCCGTTCCGGTGCGTTGGCCAGCGGTTCGGGGTGACCTAGCTCAACGATCCTCTCGATGGCATGGGCCGCAGCGGTGACATGCACTTCATAGTCGGTCTCAAGGGGACGGCTGAGCCAGGGAAACGCGTTGAGATCCTCGCCAAGCCCCCAGAACCGGTCGTGGAGCACCGTCAGCCCAGAAATCGCTCGCTCGTAGTGCTCGCGACCCCAACGAGCCGATTCGATGATCGGCCTGAGTTCTTCGAGGATCAGCCAATCGCCATTTGCCGATCCGGCGATGAGCTGCGGGGTCTTCAAAGGAAGTTGGGGGGCGAGCATCTGGTAGACGCCCACTTCGCGGCGCCCTGCCCCCGCCAGGCCGGTTCGGGTGGCGCCGCGCGGTTCCTTCACCACCAGGCGCATGTCCTGTGGACCGTCTGCCCCATCGAACTGGACCAGCATGCCGCGCAGCCGGCCAATCGAAGGGCGCCGATGGGCGATCGTCAGCGGCTGGGTGCTCGTCACCTGAAGAGCCGTGTCGCCGGTAATGCGGCGCAGGCCGGCCGTCAAATCCGCTCGCGAGAAGGGCCATTCCCAGGAACCCTCTGCGGGAAGAGCTTCTGTGCCTGGAGTCATGCGGGCGCCTTATCTCGAGTGGCTGGCGGCCAGGTGATGCGGCGTGCGGGGTACACGTTCACAATCCGGGTCTCCTCGAAGAGCGTCTCGGTGACCTCAATATTCCGGGCGACATGGGAATGACCATGCAGCATGAGCTGCGGCTTGAAGACCCGGATGAGCCGACGAAAGGCATGGAATCCGATGTGCGCGAGATCGTGACCGTCGTGGATGCCATAGGGCGGCGAGTGGGCGATGAAGAGATCGCAGCCGCGTCCGAAGCGGATTCGGTTGAGCATCAGCTCGGGAAGCAGCGAGGCGATGCGAAGATACATCTCGGCGTCCGTGTACTGGTGACGCCCTTCGGCTTTGTAGCGCCGGCTGCCCCCCAATCCCAGGATCCGAAGCCCGGCATGTTCGATCAACCGTCCGTCGAGCATCCGCGCTCCCGGCACACGCAATTGATCTGGATCGTGATTTCCCGGAACATACAGCAGTGGGACATTCAGCGCCGAAACGATGAACTCGAGGTACCAGCCAGGCAAATCGCCGCATCCAACCACGAGGTCGATGTCGCTGTACCGTTGTTTCGCCCGGGCGCTGTAGACATGGGAAACGACCTTATCGCTCAGAGCCAGGATGCGCATCCCTCACCACGATCCGGGTTTTCCCTCCGCTCTGCCGGCCGCCTCGGTGGATCTTGCGACACGTGCGCTGGACCTTGGGCGGGGCCTGCGCAGGCTGGTCGAATTATACGGGATGTGAATCGGGGGGACAAACTGCCGCACTTCCATGTGCAAGCGCCGGTCAATGGTCCCGACCGGCGCCCGGAGTCGGCAAGATGAGCGAGCGTCTTCAGGCGGGGGAGACCGCGGGGGCCTCAACGCCGGCTGCGGCGGTGAGCTCCTCGAGCCGGTCGAGGGATTCCCAAGGCAGCTCCAGATCCTCACGCCCGAAATGACCATAGCTCGCCGTCGGGCGGAAGATCGGCCGGCGCAACTTCAGGTCGCGGATGATCGCGCCTGGACGCAGGTCGAAGACCTGCTCAATCAGCTTGCTGATCTCTGCATCCGGCAGGCGACCGGTTCCGAATGTCTCGACATTGATTGAAAGCGGATGGGCGACCCCGATCGCGTAGGCAACCTGGATCTCGCAGCGGTCGGCAAGCCCGGCAGCCACGATGTGCTTCGCCACCCAGCGCGCCGCGTAAGCGCCGGAGCGATCGACCTTGGTGGCATCCTTGCCGCTGAAGCAGCCACCGCCGTGTCGGCCCATGCCACCGTAGGTATCCACAATAATCTTGCGCCCGGTCAGGCCGGCGTCACCCAGCGGACCCCCGACGACGAAGCGCCCGGTGGGATTAATAAAGACCTTCATCTCGTCGTCAACGAGCTCGGGCGGCAGAACCGGTCGGATGACCTCCTCCAGCACGCCCTCGCGCAGCGTGGCATTGTCGACATCCGGCGCGTGCTGCGTGCTGATCAACACCGTGTCGATGCGCTTCGGTTGCCCGTACTCGTACTCGACTGTGACCTGCGACTTTCCATCCGGGCGGATCCAGGGGAGGATCTCTTTGCGCCGCACCTTAGCCAGCTGGCGGGCGAGACGATGGGCCTGGTGGATCGGCATGGGCATCAATACATCCGTCTCGTTGCAGGCGAAGCCGAACATCATCCCCTGGTCGCCGGCCCCGATCTTGTCGACCTCGTCGTCGGACATCTCGCCATGGCGGGCCTCAAAGGCCTCGTCAACGCCGCGGGCGATATCTCCGCTCTGTCGGGCGATGGCCACCTGCACGCCACAGGTGTTGCCGTCGAAGCCAAGCTCGCTGCTGTCGAAACCGATCCGAAGGATCGTTTGCCGGGCGAGGTCATCGAAATTCAGATGTGCGCCGGTCGTGATCTCGCCCAGGAGCAGGACGAATCCGGTCTTGACCGCGGTTTCGCACGCGACGCGCGAGAGGGGGTCCTGCTCCAAGCAGGCATCCAGCACCGCATCCGAGATCTGGTCACAGATCTTATCCGGATGTCCTTCTGTCACGGACTCGGATGTGAACAGCAGCTTCGGAGCCGACATGAACGTCGTGGTCACCAGGATCCTCCCGCATGAAAAATGCCCCTTCCCGGAGAAGGGGCAACGTGGAGTCGACTACCACCCTCTCATCTGTACAGACGGTCCGTCTGCCGGATTTGGCACCACATCGGGTCCAATCACCCGATAGGTTGCCGAGGCTTCACAGGGCCGGTCCCTCCACCTCTCCGGATAAGAGCAACTCGTCAATTCGATTGTGGGCGGACTATACCACACGGCTCAGGGACTGTCAATTTTGGCACGAAAATCGCATCCAGACGCCGAGGGTCCGGCACAGAACTTGTGACAATCGGACCTCTTGACAGGGGATGGAAAAGCGGCAAGATAGGGGAGATCGGAACCAGCCGGAGTTGAGCTCGGGGGCGGAACCGTCCGTGATGGACGGCAGCGGCCCCTGTTGTCGCGCGCCCGAATGTGGGGTGAGTGGACGGGAGCGAACGGACGACTCAATGCAGACATCCTCCGAGCGCATGACCAGCATGGCCCATCTCCGGCGCGGGGTCGGCTTCCTCCTGCTCTTGCTGCTTCTTGCTCTAGGGACGTCTCCGGGAGCATCTGAGGCAGCGCTGGCACAGCTCCCACCGCCTGGCATCGCCGCCGTGGAAGGAACCGTCCGAGACGGCATCAGCGGCGCCCCGGTGGCAGGTGTGCGAGTTGAAGCCCCCGAGTTCGGACTGGTGGCGGTGACCGGCGCCGATGGGCGCTTCGTTTGGGGATCGATCCCGCTCAGCGCCGATTCCGTTCCCACCACAATCACGGCCGAGGCGGCCGGCTATGGCCCCTGGCGCATCGAAGGCGTACGCCTGGTCGGCGCCGACATCCTCTTGCTCGACATCGAATTGAGGCAAGAAGCCACGGTCCTCCAGGTCCCCGAGCCGCGCACGGTCACGCAGGCTTTTCCGGCTGAATATTTCGCCGCCGCCTTATTCGACGAGCCGCTGCACGACCAGCGGGCCGAGCCGCTGCCGTCAACGATCCGTGTGCGGGTGACCGGCTACGCCTTCTGCGATACCGCCCGTCCCTACACCGTCGAGACGGTCGACTTCAGAGAATATGTTCGCAACGTCCTGCCGAACGAATGGGGCGCCGGCTGGCCTCGTGAATCCTACCGGGCAGGCGCCATGGCGGTGAAGATGTACGCCTGGTCGATCGTTGCCGCCGGCGGCAAGTGGTCGGACGCCGACGTCTACGACAGCACCTGCGATCAGGTCTACATCCCCGGCGTGGCCTACTCCAGCACGAACAATGCGATCGATTTCACCTGGAACTGGCGTCAATACTGGGTCAGCTCCACGCACCTGGTGACCGCATATTACCGGGCGCTCTATTCCCAGTGTGTGGATGCGGGGCTGGCCAATCTGTGCATGGGGCAGATCGAATCGCGCGACATGGCGGCCGATCGCTACACATGGGACGAGATCCTCTTCACCTTCTACCCTGGCTCTGCCATCAATGAAGTGGTTCCCTCCATCGGCGGCTACGCGCTGCGCTACTACGGGAATGGCTGGGGCGACCTCGATCGGGTGAAGATCCAGCTCGATGGGCCCGCCCGGCCGATCGATGTGGGCGGGGATTTCACCGTCGAGTTGTGGGTTAAGGCTAACGCCGCCGAGAACCCTGCGCCGGCCTGCTCGCCCGGCGGCACAAATTGGCGCCGCGGCAACGTGCTGCTCGACCGGGATGTGCTTGGCAACGGCGACCTCGGCGATTACGGCCTCTCGCTGGCCGGCGGACGAGTCGCCTTTGGCGTAAGTCAGGGCGCCAACGCCCAGACCATCTGCGGCGCGACCAACATCGCCAATGGCGCCTGGCGCCATGTGGCGGTCACCCGGCGTGCCTCGGACGGTCGGCTTCAGATCTACATTGACGGTCTGCTCGACGGCCAGGGGACCGGACCAACCGGGGATATCAGCTACCGTGACGGACGGGCGAGCTCGGCCGCGAACGACCCGTATCTCGTGCTTGGCGCCGAGAAGCATGATGAAGACAACGTCCAGTACCCTTCGTTCAGTGGTTGGCTGGACGAACTGCGCATCTCCAACAACCTGCGCTATAGCTCGGCGTTCACGCGGCCAGCCGGGCCATTCACCCCGGATGCCAACACCGTCGGCCTGTTCCACTTCAATGAAGGCTATGGGAATACCATCAACGATACCTCCGGGGCGGCCGGCGGCCCGAGTACAGGCATCCGACGCTATGGCGGATCGACCAATAACGGTCCTGAATGGACCAACGACAGCCCGTTTTATGTTCCGCCGCCGACGCCAACCCCGACTCCCACGCGAACGCCCACAGGAACGCTGCCGCC
>JBFJVD010000063.1:0-13010 GCA_041624375.1 Anaerolineales bacterium
CAGGATCCTGAGCACCGGCTTGAAGTTGAACTCGTGGTCGACGACGCCGAATCCGGCCGCGCGTTTCTCACCGCGCTTGGGTTCCGCCTGACCTGGATCTACGAGAAGTTCCGGGAGACCTATGAGCTCCAGGGCACAGAGGTCGTGCTGGACGAGCTCCCCTTCGGCCAGTTCGTTGAAATTGAGGGGCCGGATCTGGCCACCGTTCGCCACGCGGCCGGCTGGCTCAAGCTGGAATGGGGCCGCCGCGTGGCTGCCAGCTATGGCGAGCTATTCCTTCATCTTCGCAGTGCAAAGCATTTCGCATTTGAGGATGCCACCTTTGAAAACTTCCGTCAGCTTCCATCCATCCTTCCCAGCGACCTGGGAGTCGAAGACGCGTGGGAAAGGGAGCCCTAGATGACGACCTCACTCGATCAGGCCCGCCAGGCGTGGGCCGACCAGATCCTGAAACCGGCATTGAAGGACCATCCGGAACGCCGCCAGCGGTTTGAGACCGCCTCCGGCATCCCGCTCGAGCGTGTCTATCTGCCCTCGATGCCGCCGGCCGACTACCTGGAGCACATCGGCTTTCCAGGCGACTTCCCCTTCACACGTGGGGTTCAGCCGACGATGTACCGTGGCCGGCTCTGGACGATGCGGCAGTATGCGGGCTACGCCACTGCCGAGGAATCGAACCAGCGCTATCACTATCTACTCCAGGCCGGCCAAACCGGACTCTCGGTGGCCTTCGATCTCCCCACCCAGATCGGGTATGACGCCGACGATCCGATCGCGCAGGGTGAGGTCGGACGCGTCGGTGTCTCGATCTCGACTCTCGATGACATGGCCCTGCTCTTTGAGGAAATCCCACTCGAGCGAGTTTCGACCAGCATGACGATCAATGCGCCAGCGGCGGTCCTGCTGGCCATGTACCTGGCGGTTGCTCGCCGGCAGGGCGCCGATCCAGCCCACCTGCGCGGAACGATCCAGAACGACATCCTGAAGGAATATGTCGCCCGCGGAACATATATCTTCCCTCCCAAGCCGGCGATGCGTTTGATCACCGGCGTCTTTCGCTATGCCCATGAGCACCTGCCGCGCTGGAACACGATCTCGATTTCGGGCTACCACATCCGCGAGGCCGGGGCGACCGCAGTGCAGGAAGTCGCCTTCACGTTGGCGAACGCGGTCGCCTATGTCGAGGCCGCGCTGGAAGCCGGGCTGAAGATCGACGAATTCGCTCCCCAGCTGACCTTCTTCTTCAGCGTCGACAACCACTTCCTCGAGGAAATCGCCAAGTTCCGGGCTGGCCGCCGCCTGTGGGCTCGCTTGATGCGCGAGCGCTTTGGAGCGCAGGACCCCCGCTCTTGGCGGCTGCGCTTCCACGCGCAGACGGGGGGCTCCACCCTCACGGCACAGCAGCCCGAGAACAATGTGGTTCGGGTGGCCCTTCAGGCGCTGGCCGCCGTGCTCGGCGGGACGCAGTCGCTGCACACCAACAGCATGGATGAAGCGCTTGGCCTCCCGACCGAAGACGCCGCCCGGCTGGCCCTGCGCACCCAGCAGATCATCGGATATGAGACCGGTGTCGCCGACACGGTGGATCCGCTTGGGGGTTCTTACGCCATCGAGCGCCTGACCGATGAAATCGAGTCCCGCGCACGCGCCTATCTCGAGGAGATCGAGGACCTCGGCGGCGCCCTTGCAGCCATCGACGCGGGCTACATCCAGCGCCAGATTCAAGACTCGGCCTACCGAAGGCAGCAGGCGATCGAGCGCGGTGACGAGACTGTCGTTGGCGTGAATGCCTTCGAGAGCGGAGAACCATCGTCGATCGAAATCCTGCGAGTCGATCCGGCCATCGAACGCGCCCAGCGGGAGCGGGTGGCGGCTGTTCGGGCCCGACGTGACGCCGACCGCACCGGGGCATTGCTTGACCATTTGAAGCGCGCTGCGCTGAGCGATGAAAACCTGATGCCCCTTTTGATCGAATGCGTGGAGGCCGACGCCACCTTAGGAGAGATCTGCGGCACGCTCAGGCAGGCCTGGGGGGAATACGAGCCGCCCGTAACGGTCTAGGCCAAGGCCCGTTCCATTTGTAGACATAGTTGCACGCGCGTAGAATGGAATCAGACGAGTCAGGAAGACGAGGTCGGCATGTCCTCCGTACGCCGCATTGATCACGTGGCTATCGTTGTGGACGACATCGAAGCTGCGCTCAGCTTCTGGCGGGATGCCCTCGGGCTGCAGTTGACGCATGTCGAAGACGTGCCCAGCCAGGAATCGGTGGTGGCCTTTCTCCCGACAGGCGAAGCCGAGATCGAGCTGGTCAAGCCAAGCACCGAAACCAGCGGGGTTGCCCGCTATCTTGACAAGCGGGGACCCGGGATTCATCACCTATGTCTTGAGGTCGACGACATCGAACGCTGCCTGGCGCGTCTACAGGCCAATGGGGTGCGCCTGATCAACCCCCATCCAGTGATCGGCACGGGAGGCAAGCGGATCGCCTTCATCCACCCCGAGAGCACCCACGGTGTCCTCATTGAGTTGTATGAAACATCCCAGAACGAACGGCTCATCCGTATCGATCGCGCCCGCACCCTGGCGGACCGAGTCCTCACGGAGGGTCAGGTGATGGCTGCTGGCGTCCTTGGATTTCTGCGCGCCCTGCGCGCTGAACCGGATGGCCGCCGCGCCGCCGTCGCGAAGCAGGCGGCGCTTCCCGTCACGGAAGACCCGAATTGACTCTTGAAACCCATGGGATAGAAAAGGAGCGGGACGAGACCCGCTCCTTATGTAGGCGATCCCGCCGCGCCCTTCCACGGCAAGATCGCACGGACCCGCGTAGGGTGGCTAACGGCGAATTTTCACATGAAGGGGAACAAGCTCGGGCTGTGGGGCGCGCCATTCGGCCATGCCCTTCATCATCAGCCCTAGCCCTCCCATCACCCCAAGACCCACCGCCATCACCAGGCTGGCGTAGAAGGCGGTCAGCAGGGGCGCCGCAAGGATCTGAATGGAGACGCTTGGCGCTTCGGGCCCGATCAACGTGGAGGGAGCCAGCAAGCCCAGCATCACGCCGAGCGGGGCGACCAAGATATAGCCAAGAATGATCATCAGCTTTCCAGCTGGGGTCTGCATACCGCGGCGGAACATGAAGAAAAGCGCACCGCTGGCAAGCCCTGCCAGGAAGAGGCCGAGCGCCTGTCCGACAAGTTCCAATCCGGTCGGGAAGTACTTGAAATGGATGACCAGGTAGCCAAGCCCGAGGAAGGGCCAGGCGGAGCCAATCATCGTCAGCGAAAGCAGTTTCGACCGCATCTTATCCTCCAGCACGTACCGTCAGAACGATTCTCGATATCGAGATTGTGCCACACGAGATCCTGGGCGTGGTGAGTCTGCAAGCCAGGTGTAAGCCCCCAGCTTGCGGCCCACGCTCGTTGCTATAATCGTGACAACCGTGAAACGTCTCCTGGGAGAGCCAAACATCCATGTATGACAAGAACGTGCTAGCCAAGCTACAGCAAGCCTATGCACAATGGGAGAACTCAACGCTGGGAGACTCCATCGCCCGCCTGCCGGAGCGACGCAAGGTCTTCCTCACGACCTCCTCTGAGCCGATCGCGCGCATCTACACGCCGCTTGATCTGACTGGCCACGATTACTTCGACGACCTGGGCTTGCCCGGCGAGTTTCCCTACACGCGCGGCATCCACCCTACCCTGTATCGTGGTCGGGTGTGGACGATGCGAATGTTTGCCGGTTTCGGCACCGCCGAAGAAACCAACGCACGCTTTCGCTACCTGCTGGATCAGGGGCAGACCGGGCTTTCCATCGCATTCGATCTGCCCACCCTCATGGGCTACGACACGGATGCGCCCGAATCGCTCGGCGAATTCGGCAAATGCGGGGTCGCCGTGTCTTCCCTCAGAGACATGGAGATTCTGCTCGAAGGGATCCCGCTGGAGCAGGTATCGACCAGCATGACGATTAACTCGCCGGCGGCGGTCATCTGGGCGATGTACATCGCCGCCGCCGAAAAGCAGGGCGTGCGCCCCGATCAGCTGCGGGGAACCCTGCAAAACGACATCCTTAAGGAATACATCGCCCAAAAAGAATTCATCTTCCCGCCAGAGCCTTCGATGCGGCTGGTCATCGACACGATCGAGTATGGCCAGCAGCAGCTGCCGCAGTGGAACACGATCTCCATCTCCGGCTACCACATCCGCGAGGCAGGGTCCACTGCCGTCCAGGAATTGGCCTTCACCCTGCTCGACGGCATGGAATACGTGCGCTGGGGCATCGAGCGCGGTCTGGATGTGGACGAGTTCGCGCCCCGACTCTCCTTCTTCTTCAACGCCCACAACGACTTCTTTGAGGAGATCGCCAAGTACCGCGCCGCAAGGCGGATCTGGGCGCGGGAGATGCGCGACACCTTCGGCGCGCAGGCGCCTCGCTCCTGGCTGCTCCGCTTCCACACACAGACGGCCGGGGTTTCCCTGACGGCCCAGCAGCCCGAGAACAACATCGTGCGCACCACAGTGCAGGCGCTCGCCGCAGTGCTGGGCGGCACGCAATCGCTGCACACCAATTCCATGGACGAAGCGCTCGCGCTGCCGTCCGAGCACGCGGTCACGATCGCGCTGCGCACGCAGCAGGTCCTGGCGGAGGAATCCGGCGTGGTCAACACGGTGGATCCGCTGGGCGGCAGTTACTTCGTCGAAGCGCTCACCAACCGGATGGAGTCGCAGGCGCGAGACTACTTCCGCCAGGTTGAGGAGATCGGCGGCGTGCTCCCGGCCATCGACGCCGGGTTCTTCCAGCGTGAGATCCAGGACGCCGCTTACCAGTACCAGCGGGAGGTCGATGAGCACGATCGGTCGATTGTCGGCGTCAACGCCTACGCGGAAGTCGGCGGCTACAGCATTCCGATCCTGGAAATGGATCCAGAGGGCTACCGCAGACAGGTTTCCCGGCTAAGGGAGCTGCGCGAGACACGCGACAACGGCGCCGTCGGTCAGGCCCTTGACCGGCTGCGCATCGCCTGTGAAGGCACCGAGAATACCATGCCCTACATCCTCGACGCCGTCCGCGTCTACGCAACGCTCGGGGAGATCATCGGCGTGATGAAGGAGGTCTTCCACACCTACGAAGAACCCGTCTGGATCTAGTGGTTCTCCAGTCAAACCTCTAACCTCCGGCGCGGTGGCGGCGCCGGAGGTTTCTATTTGGCAGGACCCTGCCTTGCCCTCACGGAGCGGGTGTGCTAGTTTCGTCTCCCGCATCGTCCCTTGATCGAAGATGCAACCGGGGAGGTTGCCACGATGCACATTCGACGAACGAGTCTGGCACTCTGGATCGCCGCCGCCGGGCTTCTGGCCGGCTGCAACCTGCCACTGCCGACCGTGGCGCCCGAGCCAGAGGCGCTCGAAACGGCCGTCGCCGGTACCCTGACGGCCGAAGCCGGCGAGCAAGAGCCGCCCAGTGAGACGCCCCAGCCGCCAACCGAGACCCAGAGCCCCAGCGCGTCGCCGAGCGCCACGACGGCGCCGAGCGCCACACTCGGCCCAACCGCCACCAACACCGCCCCGCCGGAGGGCGTCAGCCTGAACTGCGACGGCACCTACCAGCGGGTGCGCATCGTCGATCAAGGCGCAAGTGGAAAGACTGTCTTTGTTGACAACTGGGTGGGAAACAGCTGGGTCAACGTCTGGAGCCTCGCCGGCGGGGACCCGATGCTCAAGCAGATCCTCGAAGAAGCAGGATGGTACCAGTTCAGCGGCTGCCAGAAGCTGGTCATCGTGCCGATGCGCAACTCCGACCCGCGCGTCACCATCGAATTGACCATCCATGTGTGGAACGGCAACGGGATGAGCCAGGTCTACACCAACACCGGCTGGTTTGGCGAGTGGTCGAAGATCGGCGACATCATCCGCATGCGCGAAGCGAGCAAGCTGGGCTCGATCAATGGTTCGCCGCTGACAGCCTGCGAGTGGGTGACGCTGGAGCACACCTGGAACGGGAACGCGTTCGTGCAATCCGGGTCGTTGATCGAGCCAGTGGCCAACTGCACGGTGAGCGTGACGGCGCCGCCATAGGTCGACGCCGTCCCGGCACGGCCCAGATGGATGGGTTTCGTCTCTCCGCTTGCACCCTGCCCGCAACCGTTGTAAGCTTCGACCGGCTGTTCAGACCGTTGGCCAGGTCCTGTTTAGCCCAACACCCACAGGTAGCACCCGAACCACAAGCCGGATGGGAGCCTTCTGAGAGGAGAACGCAATGGACTACGGCGCTTCCTTCGCATTCATCACCCAGGACGAGGACTGGATCAAGAAGCTGGCGATCGGATCGGCGGTCGTCCTCGTCGGCATCCTGACCTTCGGCCTCGGCCTGATTCCCCTCGGCGGCTGGCTAGTCGAGACCGCCCGGCGGGTGATCAAGGACATGGATCCGACGCTGCCGGATTGGAGCGACTTCGGCGCGCTGATCCGCGACGGCCTGAAGCTGGTGGTGGTCAGCATCGTCTGGACGCTGCCGATCACGCTCCTCTCGGTTTGTGTCGGAGTCGCCAGTGTCTTCCTGGCTGAGCAAGGCTCGGGCGGGGAGACGACCGCCTCACTGCTCTCGGCTCTGATCAGCTGCCTCTCGCTTCCCTATGGCCTGGTGTTGTGGCTGCTCCTCCCAGGGGCTATCGGAGTCCTGGCCGAGGAGGACAACCTGGGCAAGGCGATCAATCCAGCGACGGCCTTCCGGCTGGTTCGTGACAACGCCGGCGGTTATGTCGTCGTTATGCTGATCGCTGTAATCGTCGCCCCGATCATTGAACTCGTCGGCGCGCTGGTCTGCCTCATCGGCTTGCTGCCGGCCGCGGCTTACGTCACCGCTGTCCTCGGCCATCTGTCCGGCCAGGCCTACCGTGTGGCCACCGCCGCCGGCGGCTCGTCCGCTTCGGCGACTGCCATCAGCAGCTAACTCGTCACCTGCGCTTATCCAAAGAAAACGAAGCCGCCTCCTGCAAGTTGGGAGGCGGCTTCTGCTTCCCCGCTCGAGCCCCTTTTGCTGAACGCTACTCTTCTGCCCCGAACTCGAAGACCACTTCCCCGCCCTTGATGACCCAGACAACTTCGCTCAGCGCACCGATGTCCGCCAGCGGATCGCCAGCGACCACGAGAAGATCAGCCTGCTTTCCCGCCTCCAGAGTGCCCAGCACGGCCCCCAGGCCGAGGACGTCCGCCGCATGGGCGGTCGAAGCGAGGAGCACCTCCATCGGCGTCATGCCGGCGCGGATCATTAGCGCCATCTCGCCTGTGATGCGGGAAGGAGACATCGTCCCTGGCGCATCGGAGCTGAGCACAATCCGGCCTCCGGCGTCAAGCAAGCGGCGGACATCGCCTTCGTGCGGGAAGACGATGCTGAAGGTGGTCCCAACCGAAATGTCGTCCGCGACCAGCTGCTCTATCAAGTCGTCGGAAAGCGCCTCTTCGCCGGGCCAATGCGTCAGTTCGTCGACGCCGCTGTCCACCGCCATCCAGGCTTCGCTTTCGGTAGAGACATGGGCGACGACCCAGACCCCACGTTCATGGGCGGCGGTCACGATCGCCTGCACCTGTTCTTCGGTCAACGAGGGAGTCGGAAGAGTCGAAATATTGCTCATCTCTGTATCCAGTAGGATCTTGATCTGGTCCACACCCTCATCAAGCAGCCGGTTCACCGCCTCGACCGCAGACTGTGGGTCTTCGACGGCCATGGATTGGTCCGAGAATCTCAGTACGGCTATGCTCTCCGGCGCCGCCAGAATGGGGCCAGTTAGAACGACGGCTGGAACCCCGTACCGGCGACTGTCGAGTGCGGCGCGCAGCTCGCCAAGGTCACGGCTCTCGCCAAAGGACGAACCGACGTCCCGGAAAGCGGTCACGCCGGCTTCCAGCGGACCGATCAGGTAGGCTCGAGCACCGATCGCCGTCACCTCCCCATCTTCGATGTTCAAGGGGGTGAGGTTATGCGTGTGGGTATCGATGAGGCCGGGGAGGATGGCTCCACCGTCGGCGTCAACGACGGTTGCCCCGCCGGGGATCTCAACCTCCGACTCCGCCCCGACAGCCGTGATGAGACCGTCTTTGATGACAACCACAGCGTTTGGAATCGGGGCTGCCCCGGTGCCATCGATGAGGACCCCGTTGCGCACAACGAGGGTTTCCCCCGAGGCGCCTGATCCACAGGCCGATAGCGCGACAAGAAGCACCAGCCCGCAGATGGGTGCGAAGAACCGATTCATAATGGATCCCTCCTCCGATGGTTGGGTGGCTGGTCGTGCGTAGTACTCGGCCGAAGATCCTCCTCGGCCATCGACGGGGCACCGAACTCAGTGGGCTGGGGCTTCCTCACAGCCGCAGCTTCGCCGGATGATCAGTTGGGTATCCAGCAGGATCGTCTTCTGGGCCGGCGGCTCGCCATCGATCAGCCGTCCCAGCAACTGCATCGCCTCAATGCCCATCTGGTAAGCCGGCGCGGTAGCGGTCGTCAGCGGCGGGTCGACGAACCCCGCCACTTCGATATCGTTGTAGCCAGCAACGGCGATATCCTGCGGAACGCTGAGTCCGGAATCCCGGATCCCCTGCATCGCGCCCAGGGCAAGCTGGTCGGCACTGGCAAAAACGGCCTGCGGCGGCTCCGGCAGCGCGAGCAAACGGCGGGCCGCCTGGTACCCAGACTGGATGCTGAAATCCGAAACCGTAGCGAGCAGCTCGGGCTGGTAGGTCAGTCCGTTCGCGGCCAAAGCCTGGCGATAGCCTTGGTGGACCTGACGGACATTCGAGGTCTCAATCGGAGCCGTGATGAAGCCGATCCGCTTGTGGCCGTGCTCGATCAGGTGCGAGACGGTGAGCAGCGCTGCCCGTTCGGAATCGAGCAGCACGGAGGGGCCGGGAGCACCGGGGATGTCGACGTAGACCACCGGCACATGGGATGGCTGCTTCCCGCTACCCGGTTCCCAACATGCAACGAGGATGACGCCGTCCACGTTCTTGGCCGTCAATTGATCCAGGTACTGCTTTGTACGACGAGGATCGTCGCGGGTATGTGCGACGGAGAGCATGGAATGGCGGGCGCCGGCCGCTTCCTCGATGCCGCGTAAAAAGGGCAAATAGAACATGTTGTAGCCGGGGATGAGAATCCCGATCGAAAAGGTGGGCAAATTCGGCGTGCGCTGCGGCTGGATCAGGCGATCGTAGGAGAGCACCTGCGTCCCGCGCCCCCGGCGGGTGGCGACGAGTCCTTTCGATTCCATCATCCCATACGCCGCCCGAACCGTGTGCATGTGGATGCCCAGCTCCCTGGCCAGGTCGCGCACGGGCGGCAGCCGCTCGCCGTCGGCGAGCGCACCGCTGGCGATCAGCCAGGTGATCTGCTCACTCAACTGCGCGGCAAGCGGCAGGTGTGCATGCGGATCAAGGCGCACCGATGTAAGCGCCATGACGATACGGTCCTCCATAGAAGGGCACCTAACTTGTTATATTGATATATGATTTTATAACTTTCGTCAATAGGTCGATTTTGGCGACCGATGCACGCGGTCCGGATGACCTGCGAATATCCGGATCGCTCATCCGATCGCTGCTGGAAGGTCCGATTGGGCCTCATTGCGGCCGCCCCACCCGGCCGGTCTGGGCACAGCCGGATTCGCGGCACTGCGGGTCTAGCGTGGCGATCGTGCCTGGGAGCCCTGGGAATCGGCGGGAGACGCCGTCTGGTGGATTTCGGCGCCGAAGTAGCGGGCCGCATCCTCGAGCACCTGGGCAACGTTCCAGACGAACTGCTGGCGGAGCCGCGGGTTGAGTTCTTGAAGGAAACGGCCCATGCCTGGCTGGAACTCATGAAGCCGGCAGTGGGTACAGAACTCTAGCCAGTGGAGGGCATGGGCCCGGTAGGGCATGCGCAGCGCCGTCAGGCGATGCTCCAACCAAAGCGCCGCTTCCTCGGGGTCCTCTGGCCGAATCTCGCGTGCCAGCACCGTCTGCCTCCTCCTCGGCGGGTTCCGCCTCGGCAGGATGCAAGCTCCGGGCCGGAATCAAACGACCGCAGCCAGGGCTGCGGCCGTTTGTGGAACGGGTTCGGTTCAGTACAGGAACATCGGCTTGCCGTGCATGTCCCAGACCTGGGGCTGGTAGCGTTCGGTGTCATAGAGCGCCTCGACATCGACGCGCTTCACCCCCTCGCCGGTCACGTTGAGCGGCACGTTCGTGTAGATTCCTTCGCGCAGCGCCACCATCCGTCCCGACTCGCCGCCGATCGCCAGGTCGGCCGCCATCACCGCGTAGTTGATGGCCACCATCAAATCGAGCGAATCCGGACTGCCGGAGCGCATCAAGTAGCTCAGCTGCTGATAGAGGATATTCGAGCCGGTCAACTCGCGCAGCAGGTCGCCGGTGATGGCGCCGATCCCGCCCAGCTTCTTGTGCCCGTAGGCGTCTTCCTTGCCGCGCATGACCACCTCACCCCCGACGATCTTGGCGCCCTCGGAGATGGTCACCATGGCGTAGTGGCTCGGGTTGGCCCGCTTGTCCTCGCTGAGCAGCCGGGCAAGTTTCTCCGGTTCGAAGGGAACTTCTGAGATGATGGCCCGATCCACGCCGGACAGGTAGGCGGCGATCAGGGAGGTTTCCCCGCTGTAGCGACCGAACAGCTCGATCACGGCGATGCGTTCATGCGACCCCGCGCTGGTGCGCAAGTCGTGGATGAATTCAACGCTGCGCGTCACGGCGGTGGAGAACCCAATGCAATAGTCGGTTCCATGGACGTCGTTGTCCATCGTCTTTGGGATGGCGACGACCGGAACGCCTTCTTGGTGCAGCCGGAGTGCGTACGAAAGGGTGTCGTCACCGCCGATGGGAATGATTGTGTCGATCCCGAGCCGCTCGATCACGCCAAGGACATGGGGCGTGAAATCTGTCGGGCCGTTCGATGCAGCCTGGTCCATCAGGAACGAAGGCGTATCGGCCAGCGCCACCTTCGCCGGGTTGGTGCGCGAGGTGTGCAGGAAGGTTCCTCCGGTCCGATCAATGGTCCGCACGCGGACCGGATCGAGCGGCCGGGTGTACTCCTCCAGGGTCGCCGGGTTCGCCGGATCGATGAAGAGCAGGCCCGCCCAGCCACGGCGCAAGCCGATCACTTCATGTCCGCCGGCAGCGACGCGGTTCACAACCGCCTTGATGCACGCGTTCAGGCCAGGGACATCCCCGCCGCCCGTTAGAATGCCGATCTTCATAGAGACTGTGACCTCGATATCGATCCGTTATTTCGCCAGCATCCTTGCCATCTCGAAATAGGCAAGATTGGCGCGCCGGGGTTCTGAGATGACCTCCTCGAGCGGTAGCGCCTCAATCCGCCGCCCCAGCAGGCCGACCATCAGACCGTGCTTCCCTTCCACCAGCAGTTCGACCGCTCGGACGCCCATCCGGGTTGCCAGCAGACGATCGAAAGCGGACGGGTGCCCACCGCGCTGGATATGCCCCAGGATCGTCACCCGGGTGCGAAAGCCGACCTCCTGCGAGTCCAGGTACTCGGCCACCGCTTGCGTATCAAGGGGGGAACCCTCCGCCGAGATGATGATGCAGTGCGTCTTCCCGCGCGCATAGGCCTGCTCGACCGTGTCCCCCACATCCTCGAGCGAGACCTCACTCTCGGGGATGAGGATCACTTCCGCACCGCAGATGATGCCGGCCATCAGGGCAAGGTACCCACATTCCCGGCCCATGGTCTCGATCAAAAAGGCCCGCTGGTGTGAAGAGGCGGTGTCGCGCAGCTTGTCGACGGCCTCCATAATCGTGTTCAGCGCGGTGTCCACGCCCAGGGACATGTTCGTGCCCCGGATATCATTGTCGATCGAGGCCGGAACGCCCACCACTGGGAATTCAAGCAGGCTCAGCTCATTGGCGCCGCGCATCGACCCGTCGCCGCCAATGACGACCAACCCGTCGATCTGGGCGGCGTTGAGTTCACGCAGCCCTTTCAGCCGTCCCTTGGGGGTTAAGAATTCGGGGCAGCGGGCAGTCTGCAGAAACGTGCCCCCCTTCTGGAGGATGCCGCCGACATCGCGCGCCCGCAGCTCGACCATCTCACCGCGCAGCAGGCCGTCGAAGCCTTCCTTGATCCCAACGACCTCAAGATTGTGTGAGAGGGCCGTCCGCACGACCGCCCGAACACATGCGTTCATCCCCGGCGCGTCGCCGCCCGAGGTTAGGACTCCGATTTTTCGCATCCTAATGGATCCGCAACGACCCTATCTGGACCGTTCCCTCGCCTAGCAGTTCGACAAGCTGCTGGCGCAGCTCACGGCAATAGCCGGTGGTCGAACTAGGGAACTCGAGACGGTAACTTCGTGAGGCCTCATACACGTGGAAGGCAAAGCGATCGCTGCCCGGGTATGAGGAGAGCAAGCCATGCACCCGGCGCATGCGCAGGGTATCCCGCTTCCGGTCCCCGGTCGATTTTAACACAATCGTAAGCAGCTGGGGATCTTCACTCCGTTCCCAGGTCAGGGCGTCGGGCTCACCCTCCGGGGGCATCTCCACCACCGCTTCCGCGGCAATTCCGGAGGCGGCCAGGGAGTGAACCGGTTCGGCCAACTCCTCGCCAGTCACCGGAATGGGTTCTGGGGAGACGCCGGGCAGAGAATCGAACTCACTCGGGAGCGGCGGACGCTGCTCACGTCGCGTGGCCGGCGTGGCGGCGACCGGCACTTTCGGATCGGAAGGACCATTGGGGTGTGATAAAGTCTCCCCGTTGGGGGAATCAGCCGCAGTGGTGACATCGAACTGTGTGCTTATTTCAACGACGAGAACTTTGGGCTGGCCGCGTTCACTGTCCACTTTGCCCCGGACCAGCACAACGAGCGACTCCTCAAGCCACAAGGCGGCTTCATCCCAGACCCTTGGGAAGAGAACCAGCTCGACGGTGCCCTGTAGGTCTTCCAGGGTCACAAACCCCATTGCTTTGCCGCTGCGGGTCTGATACGGCCGGATGTGACTTAC
>JBFJVD010000064.1:0-12967 GCA_041624375.1 Anaerolineales bacterium
GCCTGCGGGTGGCGGTCCGGCATGTGACGCTGCAGATCGAACGCGGCCAGATCTATGGCCTTGTCGGCGAAAGCGGCTCCGGAAAGACGACCCTCGCACTCGCCGTGATGCGCTACTTGCCCGAAGCCGGACTCGTGTCCAGCGGATCGATTCGCTTCAATGGGCAGGATTTGCTCGCGCTGCGCCCGGCCGACCTGCGCCGGATCTGGGGCGCGGAGATCGCGCTCGTGCCGCAGGACCCTCTCTCATCGCTCAACCCCTCCCTGCGCATCGGAGAACAGCTCGCGGAGATCCTACGCCATCAGCTACATCTAGGCTCGAGCGCGGCGGCCCGTCACGCGCTTGAGCTGCTTGAGTCGGTTCACCTGCCCGATCCGGCGCGCGTCGCCGCCAGCTTTCCGCATCAGCTCAGCGGCGGGATGCAGCAGCGGGTCCTGATCGCCATGGCCCTGAGCACCGAACCCAAGCTGCTGGTGCTTGACGAACCGACCACCAACCTCGATGCCACCACCCAGGCGGCCATGCTCGATCTGTTCCGAGAACTCATGCTGGAGCACGGAACGGCTGCGCTCTATGTCACCCACAACCTGGGCGTCGTCGCACAATTCTGCGACCGGGTTGCCGTGCTCTACGCCGGCGAGCTGGTCGAGGATGCGCCAGTCGGAGGCTTGTTTGAGCGACCGCTGCATCCCTATACTCGCGGGCTGCTCGATAGTGTGCCGCGATTGGGGGAAAGCAAAGGGGAGATTCGGCTGCGGCCGATCGAGGGCCGCATTCCTTCGCTGGACGACCTGCCTGCCGGCTGCATCTTCCGTCCCCGCTGCCCGCTTGCTATCGATATCTGCGAGCAGTATCCGCCCTTGATCCGCGCAGACCCGGCATGGCAGGTGCGCTGCCACCGCTGGGACGAAATCGCCGATGGGCGCGCCGATCCAAGACAGCCGCCGCCCAGCTTTGCCTTACCGCTCGAGGCAGCGGGAGGGGGCGAACGCGTGCTCAACCTGGAGGACCTGCAGGTTCATTTCGCGCAGCGAGCCAGTTTCACGGAGCTGATGACCGGCCGAGGCGCCGTGACGATCCGGGCCGTCGACGGTGTCGATCTCGAACTCGCTCGCGGCCACACGCTGGGTCTGGTCGGCGAGAGCGGCTCGGGCAAGACAACGCTGGCGCAAGCGATCATGGGGCTGGTTGAACGCACCGAAGGCTCGATCGAGCTGTTCGATCGCGAGCTGCCGCCCGACCTGGGCGACCGCAAGCGGGAGACCTTGAGCCACTTGCAGCTGGTGTTTCAAAATCCGCAGGAAGCCCTGAACCCGTATCTCACCGTCGGTGAGAGCCTGCGTCGCCCGCTTCAGACGCTGCTTGGCATGAACGAGGAGCAGGCCGGCGCAGAAGTTCTGCGCTTGCTTGAATCGGTCGATCTATCATCGGAGTATGCTCAGCGTCTCCCGGGCCAACTCAGCGGCGGTGAGAAACAGCGGGTTGCCATCGCCCGCGCCTTTGCCTCTAATCCCGACCTGCTCATCGCGGATGAGGCCGTTTCTTCGCTGGATGTATCGGTTCAGGCTTCGATCCTGAACCTGCTGACGGAGTTGCAGAACGAGCACGGCAGCGCCTATCTCTTCATCTCACACGATCTGGCGGTGGTGGGCTACATCGCCGATGTGATTGCCGTGATTTACCTTGGGAGGCTGATGGAAATGGGTCGCGCCGAAGCGATCTTCGAGCCCCCTTACCATCCCTACACCGAGGCGCTGCTCTCCGCCATTCCGCTCATCGATCCAGCCGCTGAGCAGGAACAGATTCGACTCGACGGCGAAGTTCCGAGCGCGGTCGATGTTCCCAGCGGCTGCCCCTTTCATACGCGCTGCCCCCGCTTTCTTGGCGAAATCTGCGTCGAGCAGGAACCTCCGTGGCAGGAGACGGCCCAGGGAACCCACTATTTCTGCCATATCCCCCCGGATGAACTGAGCCGCGTCCAAAAGCGCGCCTTTCAGCTGGTACGGCGGGTGGAAGACTGAAACCCGATGTTCCGCTATGTCTTGCGCCGGTTGGGCTTCCTGGTGCTCACCCTGATCTTGACCTCGTTGATCATCTTTATCGTCACGCAGCTCCTTCCCGGTGATGTCGCGCGCGTGATCCTCGGGCGCGAAGCGGGAGAGGAGGCGCTCCAGGCGCTGCGCGCGGAGCTGGGTCTGAACGATCCGCTCCCGATCCAATATGCTCGCTGGCTGGTCAACTTCGTCGCCGGTGATTGGGGCCGCTCCTTCAGCACCCGATCCGACATCCTGCCGGTCGTGGCCGCCAGGCTGCGCAATTCGCTCATGCTTGCCGGCGTGATTCTCGTGATATCGGTGCCGCTGGGGATCCTGCTGGGCGTGCTTGCGGGGCTCAATGCCGACGGGGCGCTCGACAATTTGATCAGTGTCACTTCACTCTCTGTGGTTGGTTTGCCGGAATTCGTCACGGGATTGGTCTTGATCGAAATCTTTGCATTCCGCCTCAGGTGGTTTCTCGCGAATTCATCCATCCGTCTTGGTTCGCCCTTCCTGGAAGCGCTGCCGCAGCTGATCCTGCCGGCGATGACCGCCACGCTGGTTCTGCTGGCCTACATTGCGCGACTCACCCGGGCAGGAGTCATCGAAGAGTTGAAGCAGCCCTATGTTCGAACTGCGGTCTTGAAGGGTTTGCCACAGCGCTGGGTGACAGTGCGCCACGTCCTGCGCAACGCCTTGCTGCCAACGATCACGGTCGTTGCCATCAGCTTCGGTTGGATGATCAGCGGGCTCATCGTCATTGAGAACGTCTTCAACTACCCGGGCCTGGGCCGGCTGCTGGTCTTTGCGATCGATCGGCGCGATCTGCCGCTGCTGCAGGCCGTAACGATGGTCACGGTTGTCGGTTTCGCCTCAGCGAACCTGATCGCCGACCTGCTCTACGCCTACCTGAACCCGCGCATCCGGCTCAGCTGAAGCCTGGCACCGGAAAGCGAAAGATGAGTACACCGGAAAACGCCGACTTCCTCGATCTTAATGATTACCGACGCAGGGTGCGGGAGATGTATGCCGAGGCCCGCCGGTTCGACCTTCATCCGCAGGATCGCTGGAGCAGGTACCGCCGCGCACGGGACGAACTGTTCAGCGAGCATCCGCAGTCGGCGCTTTCCGACGAGCAGCGGCGGCGATTTTCACCGCTGCGCTATTTCGATTACGATCCGGAGCTCGCGTTCCTCCTGCCGGTGGATACCGACGTTGTTCCAGAGGTGATCCAGGTCGATCTCGAGACCGACGGCCCCACCCGGATGCGCGCGTTCGGCCGGATTCACTTCGTCATCGGCGGCCAGCCCGCTGCGCTTACGCTCTATTGGATCATGGGCTACGGGGGCGGGATCTTCCTGCCGTTCCGGGACGCCACGCGCAGCGAGGAAACATATGGGGGCGGTCGCTATCTGCTGGACACCATCAAAGGGGCGGATCTGGGTCGTGTCGGCGACCGTCTCGTGATCGACTTCAACTTCGCCTACAACCCATCCTGCGCCTACCATCCACGCTGGCATTGTCCGCTTGCCCCACCCAAGAATTGGCTCGATATTCCAATCCGCGCCGGTGAGATGCTCCCGCCCTGGGACCCGCTCGAGGCGTAGAAAAACCCCGGGGAACCCCCGGGGTTTCTTCGTTCGATCACCGGCGGGCTCAGCCGGCCATATCCAGGTCTTCCTCCTGCAAGCGTGCCATCAAGCGCTCAAAGGCCTCGAACGGCTGCGCACCCACGATCGCATAGCGGTCGTTGAAGACGTAGGTCGGCACGCCGGTGATGCCGAGTGCCTGCGCCCGCTGCACCGATTCGGTCACAATTGGGCTGAACTCACCCTGTTCTGTCCGGCTTTGCATCTCTTCGGGATCCAGCCCAACCTCTTCCGCTGCAGCACGGAGCACCGACCAGCTGCCGATGTCCTGTCCTTCACCGTAGAACCTGCGGAAGACGGCTTGGTGGAAAGTCTCATGAAGCGACTCTTCGCGTGCGTACTCAGAGGCTTCAAGAGCGCGCCGCGAATTCGGGATCCATTCAGGATGGACCATCGGCAATCCGGCCGCTTCGGCCAATCCCTTGAGTCGGTCCCGCGCAGGGCGATAGGCCTCCCGCAGATAGACCGGGAAGCGAGTCCCGCCTTCCGGAATCTCCGGATGCAGCTCGAATGGTAGCCATTCGACTCTGACGTCGTAGTTTGCTCTCAGCCGCTCGACCCGATCCTGGCCGACATAGCACCACGGTCAAAGGTAGTCGGAATAGACGCTGACTTCAACCGTCATACGCTGATCCTCCAGTCATCCTTCACAGGCCGACTTGTGCGCCTGGGCGTGCTTGCCCGAAGACCCTGCTGCTTACCTGCCGCGATGCAGACCCCGGCCAGTCAGCGGCATCGATTCGATCACCAACCAACGCCGGACCGCAGGAGCACGCGGTCCGGTGCACACGAGCCATGGTAATCGATCCCGGCCCCGAGGGTTTCGCCATCTTCCCCGGCACGCTAGGGTTCGACGCGGACTCCTCGCCAGAAGGCAATGTAGTCCTTGATCTGACGAGCAGCGTCCGAGGGCGTTGGATAGTACCAGGCGGCATCCCGGTTGACATCGCCGCCTACCTCGACGCTGTAGTAGCTCGCCACGCCCTTCCACGGACAGACCGTATGCGAACTGCTCTCTTTCAGGAATTCCCAGTTCACCGCGTCGGGCGGGAAGTAGTGATTCCCTTCGACGACGACGGTGCGGTCGCTCTCGGCCAATACCTGACCATTCCAAGTGGCCTTAGGCATGAATGCTCATCCTCCAACCTTCATCAAATCTAAACGTGCCAAATGAATCGCGCCAAGCGGCAACCCTATCTTAAGGGTGTGGGGCCTGGAGGAGTGTGAGCATCGCTACATGCGGGGTGGGGAGCACGGGCGGCAAGATGGCCGTCAGCGCATCAATCGACTAGTTCAGCGCGAAGGGACCATTGTCCTCCGGCTGTGCGCGATCCATCAATGCCGCAAAGAGCGCATTCTCTCGCTGGTAGAGGTCGATGAGCTGGTCGAGGAACGAGCTCGCCTCATCGGCATCCAGGAGAGCCTGCTTCTGAATCATCGGCGCGTTCACGAGCGCGGCCGCCAGGTAGCCCAGCGCCAGTGGATCTTTGGGCAGGCTTTCGGGGTTTACCTGACCCAAACCGGCCTCTTGCAGCAAATCGAGGTAGCGCAACATGCGGGGTCGGAGGTTATCGGCCAGATCGGCCAGCCGGGCGTCCCGGCTCCCCCGCACGGGAACGGTCTCGACGGAAGCTTCGAAGTAGGCCTGCTCCCGGTGCAGCTTGAGGATTCGAAAGCGCTCACTGCCGATTGCCAGCAGACGGCTCTGATTCATCGGGAGCTGTTCAATCTGGCTGATAATCGCCGTACACCCGATCGAGTGCGGCTCGGGCAGGGGTCCCAGCGCCTCCCCCCCGTGGCGGATCAGCGCAACGCCGAACGGTTCTCCGGAGGCCGTGCAGCGACGCACAAGTTCTTTGTACCGGTCTTCGAAAATGTGCAGTCGCAGGGGCATCCCCGGGAAGAGCACCGTCTGCAGCGGAAACAACGGAATGATCTGTGCCATGCGTACTTGATCCCGCACCACCCAATGACTGACTGCGCCGTTGACGAGCGTTACAATGGGGCGGCTTAACGGTCACCATTCTAACATGCTGGGTCTCTGCCGCCGGGATTCCCCGCCGGGTAAGGCCCTGGAGGCGGTAATTCGTGCGACAGGATGTTCGTCTTTTCATCTTCCTTGCCCTGGGCTTCGTTCTCGGCGGCGCGCTGCTGGGTTGGTGGCTGGCATCTGGCGGACTCACCCCGGGGCGCGAGGCCCGTGAGGCTTCCATGCTCACCCAGACTGCGCAGGCACGTGTGCTTGAAGTCCTCGAGACGGGAGAGCTGGAGACTGGCGGGGAGACACGCACCTTTCAAGTGGTCAGCATCGAGGTACTGGATGGGCCCCAGGAGGGTCAGCTGTTCAGCCTTGAATTTGGGCGCTTCCAGGCGCTGCCGGAGGGTGTGCGTCTCTCACCAGGAGACAGGCTGATGGTCAGCCTGCAGCCCTCGCCCGAGGGGGAGACGGTCGCCTTCTTTGCCGATTTCATCCGGACCCAACCGCTCGCGCTGCTTGGCGTGGCCTTTGTGCTCTTCGTCCTGCTCGTCAGCCGCTGGAAGGGTTTGCGCGGGCTGATCGGGATGGTGCTGAGCTTTGCCGTGATTCTTGGGTTCATCCTGCCGCAGATCCTGGCCGGCAGGGACCCGCTGCTCGTGAGCATCGTGGGTTCGGCGCTATTGCTTGCCGTGACCCTCTATCTGGTCCATGGCTGGACGGTGAAGACACACACTGCGGTGGTCAGCACGGTGGCGGCGCTGGTTCTCACCGGTATATTGGCTGCCATCTTCGTTCGCTCGACTCGCCTCTCGGGGTTCGGTTCGGAGGAAACCCTCTTTCTGACCCAGCTTCTAGGGCAAGAGCTGAACGTGAGGGGGCTGCTCCTCGGAAGCATCCTGATCGGTGCGCTCGGCGTCCTCGACGACTTGATTGTCAGCCAGGTCTCGGTGGTCTTCGAGCTTTTTCGCGCTGACCCTTCAAAAAGCCGGGCGGCGCTCTTCCGGCAGGCGATGATCGTGGGCCGAGATCACATCGCAGCCACGGTGAATACGCTCGTCCTGGCCTATGTCGGGGCATCCCTACCGCTGCTGCTTCTCTTCACCTTTTTCGCTGAGCCGTTCATTCTGGCCATCAACCGGGAGCTGGTGGCCGAGGAGGTGGTGCGGGCGCTGGTCGGCTCGCTTGGGCTGATGAGCGCCGTCCCCCTCACCACCGCCCTTGCCGTCCGCGTCGTGCAGCGCAGCGGCACCGCAAAGGGTTTGCCCGCCTGGATGGGGCCAATGACGCTGGATGAACATGTCATGCACCATCATGGCTGACAGGGATCTCAACCGGGCGGCTTCCAGGAGTGGGTGGGTCGCGTGGCGACGTGGTGTGATCGCAGGTACAGAATCGACCGACCATGGCCGCTAGGATGGGACCGATCATGGAGCGCTTTAATGGATGGTTGATCGACCGTCGACGCTGGTCCCTGCTGAGCGGGCTCATTCTAGCCGCCAGTCTCGGCTGGATCTGGGCCTCAGCGGTTCCGGCGGATGCCACGACCGCAGGACGTATCCCCAGCCCGCGCGAAGGATTTCTCGCGCCGGACTTCAGCCTGGAAACGCTGGATGGAAGCATGGTCACGCTAGCGGACCTGCGCGGTCAGGGCGTGGTGGTCAATCTGTGGGCTTCCTGGTGTCCCCCGTGCCGAGCAGAGATGCCTGCGCTCCAGCGAGCCTGGGAAGACTATCAGGATCGTGGCCTGGTGATCCTTGCGGTGAACACCACGTTTCAGGATAGCCTGCCGGCGGCGGCGGCGTTCGTTGCCGAGCACAATCTGACCTTTCCAATTCCGCTGGATCGCAGCGGTTCCGTGTCCAACCGCTACCTGCTGCGGGCACTGCCGAGCACGTATTTCGTCGATCGGGAAGGCGTCATCCGCCAGGTTGTGGTCGGAGGGCCGATGAGCGAGGCGACGATCCGGGCGGGGATCGAAGAGATCTTGCAGGACACGCGTTAATGCTGCCCATCCTTCAAGTGGGACCGTTGGCCATCCAATTTCCCGGGCTCCTGCTGCTCGCCGGTATCTGGATTGGCACCAGCCTGATCGACCGCGAGGCGCCGCGCTATAAGCTTTCTGGCGCGCTGCTGAACAACCTGGTCTTCCTGGCGCTCGTCGCCGGAATCCTGGGGGCCCGTCTCGGTTATGCGCTGCGATTCTTCGATGTCTACCTTGGCAATCCGCTCGACCTGCTCTCGCTAAATCCCAACACGCTTGATGTGCAGGCCGGTCTCGCGGCGGCGTTCATCGCCGCTTTGGTGTATGGCGCCCGGAAGGGACTCCCGCTCTGGCCGGCGCTCGACGCGCTGACGCCATCGTTCGCGGTCTTGGCGATCGCAATCGGTCTGGCGCACATTGCCAGCGGCGATGCCTTTGGTCGGGCAACGGATCTGCCGTGGGCGATCGAGCTGTGGGGCGAACGACGCCATCCGACTCAGTTCTACGAAACGCTGCTCGCCGCCGGGATTCTGGCTGCAGCGCTGTGGCTCCGCCGCCGCACTCCCTTCTCGGGCTTCGTCTTTCTCACCTGGGTTGCCCTGAGCGCGGCGGCGCGACTGCTGCTTGAAGCGTTCCGCGGGGACAGTGTGATCATCCTCGGCGGACTGCGCCAGGCACAGCTTGCCGGATTTCTTATCCTCGCGAGTGCGCTGCTCATGCTTCATCTCCTGGCACGCCGCGCCACAGTCTCCGGTCCAAACGGCTAGCCCTCACGGAGGGGCGCTTTTGCATGGCTGGTGTGGATTGCCCCTTGACCTTCCAGTAGCTGGAAGGTGTAGGCTTTCCATAGAGCTTCAGGAGGGAACGATGCTTTCTATCGGCGAGTTAAGCGGTCGCGCCGGCGTGCCTCGCCGGACGATTCGCTACTACGAATCCATTGACCTCTTGCCAAGGCCGAGCCGTGCTGAAAACGGATACCGGCAATACGGCGAAGAAGATGTCAGGCGCCTGCATTTCGTTCGGAGCGCACGCGCCCTTGACTTCACCCTCGATGATATCCGGGAGATCCTGGCCTTCCGCGATCGGGAGGAACCGCCCTGCGGCTACGTTCTCAATCTGATGAAGTTGCAGATGGAAGTCATCGAGGAGCGCATCGCCGATCTCCAGCGGCTGCGCGCCGACCTCGACCGCCTCTATGAGGCAGGTCGGCGGCTTCCGGAGGATGTGCAGATGCGCAGCTGTGTGTGCCACCTGATCGAAGCGGTTCCAGAGCAAGCTTGAGCGGCGGGGTGGAGATGCCAGAACAGCAGGGGTTCGTCATCGGGTTGCATGCGGGAATGGTCGGGCGCTGGGTGCGCCTGATCCTGGGCGCCATTCTTCCGCTCTATGTCCTGGCCCGCGACCTGGCCGCCGCCGAGCTTCAATCGGGCTTCTACCTCGAAGCCGGCGCCTACCTCCTGGCGGTGTTTCTCGCGTACCTGGCAGCCCATTACTTCCTTGGAGAAAGATTCTTCGCCCGCATCAACCCATGGCTATCGACCCTGATCCTGCTGACACCGGTGATCATCTTCGGCTATATCGGGGTCGGGCCGGCGCCGTTCCGTGTTGCGGTCGCGTTCTACGTCGCCTTCTCACTGATCTTCAATTTCGCGATGAGCTATGGTGGCTGCGAGGTGCTTGCCATCCCCAGCCTGCTCCTCGGCCGTCGCTATGTGGTCTACTGCCCCTGGAATGTGGTCGATGCAGCCGAGCGAGCTGTGCTGATCCGCCAGCAGGGCGCGCAGCGCTGACGGGCCTGTCCGAGATGATTGAAGTGATGTATTTCGACGGTTGCCCTTCCTGGCGCCACGCGCTGGATGCCTTGCTGGATGCCCTGCGCTCGCTCGATCAGGCACCCAACATCTGCCTGGTGCGTGTCGACACCCCCGAGGCGGCCGAGGCCGCGCGCTTCCCGGGCTCGCCGACCCTGCGGCTTGGCGGGGAGGATTTGTTCCCGGCATCCCATGATTTTGGTCTCGGCTGCCGCCTGTACTTCACGGAAGATGGGCCGCGCGGCTGGCCGACGCAGGCGATGATCGAGGTCGCCGTCCGAAAACAGCTCGACCTCGACGCCTAGAGACCCTTCAAATTGGGCGTGCAAAGGGTGGAACATTGGCCGCCGCGCGCCGGTTGCGGCCAACGTCATCAAGGGGCATTCGGCTCGGGAGCGCGGAACCGGTTGCGGTCGACGAACTGGCGGGCCTCGCCAGTGTCGAAGCGGTCCACCCGCAGCATACGCCCCCACGAGGTCATGACGACCGGCTCTGCAATCGACTCCCACGGCACAGCGATCACCTTGAAGTTTTCAAATGCGGCCATGACCCCCTGAATGTCCTGCTTCAGAGTCTCGCAGTCGCCCTGATAGTTGTCGCAGTTGTAGTAGAAGATGACGTAGCCGTGCTCCAGGCTGTGGAGCAGGTACCCTTCCGGAAACTCACCCAGTCCTTCAAGGTCGCTCTCCTCATAGAAGCCGGCTCGCAGGGTGGACGCATAATGTGGGCCTGATGTCGGCGGGTCCGTGTTATGTGGGCCCGGATCACTCCCCTCGGGGACATGGTCCCGGCTCGCCATAATCGGGACTTCTTCACCCGCGGCCGGCTTGACGGCGTTCCAGACCAGGACTGCGAGCACCCCGATCAGCGCCACCCCGAGCCCACCCCAAATGATGTAGCCACGCATCTGCTGTCGCCGACGCGCTGCCCGGCGAGCTTCCTTCCGGCTCGTTTTGGCCATCGATGCCTCCTCCTGTTTCCGATGTCCTCGGAGCTCATCACCCCGATGGGAACGGCCCCATTCTAACCGCATCTTGCCACTCAAATGTCGATCGACAAATTTCCGAATGGCAGAGAGCTCCCGGATCGTTCTTGGGCCATGCTCTAATCCGCCGCTGCCGTCTGAGCGAAGCGCAGGACCGCCTGGAGGAGCACATTAGCGCCGTTCACGCAGTCCTCCCAGCGGGTATATTCCCGCGGCGAGTGGCTCGCCCCCGCTTCGGAGGGGACAAAGAGCATTCCAGTTGGGCATCGCGCGGCCAGCGACTGAGCATCGTGTCCGGCGCCGGAGCCGAGCCGTGCGCTGCGCAACCCGAGTGCTGCTGAGGCTTCTTCGATGGCTTGCTGGGCTTTGGGATCCATTTCGGCCGGCGCTTCCCAATCGAGGCGGCGCGCCTCCAAACCCAATCCGAACCGTTCGGCCTGCTTCCCCGCCAGGTCCAGCAAGGCTGCTTCAAGCGTTCGGAAGGTCTCTATTTCCGGGGCCCGGTACTCCAACGCAAGTTCAGCGACCGCAGGGACGATATTGAACGCGCCGGGCTGCAATTTCAGGCTGCCTGTGTTGGTAACGCAGCCAGGGTATGCCTTTTGGATCAGCTCCCGACAGGCGAGTACGAACCCGGCCGCACCAAGCGACGCGTCACGGCGCTCCTCCATGCTGGTCGTGCCGGCATGGTCTGCCCGGCCCAGGAAGCGCAGCCGGTAGGAGCCGATACCGGCGATGGCCGTCACCACGCCGATATCCGCTTGCTGCTGTTTCAAACGTGTTCCCTGCTCGATGTGCAGCTCAAAATATCCCGCCAGTGTGCCCTCGGGAGCAGCCGCTCGAAGCAAACCTTCATCGGTGAGGCCGGATCGAGCGAGCCCTTCGAGAAGAGTCTTCCGGCCCCCGCGTGGCGAGTCCAGGTCTTCCGCACGCAAAGTCCCAGCGAGGGCACGACTTCCGAGCAGGCCGACGAGCGTCCCCTCTTCGTCGGTGAAGTCAACGACCTCCAGGTGAAACGGAAGCTGCAGGCCTGCCTCGGCCAGCGATTGAACGGCCTCGAGGGCAGCCAGAACTCCCAGCGCCCCGTCGAAGCGGCCGCCGTTGGGCACCGAATCGAGGTGGGAGCCGAGCAGCAACACCGGCGCTTGCTCGTCGTCCGCAAGCAGCCGGCCGAAGTGGTTGCCGGCCGAGTCCACCCTGAACCCAAGGCCGGCCGCCTCGATCTCTTCCTGCAGCCAGCCGCGCGCAGCCAGGTGGGCTGGGCTCAGAGAGGGGCGGTCAACACCGCCTTCCCGGGTGGCCCCGATCTGGGACAACGCCTCGAAGCGGGCGCGAAAACGATCGACTTGAATTCGTGGTGTCTCGAGGGGATCCGCCATGCTGTCGGCCATCCTCGTTTGGGGTGCCTCTTGACAGCTGTGCACCCGCTTGGCTATACTTGCGCAGAGTTAGACAGACCTAATTTTCGAGTTTCTGGATGAGAACACTGTCGGCGGCCGTCGAAGACTACCTCAAAGCCATCTACGAGGTGCAGCTCGAGAACGACTCCG
Source organism: Anaerolineales bacterium (assembly GCA_041624375.1). Classification (GTDB taxonomy): domain Bacteria; phylum Chloroflexota; class Anaerolineae; order Anaerolineales; family E44-bin32; genus JBFJVD01. Next base: position 11,991 of record JBFJVD010000064.1, read on the forward strand.
CGCCCGCAAGTACCTCGGCGTTGGCGGACAAGCTGGGCGTCGCCCGCGCCTCCGTCACCGGCATGCTCAAGAAGCTCGCTGCCACCGAGCCAACCTTGGTGGAATACCGCCCCTATTATGGCGTGGGTCTCACGGCGGCGGGTCAGAAAATTGCGCTCGAAGTGATCCGGCATCACCGCTTAATCGAAGCTTACCTCACCGATGCGCTCGGTTTCTCCTGGGACGAGGTCCACCTCGAAGCCGACGAGCTCGAGCACGTGATTTCCGAGGAGCTGGAGTCGCGCATCGCCGACTATCTCGGCCATCCCTCGGTCGATCCACATGGACACCCGATCCCGAGCAAAGAGGGAAGCTTCGCCAGTGCAGCTGAGGCTCCACTCACGTCCCTGGAGGTCGGTGAGGGCGGCTATGTCAGCCGCGTCTCCGACCGGGATTCGGAGGCCTTGCGCTACCTGGCGCAGCTGGGACTGAAACTCAATGCCGCGGTTGAAGTGACCGAGAAAGCGCCTTTTGATGGCCCCATTCACGTTCGCATCGTCAAGCAAGATGAGGTGCACGCGCTGAGCCGAAGGCTCACAGACGAGATCTTTGTTGCTCCCGAGAAGCGAGAGACTGGGAGGTCAGGTGCCAAAAGATAAATCCACCCCATCCGTGAAGCCGGCGCTGAACCGCCGCAGCTTCCTCAAGGCAGGTCTGGTAACTGGAGGATTGGCGGCGACCGTCGCCGCCGTGTTGGGCGAGAACGGTGAGGCCAGGACGCTGGGTCAAGCGCAGCCGACGCCGACGCCTCCCGACTACGATCCGGCGGCGCAGCATGGCGCGCATGGTGAGGGCTCCCTCGGGGCAGTCGGGGAGGTCGATCACCAGCGGAACGGCTTCGACCCGCATGACATGCTCTACGATTGGGACTTTGGGCAGGTCAGCGAACTGCCGAATGGCCAGCGGTTGCGTGAGTACCGCATCGTCGCAGTCGACAA
>JBFJVD010000065.1:0-12878 GCA_041624375.1 Anaerolineales bacterium
AGAGATCCTCTGTCCTGCCCGGAAGGCTCATCAGGATGATGATGGCCGGCACGGCATTGGCGAGCAGCACCAGGAAGACAAACTTGACGCCAGTCCATAACTCGTTGGACCACCACTCCCGGACCCTCTTCATACACCCTCCATAATCGGCCTGGGGATCAAGAACCACGACTTCATCGTGCGCAGACGCGCCGGTCGTGACCCCACGTCGGTGCTTACGCCACGAAGCCACGCGAGCGACCTCGCCGCCCATATCGTGCAAAGTCAACGCAGCTGAAACTGGGTGAGCTGACCGAGACGCCACGAGCACCCCAGGATCGCCATCGGAGAACGAACGCCTCGGATCCACAGGGTTCCCCAGCTCAATCTCGCGCCTATCTATTCCCAGCATACTGCATATGGGAACTCACCAGAGGTGCCGGTGCATGCCGGCGAGAAGGCTTAGTTGCGCCTGGACGCCAGATCGCCACCAAAACCTGGATAGGTATTGAAAAACGACCCCGCGCCTGCAGGGTCGCTCGGCTCACTGTCGGGGTCGGATTCGCCACAGCCCGACTGGGGATTTCATGGTGTCCATGTGCTGGAGCGGGGGTGGGCAATCTGTCGGATGAGAACCTAGGGATTCTGATCCCGGGCCAGGAAATCCCTCGCCAAACACAGCCCGGCAATTGTCCTGGCATCCACCAATTCGCCGGCAGCAATCATGCGATCTATGTCCTTCATGTCAACCCAGATTTGACCGATTTCGTAGTCTTCGTCGCCCTGCAGCGAACTGGGGCTCAACTCCCTTGCCAGGTAAAGGAAGCTGCGCACCGCGAAGTATCTCGCATTCGCCTGAAGCTCCCCGAGATCATCCCATCGGCCGGCCTGCATGCCGATCTCTTCCTGCAACTCTCGATTTGCCGTCTCCCGATGACCCTCCCCGTCACGAAGCTCGCCGCTGGGAAGGAGGATCGTTGGCACCCCGAACGCAGGTGACGGTTCAATCACCAGAATGACCCGCCCATCGTCAAGGAGGGGCACGATCACGACTTCATCACCCATGCGAACAAACTCCGTCCCCTGGTGATCCTGCTCGATACGAAAGTACACAGAGGCGTAAAGCAGTTCAGACATCTCCCCTTCCTATGCACCCGGCTCGACACATTCCGCCATGCTCGAGGTCCATACCTCTCACCAACTCCCCTCTCCCTTAGCCCAGCAGCTTGCCCATGATGATTTCATCGACCGGCTGACCGTCGATCCGGATGGCGCCCCGCTTCACACCCTCACGCAGGTACCCCAACCTCTCATACAGCTGGATCGCCCGCGGGTTGTCCGCCATCACCCCGAGCTCAAGCCGCCTCACGCCCTGGTCGAGCGCCCAAGCCTCCAGGGCCTCCAGCAGTCGCGTACCGATCCCTCGGCCCCACGCCCGCTGAAAGACCCCCATGGCGAAGTCCGCCCGATGTCGAATCCGATTCGAGGCCCCTCGGCGGCAGACAAGGAACCCAACGATCTCGCCGGCTTCCTCGGCGATCAAGTGCAGGCCCTCCGAGCGATCCTGTGACCGGATCCGCTCCCTCGCCGTTTCGACATCGAGCTGCCGCTCGCCGGGTTCCCAGAGGAGAAACGACGTTTCAACGTCAAGCTGTCGAAGGAACTCGACGTAGCTGAGGGCATCCTCCTCTTCAATGATTCGTACCGTCACGGTCATCTATTGCTTTCAGCTACTTGCGAAACGGAATCAGGGCCAGCCCGGTCCGGCAGCGAGCCCGGCATCATCATCCCGAATCTTCCGGAGCACATCGGCCAGGTATTTGAACAGCTCCTGGGCTCCGAAAGCTCCCCTTGCTTGGGCCGACTGAATTCGATCCGCCACAAGGTATTCCATGGACTCAATCGTCGGATGAGATGTCGCCGGCGCGGCGTTGGGCCAGCGCTTTTCAAGACGGGTTGGCATCGACGTGCCAACCTCAAAGGCGAGCAGGACGCTTCGATCCAGATCGTCGATCTCGTTCTCCGCCGCAGTCAATAGACGCTGAAATTTACCCACCCTGGACTTCCTTGCTGATGTGTCCCAGCACTTCCCCGATCATGAACGGGCCAGATGTCTGATGAACCGGTCATCACTGTACTGCTTTGGCGACCAGTCTCAAACCCTGGAGGCTGTTATCCCTGAGCCGCCTCCATCACATCCTTCAGGGTATTGAAATCGGACTCCATCTGCTTTTCGAGCTGTTTGCCCACCAGACCCTCGCCCAGCTTGAAGAAGCCGCCAATTTCAGCCTGACCGCTGATCGTCAGGTGCGTGCCGCCGCCCATGGAGTCGAAACGGAGCGTCATCTCAAACGGAATGGGCCCGCCGACCGACTTCTGAGCAATCTGATGGGGAGGGTCCCAGACGGTGACCTCCGTCGTCCCTTCGAGCTTTCGTCCCATGAATCGATTCACCGAACGTTGGGTGGAGCCGACACCAATCGGCCCTTCCGAGGTCCATTCTGAGCCTTCCGATGTGCCCTGCCATTTGGGGTCGTTGGCCGGGTTGGTCACGAAGTCAAAAACCTCCTGCTGCGGACGGTCGATGTGAATGCTGCGCTCGAACGTATACATGCTGGTCTCCTCCTTGGCCGTGTCGTTGTATCTGTGGGCATCAAATTCCTATCCGGGGCTCGTGATCGCGATGTTCTCCCTTCTCGCACTGATGGACGTGGATCCGACCGACAACAAGACCCGTGGTCGGCAACGGTCTCCACCCAGGAGCACGAGACACCGAAGGCGGCGCCCGCTTCTGGGTCTGATCAGAGAACTCACGCTAGGATGTTAGGCCTGATTGGTGGACCCGATTCGGCACCGGGCCACTTCCTAGCATACAACATTCGGGAAGCGTTCGGACTCGCGGCCGGGCCAGCCAGGATGCGAGGCGTATTCGTGAGCCCATCGTTTCTACTGGATTACGCGAACGACCCCGCATCTGCGGGGTCGTTGTGCTGGCAGGGTGTCCGCCGAACGGCCAGCTGCGGCGCGTGCTGCCTTCGCTAGCGGCTCGCGGTCAGCGTATACGCGATTGCTTTCAGCTCCGCCTGGCGGGCCAGGTCGATCGACTCAGCCAAGATACGAGCCGCTTCCTGCGGGCTGTGGAATCCGGTGCTGTTTTCGGAGGACACGAAGTCCCAGCGCATGCTGGCGGCGCGGTGCAGCATCAGGGCCTCGGCCAGGTCTTCGTCCGTCGCGCCCAGCTCGCGCGCGGCAACGATCGCATCGATCGCCGCCAGGAGCGCTTCTTCACTGCGGCGCAGCAGGCCGGCCGTCGTGTCCTGGATGTTGATGATCCGCTCGCGCAATTCTTCTTCGGAGCGATTGTGACAGGTCTGGCAGGCCGCGTTGAGGTCCTGCAGTGGGCTGCGCAGCCAGTGATCCGACACCTTGACGCTCCCCACCCGCACGAACGGCATATGGCAGTCGGCGCAGGAAACGCCGGACTGCGCGTGCAGGCTGGTGCTCCACAACTCGAACTCAGGGTGCTGGATCTTGATCATCGGCGCGCCGGTTTCGGCGTGTGTCCAGTCCTTGAAGGCGTACCCGTCATAGTGCTGCTCGATGGCGTCGATGGTCAGGCCCTGGCTCCAGGGGAAGGTGAGCACCTTGTTCTCGCCCAGGAAGTAATATTCCACGTGGCACTGGGCGCACACATAGCTGCGCATCTCCTGGCGGGTCGCCCGGCTCAGGTCGATGCCCCGCTGTTCCATCGCATTCTGGAAGGCCGGCCGGGTGATGACTAGATCCGTGGAGTCCGGATCATGGCAGTCTGAACACGAACTGCCAATGTGCAGCTGATCCTTCAGCTCGTCGTAGGGGGTGCTGTTGAAGGTCTCCCAACCCATGCTCGCGATCAGCCCGGGGGCCTCGGCGGCATGGCAGTTGATGCAGGCGCCGGGCTGCTGAACCAGCTGGACGCGCTGCGTGTTGCGCTGATCAATCTGGGCATAGTGGTGGCCGCGCTCTTCGTTGTGGTCCTTGCTGAACGCGTAGCCGGCCCACAGCCGCACCATCGCCGGGTAGGCTTCCAGCTTGCTGTACGGGGTGGATCCTCCATACGGGGTCGTTCCGTAATCTTCCTCCGTGCGGAGAAACGTGTCGTATTGATCGGGGAAGTTCTGTCCCCACACGGCCGGATCGATCTCGCCGGGCGGAATGTCCACCACACGCAGCGGGAGCTGCGCGGCTTCCTGTTTGCGCTGGTTGATGTTAATCAGCAGCGCGACGACGGCGATCGTCAATCCGCCCACCACCACCAGGCTGCCGATATAGATCAGGCTGGATCTGGAGAGAAGTCTCGACATGGGTGCCCTTCCCGTGTGCTCAGCGCCGATGTCCCACGTTGCCGTGACAGGCAACACAGGACAATGCTTCTTCGTCTGACTCGCGATGCAGATTGCTCACCATCACTTGATGGCATTCCACGCAGTTTGCCTCCACGACGCCGGCGTTCAGCGGCTTGATGCGGATCGTGTTAGGGAAATTGCCGGTCGTAAAAGCCACGCTGTGATTCCAGCCGTTCAGTCCTTTGATGAACCATTTGGCGAAGAAGGTGTGCGGGGTGTGGCAATCATTGCAGGCGGCCACGGCCTGATGGCTGGAGCGGGTCCAGCCGCTGTACTGCTCACGCATCACGTGGCAATTGATGCAGGCTTGCGGGTCGTCTGATAAATACGAGAGCCCTTCGGCGTAATCAAAGGTAAAGAGTCCGATCCCCCCAAGGAGGCCGATCGAGATGGCGACGGTCAAGGCCATCCAATTGATAGAACCAGGGTTTCCCCGCTTCATGTCCACGCCAACTCACCCTTTGTGACCGCAGCGTCGGCGAGCATAAGCCGCTGCAAACAGCAGGCTGCGCGAGCGGCGAACGACTCAAGTTGCCAGGGGGTATCGGATCCCCGCCCGGTCGAAGGAAAGCTGTGGGAGGCGGTCAGCGATGTTCTCCTCCGGGAGGATCAATGGGCAACTATACATTAAATCACCCCCGAGAGGTGCGACAACCTGTGCCGCGGGTCCATCGGGCGGCGAAAGGTCCCACAAGCTACGACGACATCAGCTACATTCGTTCTGGCACCGAGGCCGAAGCGCGGCTGCCCGCCTCGGAGGTTGTGGAGCCGCCGGTGGTGGACCGCCTTAGGGAGCCCTTCGCTCCGTGAAGCCAAAACACAAGAATGCAGCTGCGAGCAAAACGTTGACCCCCACGTACTCCCATCCAAGGGAAGCGCTGGTTAGGCCGAACGGCGCGAGGAACTTGACCACCATGACTGCGGCAAGCACGAGGCAGCCTCCACCCGCCCCGATGAGGAAGGCGCGGCGAAGGCGGACTCCGTGCACATCAGCCTGCTCATCATCGTCAGGCCGAAAGGAAAGGAGGGGGGCACCGATCAGGAGAACGGGGCGGCACGCGTTGCCGCCCCCACGCGCCAAGTAGTCGCGATCTTTTGGCCCGATCGCCCGCGCGCGGTTGCGGGCGTACCGGATTTGCAGGCAATCGGCGCAGGCCTAAGCGGCTTGCTCGCTTTCGAAGTCCGCTCGAAGGTACCAGGCCCGGTCCCGGATGAGGAGGATCAAGGCCAGCAGCGTGAGAACCAGGAACGCCAGATCCGGGAGCCCGAATTGATCCAGCACGGTGAGAACCGACATACCCGCCAGCGCGGCGACCACGAGCCAGTAGGCCGGGCGGCTCCTGCGACCAAGCAGGCCGATGAGCACGGTCAGGACGGCCGCGGTGAGCAGGGTCGAGACGGCCATGCCTACCCTGAGCAGGTCCATCTCGCGAAACGAGGGATGGGCGCCGACGGAGATGATGGCGCCGAGCGCGAACCAGATCAGCGCGTTGAGGATGAGGAGCACGCGAGCAGCACGGATGGTGGATGGAGGTGAGGTCATCGGAGGGTGGACTCCTTGCCAGATCCGAGTCTGGCCTCGGTCAATGGCTCCCCTCGGGTTGTGAGGTCGGGCAGGTTGGCCTGAATGAGGGCTTCGAAGAGTCGGGTGCCGATCTGCCCGGGATCGATGCTCGGTCAGCCCAAGCATACAACAGGAGTCATCGAACTCAGCGTGATGCTACGCGGGGGGCTGCAAACCTGGATGAATCGACTCGAAACGCCGATGACTACCAGCGAGAGGCACGCAGAATTCAGTCCTTCACAGGGACACTACGCTCTGCAGCTTACTCGCTGAGAATGAACCCGAGTTGTGCTCGTGGCAAATCAGGGTTCAGTTCGTGGGCGACTGCTCAGATTCTTCGAGGATTCCGCCCCTGCTACCGCAGACCTAAAATCTATGGAGACGACCTTTGGGCCACGAATGTCACCTCGCCGGTCGCCCTGCCAAGACCTTGAGGATGGTCGTGGGAGCAATGGAGTCGCCCTTCTGCGCCCTCATCTCCCATGAACATTCCACTGATTTCTTCAGTGGTGTTGTCTCGGGCATGGCTGCCCGAGAAGCGACCGTTTTCGATGACGATTTGACGCGGGTGGGGCTGCACCATTTCGCTGGTTACGGTCCAGCCCTGGGCCTCCATCTTGATGGTGTATTGGATCGAGGTGATCGTCAGCTGTCCATTCACTTCTTCCACGCGCAGGCTAAATTGCTCTCCCTGACTTGTCGTCCCCCTGAACAGTCCAGGCGACGGATCAGCTGCGCTGCCTGACGAGGAGCCTTCGATGCCACCGCAAGCTGGTAACACCATCACAACGATTGTTATGACAGCAAGTGCCAGCCATCTTTCTCTCCACATGGTCTGCCCCTTTCTCGACATGCTCAGTCTGATTCGGAAATAAATGCGACCAGCTCATTATCGATGCCTACGTAGAGCTCGCCCTCGGGTCCAGCAGCAGGTGGAGAGAAACGGATGGCTTCACTTGCTGGGCTGATTTGCCAGCAAACCTCCCCCGCTGGGGATATGCACAGGAGGTCACCATTCAAGTTACGAGCGTAAACATAGCCGCCCCCAGAAACGGCGACGGGATTCATTCCTACCCCTTGTCCCCCGATCCGCGCGCTCCACTGCACTTCGCCTGTTGCAGGATCCAATGCGTAAATCACGCCATGCCGGGGCGCTACATATATGAGCCCATTTGGGCCTCGCACGACAGGCGCGTCAATCATCTGAATGTATCCTGGAGGCCCCGCCACAGAACTCTGCCAGCGAGGAATGCCGTCCGGTCGCATGGCAAGCACTCGCCCGCCATTTGATGCGAAATAGACAAGCCCGTCATCCCCAGCGACAGGCGTGGACTCCATGCGATCGTTGGTATGAAATTCCCAGGCGATGGTTCCGCTGGTCGGCTCCAGGGCATAGATATCTTCCCCTTTGCACACGCCGTAGACCGTTCCATCCGATCCGACAGCAGGACCAGGCCACGTTCCTCCACCCATAACCTGGCATAAATCCTGGCTCCACTGCTCGTTTCCCTCCGGGGAGACAGCCAGCAAGGTGCTGTCGTTTGTCATGAGATAGATCAATCCATCTGAGCCGATGGCAGGCTGGGCGGTCAGTCCTCCCGCAACAGGTTTTGAAAAGGTCCAGTCAATTGTGCCTTTATCGGTAATGCTAAAAAGCTCTCCGTCGTAAACAATGTAAATGTGGTTATCAGGCGTCAAAACAGGTTGACTGTAGTTCCTGGTGGCGCTTGCCCCTCCCAGAACGAGCCGCCACAGTTCACTGCCGAGAGTGTCAATCCTTAACATCACTCCGGAAGCTGTTACGAGGACGATCGAACCATCCTCAGCGATGATTGGGGCTGCCTGCAGCTGCCCTGGCAATTCAATGCGCCAGAGCTCGGCCCCCATCGTGCTCAGATCGGTGTTTCGCTCGACGTTGTTTAGATCCACCTCCTGAGGTGGATCCCCTGCCGAGTCATCGGCAGGGATAGGCGAATTCAGTTCCGAAGGAAGAGGGTAATCTGAGACATCTACCTCGGATGGGTCAGATGCCAGCGAAGACGGCTCTTCTTGTGTTCTGAACTCTCGAAACCATTGGATCGCACTCGTAACTAATGCCACAATAATGACGACAACCAGCCCACCAACAATCTCATTTTGTGCCCTACGTAATGAGGAAAGGATTTTCCGCAGAAGTGATCGCACGATACCCCCCGATATCTAGCGGGCGCGATCCAATCCAAAGGCTTCTGGCTCGATATCGCATTCAAGCCTCACGAGCCTCGGCCCAAATGTATGGTCGACTTCAGCGCGGCGTAGGGCGCGATTGACCCGCCCACAGCCCGAAATGAGTTCTGGGCCAATGGCCGCCTCTTTCCGGGCGGATTCGATCACGACCGGATGCACAGTCCCTACACCACGGCGCCCACCAGGATCAGAACTGCTGACGCGTTGGAGATGAGTAGGCAGAGCTTGAACGGCAGGAAATCGACGATGTAGCCAGTGAAGATCGATGCCTGAGCAATACGAAGAGCCCGGCTGCAGAAACCAGATATTCGGTGCCTGACACGGCTGACCCCGCCTCTACAAAGGTGACGACGGAAATGAGGGTACCGATGTAGCTCAAGCCCGCACCCTCGAAGATCCACTCCATTGTGATGTCATGTTTGTTTCGAGGGCGATCTCTTGAAACCCGGAGAATACTGACTTCGTGGGTAATTGATGAGTTGCGCTCCACATCACAGTGAGCAGCAAACCCATATATGACAGGATCTCGCTGGACATGGAGCCGCACCTCTGGTTTCTTCGGCTCCCTATGTCCACTCTATCACAATCAAGCGGAATCTTAAAGAGCGATCCGCCCAGTTGACTCGACGTATGTCGTCTAAATATGTTAAGAGGAGGGATTCAGGAGAGGAATATCACCACAATTCATCGCCGGGGTAGACCATCCTAATGTCCTCTCCATTCTCGGAACACGTGGTGACATCAGGGCGCAAAGCGGTAAACGCGCACGAACCGGCCGCTTTCGTAGAGGACCTCGCCGGCAACCGTGACCGGCCCGAAGCCGAAGGGGTCCTCATAGGCCGCTACGAGCCGGAGATTAAGCGGATCGGAGACGTCCAACACGTGGATGCCTCTATCCGATGACAGATACGCCCGCGTGCCCTCCACGACGACGCTGGCCGCAAAAGGTGCCGGGTAGCGGTTCAACGCAACCGGCGCCGTGGGATCCGCGACATCCAGCACCACCAGCCCGTTGATCGTGGTTGCATAGGCCACGTCCTCTACAACAAAGATGCCCTCAAACCACTCCCTGCCGGCAACGAAGGCTCCGACCTCATACGCTGCCTCAAGTGTTTCAAGGTTGATGATGCGCAGCCCGAACTCCGCAGCCGTAGCATAGGCCACATCGCCCTCGATGAACATTTGATTGGCGCCGCCGGGAACGCGATAGGTTGCGACCTCTTCGGGGCGGGTGGGATCGGACACATCCAGAACGTGCATACCCATGGGTCCCGCGATATGCAGGAGGCCATTGGAGAGAGCGTGACCCCCGCTGAAGGGAAACGGCAGTGTCCCGACGACTTCTGGCTTCGTTGGATCGGCTGCCGAGATGATGAATAGTTCCTCGGCGGTCTGGGCATAGACCGTGTCAATCCCAGGGGAGAAGATCTTCAGCACATCGCTGTCGAGGGGGTCGCTGCGGCCGATCTCACGGGGCACCGTCGGTTCGGAGAGATCCAGCACGAGCAGCTCGCGCAGGCCGATGCTGAGGGTGAAGGCTTGCTCCTCGGCGATCAGGATGCTGTCCAGGTGCTCCCAGCTGGCAAGCAGTTCCAGGCTGGCGGGCGCTTGCATGGTGGCGACTTGAGTTGCCAGCAGGTTCCGTTCGGCTTCGAGCGCTGCGAGGGTCGCGCTGACGGGCCCGCCGGCGCTCGAGTCGGGTTCTAGGCCGACCTCGAGGGTCCCACAGCCAGCGACCCAGAAGGCTGTAAGCATGAAGAGCACCAGCCGGAATGAGCGTTGGCGTTCCGAGAGCTTTTTCATGAGCGCCCCGTCGTCACATGAAAATGAACTCCCCACCAAATTACCGGCTCCACGTCACGATATTTGCGCTCGGCAATGTCAGGGTTGAAGAAGGATGTGCCAGTTTCGAAACGGGATGAGGGAAGTTTGGCTGGATGGTGGCTACGAGGCCGCTTGTTGAAGCGCCTCAAGACGGGTCTGGATGCGCCGCGCGTACGTGGGCGATCCCATCGCCTCGAGTTCGGCAACCGCTTCCTGCAGCAGCTCCCTGGCACGCACAAGATCCTCGACCTGGCCACGCCGCTGGTGAGCAGCCGCCCAGGAGGTCAAGTAATAGATGCGCGGGAAGCGCACTTCTGCCCGCGTGACCCGATCGGTGGCATCGCCAAAGGCCTCGAACGCCTCCGTCCAGCGCTGCTCGGCGGCAAGCACCACGGCCTGTGCGAGTCTCAGAAGCATCTCCGACGACGGGAGGGCCTGTTCGGCAAAGAGTTCTTCAGCCTGATCAACCGTCTGCCGCGCCCGATCGACATCCCCTTGCTCCGCCAGGGCAATGGTCAAGAAGACCCGAGTGAAGACTTGGACTGATCCGATTTCATCGGCGGCTTCCACCACTTGCCGAATAACGGCCGAAGCTTCTTCGTAGGAACCAAGTCCGATCAGCACCCACCCCAATCCCATTGCCGGGCCGATCAGTTCGACGTTTGAGCCGGAAGCTTTCACCTGCTCGAGCTGCGACCTGAGCATATCTCGCGCTGAGTCGAGGTTGCCCTTCGCATGTTCAAGATGGGCGAGCAGCGCCCTGTAGTTCTTCCTGGCTTCGCCCGCCTCCTCGGTTTGCTCGAAGATTCGGTCGAGGTCCTCGACCAATTCCTCGGCGCGGGACAATTCGCCCATATCGATCGACGTGCTGGCAGCGTTGGTCAATGTGAACAGCTCCCCAGGGAGATTCCCGATCTGCCGATCGATCGCTGCCGCCTTCAGGAAGTGCTCACGGGCCGCGCGGGTCGCGGCCGTATGCGAGAGGTAGACTCCGCCCAGGTTATTGTGGGCGCGCGATTCCTCAAGCAGCAGTCCTTCGGCCTGGCAGATACGCAGCGCCTCTTCGAGGGCACCAATTGCCTCCTGCGAACTGATGCCATGCAGCACCCCCAACGTGATCAGGGCCTCGGCCTCGACGCGCCGATCGGCGGTGCGCCGGGCCATCTCAAGCGCTTGCCGGCAGAGGGGCTCGGCTTTGCGAGATTGGCCCAAGAAATGGTGGGCGCGCGCGGTCTCGTGAATAAGATCCGCCAGCTCGGCGCTCTCCTCCGAGCCTTCCATAAGCTCCATACCCTGCAGCGCGAGCTCGAGCGCGCCAGCTAAGTCACCCGACCACCAGCGGGCGCGCGCCATGCGCGTATAGCACGCTGCCACTTCTTTCGCATCCTGCAGCTCCTGGTAACGTTGCGCGGCCTCCTTCCAGAGGCTAATCGATTCATCATACCGACCGATTCGGGCGAGGGCCTCCGCCAGCATGGTGAGCAATAGTGTCCGTTCAGCCTCAGAAGGATCAAGTTCGAGCGCAGCGCGAAAGTGGTTCTCTGCTTCCTGGTTGGCGAAGGCGGCCGCGGCGCGCTCGCCGGCCTTTGTGTACTGATCCCGCGCCCGAGCCTCGTCGCCGGCCTCTTCGAAATGATAAGCAAGCTGCTCATGGTCGTCCGGACGCAGGCGCTCGATGGCGCCGGCCACCCGCTTGTGCAGCTTGCGCCGGCTCAAGGTGCGTACCCCCTCGGCCAGTGTGGTCGGGATCAGCGCATGGACGAACGAGAAGGTCACATCGCCCTTGCCAGCCACCGCCTCAATCAGCTGAGCCTGCTCAGCCGCCTCGAGCGCGTCGATGAGCCGATCCTCCGCGAGATCGGAGGCTTCGACGAGCGTATCGTAGTCGAACTCCCGTCCCATAATGGCAGCCAGCACCAGCGTGTCCTGGCAGTCCGTGGGCAGTCTGGCCAGCCGGGATTGGATCGCCACCCGCACGCTCTGCGGGATCTCGAGCTCATCCATACTGGGCCGGCGCCAGCGGCCGTCGGCGTAGTACAGCTTGCCGGATTCAATGAGCGCTTTGCAGACCTCTTCAATGAAGAAAGGGTTGCCCTCGGTCTCGCGCTGGATGCCATCCAGAAACTCTGGGGTAATGTCCTTCTGGAAGATGGCTGCCAGCATCTCGCCCGTCTGCTGTTTGGTAAATGGCTTGAGTTTCAGGCGTGACGAGAGGCGCCGGCGGTTGAGATCGAGCAGGACCTCGTGGAAGGGCCGCGCCTCATCGAGTTCGACTTCCCGGTAGGTCGCGGCGATGAGGGTGCACTGCTGGCGCGTGCGGCCCGCGAGGTGGCGCAGGAGGGCCAATGTTCCGCTGTCGGCCCAATGGGCATCTTCGATCACCAGCAGGAGCGGGGTATGCTCGCTGAGCACGCCGCAGAACGATACGACGTTCTCGAAGAGCCGGCGCTGCGCCGCCTCCGGTTCAAGCGGCGGGTTGGGTTGAATGTGCGGGTAGTACGGTTCGAACTCAGGCACCATACTCAGCAATTCTGCAAGGACGAACTCGGGCAACTTGAACCCGTTCTGAGAACTCAGTTGCAGCGACCGGCCGATCATCTGCGTGAACGGGGCGTAGGGTGCGCCCCCCTCGGCAGCGCACTCACCCACCAATACCATCCCGCCGCTCACCTCCACATGGGTGGCCAGCTCGCGCACCAGACGCGTCTTCCCGACCCCCGGCTCACCGCTGACGAGCAGCGTCTGACCCTCGCCGCGCAGCACCCGGTCCCACAGCGACCTGGCCTCAGCGAGTTCCTGCTCGCGCCCGACGAACCGGCCGCGCACAATCCGCCGGATGACGGCGACCCCCCTGTCGTCCTCGACTTCCGCGGAGAGCAGATCTGGCTGCTCCAGCTGCT
>JBFJVD010000066.1:0-12826 GCA_041624375.1 Anaerolineales bacterium
CCCACCCGGCCGGCATACTACGACATCGATCTCGATCCGGAGACTGAACGTGTGATTGGCCTGTCATGAAAGCGGCCCCGGCCGCTGTACGATCTTCGCTCGAGACTGAATGTGCCTGGCGCGCTGCGCTAGGCACATTGCGTTCAAGGGGGCCACGGTTCGAGCGGGTAGGATAAGGGAGAGCCGAGCCGTTGCTGTGCAAGGTACAGTTTCAGCGTCCGCAGACAAGTTGCAGGCAACCCGGCTTTCCGACAGGCCATCCATGGAGGCGTGTCCCATGCGCTATCAACCCATCGAGAACTACGGAATCATCGGAGACCTGCATACGGTTGCGCTGGTAGGAATGGATGGCTCGATCGATTTCATGTGTTTTCCGGAATTCGATTCTCCGTCTATTTTCGCCCGCCTGCTGGATTATGAGAAGGGCGGCTATTTTCGCATCGCCCCCATTCTTGAGGACGCTCAGCATAAGCAGCTCTACCTGCCAGACTCTCCCGTCCTCCTCACTCGGTTCCTCTCAGCTGAAGGCGTGGCCGAGGTATCTGATTTCATGCCGGTCGAATCTATTGGGCCCGCTCACAAGCTTGTGCGGCGCGTGAAGACCGTCCGGGGCGAGATCCGATTCCGGATGACATGCCTGCCCGCATTCGATCATGCGCGCGCTGATCACGAGATTGAGGTGCATGGGGGAGAAGTTCGCTTCCATTCCCATGGACCGATGGGGTTGAACTTGCACTTGCTGGCCCAGGTACCGCTGGAGAGTCATGGCGGGGCTGCCGTTGCTGAATTCAAACTGGCCGCAGGTGAGTCGGCCGCGTTCATCCTCGAGCAGCTGAACGGCGATGAACCCTCGCCTTCGGCTGGGCCTGAGTATGTCTCTGGGTTGTTCAAGGAGACCGTGAATTATTGGCGGGGCTGGGTTGGGCACTCGAAGTACACGGGCCGCTGGCGCGAGATGATTAATCGATCCGCGCTGACCCTGAAGCTGCTGACCTCGCTCGAGCATGGCTCGATGGTCGCCGCCCCCACGTTCGGCTTGCCGGAGGCAATCGGCGGTGAGCGCAACTGGGACTACCGCTATACCTGGATCCGCGATGCTTCGTTCACGCTCTACGCCCTGATCCGCCTTGGCTACACAGAAGAGGCAGCCAAATTTATGCAGTGGATCGAAGACCGGTGTCACGATATCGGGCCGAAGGGTTCCCTACAGATCATGTATGGCATTGACGGGCGCAAGGAGCTCACGGAGAGCACCCTCGATCACCTGGAAGGGTACCGCGGATCACGTCCCGTGCGCATTGGCAACGGCGCCTACGACCAGCTCCAGCTGGACATCTACGGGGAACTGATGGATTCCGTCTATCTCTTCAACAAGCACGGGCATCCGATCGCCTACGACCTTTGGGACGATCTGGTGGGACTGATCGACTGGGTGACGGACAACTGGCAGCGGCCCGACGAGGGGATCTGGGAGGTGCGTGGGGGTGAGCGCGAGTTTCTCTACTCGCGGTTGATGTGCTGGGTGGCCCTGGACCGAGGCATCCGGCTGGCCATGAAGCGCTCATTTCCAGCGCCGCTGGAGCGCTGGCGCAACGTACGCGATCAGATCTTCCATGACATCTACGCCAATTTCTGGCATGATGGCAAGCAAGCGTTTATCCAAGCCAAAGGGACATCGGCGCTGGATGCTTCGAGCCTCCTGATGCCGCTGGTCAAGTTCATCAGCCCCAGAGATCCGAGATGGCTCTCTCACCTTGAAGCCATCGAGCGCGAACTGGTGTTCGATTCATTGGTTTATCGGTACAACGTAGAGGAGACCCCAGACGGTCTGGCAGGCGACGAGGGGACGTTCAGCATCTGCACATTCTGGTATGTCGAATGCCTCTCGCGGGCCGGGGAACTGCAGAAGGCCCGCTTCTATTTCGAAAAGATGCTGGGCTACGCCAACCACCTGGGACTGTACGCTGAGGAACTTGGCCCGCGGGGGGAGCATCTGGGCAACTTCCCCCAGGCTTTTACCCACCTGGCGTTGATCAGCGCGGCCTATGATCTGGATCGAAGACTGTCTGCGGCCGGCTGGTCGAGCTAGCCCCTCAGCCAGCCACGTCCCCAGTAGTAGACCAGCGCAAAGATCTCACGAAATGCCGACTGGCTCCCCTGGAGCGAGGCCGCGTTTGGCGCCCAGGCCGGCTGCGTACGCATGGCTTGTGTTTGATTGGGCGCAGCAGAGGGCAGCACGTCCATGCCCTGGCCGCGAAATGTGGCCACCGCGCGCCACATGTGAAGCTCAGAAGTCACCAGAACTACCCGCTGAATCCCCCGCTCCTCCAGGATCGACCGGATATTGACGGCCTGCTCATAGGTGTTCCGAGACGCGGTCTCGACAATCATACGATCCCGGGGGATTCCGAGCGCGGCCAGCGACTCGAGCAGCGCCAGCGCTTCCGGCGCCTGAGCCCCTTCCCTGGCTCCCACGCCCCCGGACACGATCAGAAGCGGCGGGCCGAGTTGATTGTAGACGCGCGCCGCCTCCAGCGATCGCAGCGCGCTCGCCTCACTCAGGACGTCGAGAGAGGAATCCCCCAGCTGATGGGTCACGGCGCCGCCGCCCAACAGAACCACCGCCTGCACATCAACCGTGATCGCCGCTTCGCCCAGCGATCCGTAGTCCCGGCGCAGCGCGGCTTCGAGGAGGTCGACCACGAGAGGAGTGCTGAGGGCCCAATACAATGCCAGGAGCGACACCAGGACCCGGCGCCCCCAGCGCTGCCGAGAGCTTCCCATAAAGAGCAAAACCGTACCGACACTGGCGCCAAGGAGGAGGAACATGGCCGAGCCCGGCAACAGATAGCTCTTGACAAGGTCGACGAGACTGTCCATTAGCTGAAGTTCACAGTCGGGTTCAAGCGACGGCCTGAAGCATAGATTTGTAGAGATTGACGATCTTGTCGGCGATGAGCGGCCAGGCATATTGAACTGCGTACTCGGCAGCCCGTTCGCCCAGCGTCTCACGCAGGCTCGCATTCTCGAGAAGCTCCCGCAGCCTGGCAGCGAGCGCCGCCGCATCTCCCGCCGGCACGTGGAAGCCGGTTTCTCCGTCCCGCACCAGAAACACAAGGCCGCCAGTCTCCGAGGCAACCACGGGTGTGCCGCAGGCCATCGCCTCAAGCGCAACCAGGCCGAAGGATTCATAGTGTGAGGGGATGACCACCACTTCGGCCGCCGAATAGTAATACTGGAGCGTATCCTGATCGCGCTTTCCCAGGAACGTCACAAGATGGCCGATTTCCATCTCGCGGCACAACTCCTGAAGCCGGACCATCTCTGCTGTGCGCTGGGCTCGCGTTTCGCCAGGGTCGCCTCCGATGATGGCCAGGTATAGAGGTGGCTCACCGAGCACTCCCTGCTCATCAAGCAGTTTGATGGCCTCCAGCAAAGTGTCAATCCCTTTCAGCGGCTCGATCCGGCCAACAAACAGAATCATCTTCTGGTCGGGCTCGACGCCGACAAATTCTCGCGATTCATCGCTGTCGATCGGATAGAAACGCCCGGTATCGACCCCGGGCGGGATCACCACCACCCTCTCCGTATCCGCCTTATAGAGCCACTGGAACTGCGCCAGCTCCGCCTGCGTCGCCGCAACCACCCGATCCGTCTCGGCAAGTAGCCGATGCTCAGCTTGAAGGCGAAGCTCCGAAGCGGCTTCCTCCGGACTTCGGGCCACTCGGCTCTTCATCATCGCCAGCGTGTGAAACATCTGGATCACCGGGATATCCCAAGTCGCCTTGAGCTCCAGAGCCGCAAGCCCTGAAAGCCAGTAATGGCTGTGAATCAGGTCGTAGTAAATTCCTTTGGCGTTCGCGAAAGCAAGCACCCGCTCAACGAATTCAGGGAGGTAGTCGGCCAATTGATCTTTATCTGTCGGATGCTCGGGGCCAGCCGGAATATGGACGATCCGGTTTCCATAGCCGAGATTGTGCAGCACATGCGGAACATGTTCGTCCTGTGATCGGGTGAAGACATCCACGCCCACCCCACGCCGGCCAAGGTAGCGGGTGAGATCCCGGACGTAGACGTTCATCCCGCCGGTGTCCTTACCGCCCAGGGTCGCCAATGGGCAGGTATGGTACGAAATCATCGCGATCCGCATGGTCCCCATTATCACGCCCACGCGCCGGGTTGCCAAGACCAGGAGGCCGCCGTGATATAATCCTGCAGCCCGCCACCGTAGCTCAGGGGCAGAGCAGGCGTTTCGTAAACGTCAGGTCGAGGGTTCGAATCCCTCCGGTGGCTCTTCCGCTCCCCAAACGGGAGCGTTTCGCATTTCTTGAGGGGAACCGTATAATGCGGGGCATGGCCGAGCGCTCTCCACCTGTCGTAATCGGCATCGCTGGCGGAACCGGCTCCGGAAAGACGACGGTCGCCAACGTCGTCCTGGAGCGGATCGGCGCAGATCAAATCTCCTTCGTCCCGCAGGATGCCTACTACAAAGACCTCGGTGACCTGCCCGAATCCCAGCGCCAACTTGTCAACTTCGATCACCCCGATTCGCTGGAGACCAGCCTCATGATCGATCATGTCAGCGCGCTGCGCCGCTGGGAGGCGGCGGAAATCCCGGTTTACGATTTCACCCGCCACACGCGCACCGGCGAAGTCGTCCGTGTTGAGCCTCACCCGATTGTGCTTGTCGAGGGCATCCTCATCTTTGTGGAGCAGCGGCTCGTCGATTTGCTCGATGTAAAGATCTTCGTTGACACGCCCGCCGACATTCGTTTCATCCGCCGGCTGCAGCGAGACATCGTCGAACGTGGACGAACGCTGGAATCAGTGATCCATCAATACGAATCGACTGTGCGGCCCATGCACCTTGAATTCGTCGAACCGTCCAAGCGCCATGCAGATGTCATTATCCCTGAAGGCGGCCTCAACACCGTGGCCATCGACATGGTCGTTGCTCGTCTGCAGGGCCTGATCCCGCGCAATTCCCGACAAGGAGCGAAAGATGCAGCCAATGAAGTATGAGCAGCCCCCGGCGTTGACGCTCGATCCCGAAAAAAGCTATCAGGCGAGGATCAAGACGGATCAGGGCGAGATGGTTGCGGTCCTCCACGCCCGGCGGGCCCCCCGAACCGTCAACAACTTCGTCTTCCTGGCACGAGAAGGATTCTATGACGGCGTGATCTTTCATCGCGTGATCGACGACTTCATGGCCCAGACCGGCGACCCGACCGGCACCGGAACCGGAGGCCCAGGCTATCGGTTCGAGGATGAGTTTCACCCCGACCTTCGCCATGACGGTGAAGGCATTCTGTCGATGGCCAACGCCGGCCCAAACACGAACGGATCTCAGTTTTTTATTACGCATCGTGAAACCCCCTGGCTCGACGATCGCCACAGCGTCTTCGGGCGGCTGGTGAGCGGCCTGGAGGTGCTTCAATCCATTCCGGCACGCGATCCGCAGACCCGAAGCGCGCCCGCCGTCGCCATCCAAAGCATCGTCATCGAAGAGACCGAATGAAGGAAGGTGCCCGCCGCCTGTGGCGCGGCCGTCTGGTCCGCGTTGCACTCCTGGCGGCGATGGTCGCCCTGACAATATTCCTGGTCTCAATCCGCGAGCAGGCGCAGCAACTGGCCGCATACGGCTATCCGGGCATCTTCGCGCTTTCCATCCTGACGAATGCAACGCTTGTCCTGCCGATGCCGGGCCTGGCGATAACATTCGCTGCTGGGGCGATTTTCCATCCGCTATGGGTGGGATTGATCGCCGGCGCGGGGGCGACGCTGGGGGAACTGACCGGCTTCACCGCCGGCCTCACCGGCCATCAGGAACTCGAACGCGTCAGGCTCTACAAGCGCATGGAAGGGCTTACCCGCCGTTACGGCGGTTGGGCGATACTCGTGATTGCGTTCATCCCGAATCCATTCTTTGATCTGGCCGGGGCAGCCGCCGGCGCGCTCGGGATGCCAGTATCCCAATTCCTTCTCTGGTCCTGGATTGGCAAGACTTTGAAGATGCTGGTTGTAGCCTACGCGGGGGCGTCGTCAGCCATCTGGGTGCTGGATTATCTCCAGTTCAACCCCTGATTTCAGTGCCGAGCAGCGTAAAACGATCCAGAGTCTCTTCATCGATTTCGATTCCGAGCCCCGGGCCTTGGGGAACATCGATCGTGCTGTCGGGATTGAGCTTGAACCGCTCTGCGGTGACATCCTGGTCGTAGTAGCGGTCAGTCGCAGAGATGTCACCCGCTAGCGTGAAGCCGGGCAATGATGCGAGCGCAAGATTGGAGGCGCGACCGATCCCGGATTCGAGCATCCCGCCGCACCAGACCGGCGCCCCGTGCTGGCCGCACTCGTTGTGGATCCGAACCGCCTCGGAAATTCCCCCTACCCGCGCCGGCTTGATGTTGACGATGCGACAGGCGTCGATCTCCAGCGCCTGCCGCGCGTGCCGGGCAGAGAGGATGCTCTCATCCAGGCAGAGGGGCGTCTTCAGCAGTTCTTGAAGCCGGCTGTGGTCGACCAGATCATCCTCGGCTAGCGGCTGCTCAATCAGAAGCAGGTCGAACTCGTCGAGCTGGAGGAAGACCTCCTGCTGCTCCAATGTATAAGCGGAGTTCGCATCAATCTGGAGCACCTGGTCCGGGAAGCGGTCCCGCACCGCTGCCACATCCTGCACGTCCCTTCCTGGCTTCACCTTGAGCTTAAGTCGCTGATATCCTTCTTCGATGTAGGCAGCAGCAACAGCGACGAGATCCTTTGGGGACTCTTGAATCCCAATCGAAACGCCCACGGGGACGGCTTTCTGCTCGCCGCCCAACATGTCCTGCAGAGATTGATTCGACGATTTGCCGGCGAGATCCCAGAGACACATCTCAAGCGCCGCTCGGGCCATCGGGTGCCCACGGTATGCGGCCAACCGCGAGCTGAGTTCGGCGGGAGCCGGAAGAGGCTTTCCCAGCACCTGCGGCAGGAAGAATTCCACCAAGACGTGCCAGGCTGTCGCCGTCGTTTCGTAGGAATAGCCAGGCCAGGCACCGGCGACGCATTCGCCCCAGCCGCTCAGGCCGTCCGCATGTAGGCACAGGATCAGGCACTCCCGGTCCTGTTCGACGCCGAAAGAAGTCATGAATGGCGACTTCAGACGCATCCGCACCCGGCGTAACTCAGCGCGCTCGAGGGTGGGTGTCATCCGAGCGTACCTTCGCCATGCGAAAGCACATAATAGGATCGCGGGAAGGTCTCGCCTTTCAAGTAGACAAAGTCGGTGACGAGAAAACCGGCCTCGAAAGCCTGCTCAAAGATCTCGCGGGTTTGCTGCCGCCAGGCCCTGGCAAGACCTGCGTCCGCCTCCTTAAGCCGGCCCAGTTCGGGCGGGATTTCGACCAGAGCAAGATTTCCAGAAGGCGCCTCGAGCGCTCTCGCAGGGCGCAGGAGGTTGTCATCGCCCAGGAACGCAGGATTGAGCTTTTGGGCGCCTGCGGCCAGGAAATTTGCCAGGTCAAGCGGCTTGCGTTTCCGTTCGACGCGGGATTGAACCCTCCGAGACGTGAGCCACCACTCCACCTGGAAGCGATCGGATGCAAGCCCCTGGTTAAGACCGTCCTGCATCTCGCCGTAGGCGTCTCGGATATAGCTGCGGCAGACCGCGCCGAGACGGCGCACATTGATGTGTGCATTCCGACTCTGGAGCGGGTCATAGGTCCAGGTCATCAGCCGGACCCCCTGTTTGACGACCGCCTCCCGCTGGGCCAGCTTAAGAGCAAGACCGAGACCCTGACTGCGATAGTCGGGGTGAACACCCAGCATGTGGGAGCAGTGCTTCAGCCGCGCCATGGCCACCCGGTCGGGGGTGTGCGGATCGGTTCCCAGGAAGCCAAACACAAAACCGACCAGGCGGGTGCCCTCGAATGCGCCAAGGACAACCCCGCCATTATGCGCAATCACCGAGAGGAGGCTCGCAGGGACAGCATCGTTGGCAATCCCTGGCCAGATGTCATGCTGAAGTCTCTCGACGAC
Source organism: Anaerolineales bacterium (assembly GCA_041624375.1). Lineage (GTDB taxonomy): Bacteria > Chloroflexota > Anaerolineae > Anaerolineales > E44-bin32 > JBFJVD01. Next base: position 8,017 of record JBFJVD010000066.1, read on the forward strand.
CTGCAACTCTTCGAAGCTATCGAGGTAGCGAATGGCGAACTGCTGCTGCACCATACCCCCCATCATACCTCTCGCTTTTGCGCAGAGAATTGCTGCGCAATAAGCTCCCAACCCCAGTTCTTGCCTTGAAGATAGCCGAGCCTGGTCTCCATGCGGGATGGTTGCAGACCAATATAAGCGGGGAGCGAATCAAGTTCTGCGGTCCGGCTCGTCGCCAGATAATCCAACCACGACGTGGTGAGCGGCGGTGCGGGAAGCATGCGCTCGGCCAGCCAGATCAATACCCGCAGATAGGGTGGACGGAAGGGCACAAGGATCCGCCGCATTCCGGTATGTTCCATGATCAACTCAAGGATCTGCCCATAGCTGAGAAACTCCGGTCCTCCAATCTCAAATGTCTCGGCTCGATCTCGTTGAGTCTCCAGCAACCAGAGGAGCGAAGTCGCCAGATCCTCGACCCACAACGGCTGGAGAAGGGTCGAACCGTCGCCGGGCAGTGGCAGGATCAGTGGCGAGACGGCAAGCTGCATGGCCAGGGCGCGGGTGAAGTGATCTTCTGCGCCGTAAACAATGCTCGTCCTGACAATCGTATGCGGGATCTCACTTCTGCGGATGGCCTCCTCGGATTCCGCTGTGGCACGCAGGAGCGGGTAGGCCGATGATCGATCGGCGCCAAGATGGCTGACATAAAGGATCCGGCGGACGCCCGCCTGCCGCGCAGCTTCCGCCAGCGCGACCGTTCCTTCAATTTCTGAGTCCAGGATCTCAGCACGACCTCTCAGCTGGTCGTCATCGGCGAGGTGAAGAACGGTATCCACACCCACGAGTGCGGCCCGAACCCCGCGTGGATCCGTCAGAGAGGAGAGCGCTACTTCCATAGAGATACCAGAGGGAAGCCGCGGCGACTGGGCAGAAGGCCGTAGCAAGGTGCGGACGGCATATCCAGCCTCTGTTAGCCTTCGGACGACCGTCCGGCCGATGAAACCGGTCGCACCCGTAACCAGGAGCATCAGCGCTTAAGGCTGCCGGGAAGCTGCGCGTCGGGCGCAGCGGGAAGGGGTAGCAGCATGCCGGACGAATTCTACCAAAGCCCTGCTGCCAAACCCAGTCGCTGAATCGGGTGTTATACTTTGCCGCAGGGTGCGCTGGAGGTGCGAGGAGGCAGACGTGAGGAAGCGTGTTGTTGTTACGGGGCTGGGGTGCATCAGCCCGCTGGGCAACGATGTCCCATCGACATGGCAGGCGATACTCTCCGGGACGTCAGGTGTCGGGCCTATAACCCACTTCGACGCCAGCGAGTTCAAGACTCAGTTTGCTGCCGAGGTCAAAGTCTTCGATCCGGACGAGCATCTTGGCAGGCGTGACGCCCGCCGCATGGATCGCTTCACTCAATTCGCCCTCGTCGCCACCAAAGAAGCCCTCGATGCAGCTGGTCTGGAGCCAGCCGATCTCGAGCTGACCCGGGTTGGCGTGATCATCGGCACCGGAATCGGCGGGATCACCACCTTGGCCACTGAAGCCGAGAAGCTCATCGAGCGCGGTCCCCGATGGGTGAGCCCGTTCATGGTGCCGATGATGCTTCCCGACACATCCGCAGGGCAGATCGCCATCCACTTCGGCTTTCGCGGCCCGAACATGGCCGTCGTCACCGCCTGCTCTTCGAGCGCGAATGCCATCGGCGAAGCCGCCGAGATGATTCGGCGCGGCGCGGCCGATGCGATCATCGCCGGCGGCGCCGAGGCAGCGATCGTGCCACTTGCGCTGGCCGGTTTCAATGTGATGGACGCGGTCTCAACGCGCAACGACGATCCGCAAGGCGCTTCGCGACCCTTTGACGCCACCCGCGACGGATTTGTCATTGGCGAGGGGGCAGCATCGCTCATTCTCGAGTCGCTGGAGCACGCCCAGGCTCGGGGCGCCCACATCCTGGCAGAGGTCTCGGGGTACGGCGCCACCAACGACGCATTCCATATCACCGCTCCTGCCGAGAACGGCGCAGGCGCGGTCGAATGCATGCGCATTGCGCTCAGCGATTCCACCCTGGCGCCAGAAGCGATCCAATACATCAACGCGCACGGCACCAGCACCCAGCTCAATGACTCGAGCGAGACCGCAGCCATCAAGACGGTGTTTGGGGAGCGGGCGTACGATATCCCGGTATCATCGACCAAGTCGATGACCGGCCACCTGCTCGGCGGTGCCGGCGCGCTTGAGTCGCTCTTCTGCATCAAGGCACTCAACGACAACATGCTCCCTCCGACGATCAATTATCAGCACCCGGACCCAGCTTGTGATCTCGATTATGTCCCCAATGAATGCCGGGCAATCGAACTGGATCACGTCATGACCAACTCGTTTGGATTTGGCGGGCATAACGCCACCTTGATTTTCAGCAAGCCTGAGACGAATGGCGATGGCCGATGAACAGCCGCTACGCATGCGTCACCGGATGGGGGATGGCTGTCCCAGAGAACGTCATGACCAACGAGGATTTGGCCAAGATTGTTGATACCAACGACGAGTGGATCCAGTCTCGTACCGGCATCCGGGAGCGCCGCATCGCTACCAAGAATGAGACCACTGCCTCCCTGGCGACCCGCGCCGCATACCGTGCCCTGGATCGCACAGATCTCAATCCTCGCGACATCCAGCTGATCATCGTCGCCACTGCTTCACCCGAGCACCTGTTCCCTGCGACCGCCTGTCTGGTGCAAGACCATCTGGGCGCGGTCAATGCGGGCGCATTTGATCTTTCCGCTGCCTGCACAGGCTTCATCTTTGCCCTGAACATGGCGGCCCAGGCAATCCGAACGGGTAGCATCGACAACGCGCTCGTGATCGGTTCGGAGACTCTGTCGAGATACATCAACTGGGAAGACCGCACGACATGCATCCTCTTTGGCGATGGCGCAGGAGCATTCGTGCTTGAGGCCAGCCAGGAGCCTGGGGGCATCCTCTCTTGCACGATGCGCTCAGACGGATCGGGCGGCAACCTGCTCTCTGTCCCGGCTGGCGGAAGCAGGATGCCGGCTTCGCTCGAAACTGTCCATCGAAATTTGCACACCATCCAGATGAATGGGCGCGAGGTGTTCCGCTTCGCGACCCGCGTGATGGCGGACGCCACCCGCCAGGTTGCCGAGCGGGCCGGAATGGCAGTCGAAGATCTCAGCCTGGTCGTTCCGCATCAGGCGAACCGGCGGATTATCGAAGCTGCTGCCCGCGGTCTCAAGCTGCCCATGGAACGCTTCATGGTCAACCTCGACCGCTACGGCAACACGTCATCCGCCTCCATCCCGATTGCGGTCTGCGAGGCGCTTGAGTGCGGCCGGATCCGGCCCGGCGACAACGTTGTGCTGGTCGGCTTCGGCGCCGGGCTCACCTGGGGAGCATTGGCGATGAGATGGGTAGCGCCGGAGAAGCGTGTGCCGCCAATGCGGAAACGACGCCGCAAGCTTACGGCCTGGACCGCCGGGGTGCGTTCGCTCGGGCGCAGGGCCTGGCGGACGCTTGAATCCCTGATCTGGGGGTCGTACGCCAAGGGGGAAGAGTAGGCCCGCTTTGAGAGTCTCGATAAGAGCAAATCAAAAGCCCCGTAGCGCAAGTCTACGGGGCTAACTTCGTTGCGGAGCCTGAGGATCAGTTCGCCGACACTTCCGCTGAGGCGCTGAGAAGCTCCTCAACCATGTCCTTCAAATACGGCTCGGGCACCGCACCCACCTGGGTGTGGACCACCTCGCCGTTGGCCACGAAAAGCATCGTCGGAATACCCTGGACGCCGAATTTCATCGCCCACTCGGCGTCTTCATCCGTGTTCACCTTGGCAACGATCAGCTTGCCGGCGTAATCCTGGGCGATTCGATCCAGGATGGGCGCCACCATCTTGCAGGGGCCGCACCATGGCGCCCAGAAATCCACAACCACCGGGACCTCGGATTCGAGAACGGTCTTTTGAAACGCTTCATCCGATACATGTACGGGTTCACTTACCATGATCTACTCCCTGAAACCGTGTTTGACCGCCGTAGTGTACCATGTTTCCCCATTTCGAATCGGAAGCTGGCTCACGCTCGCGGGTCCCCCGAACCCTACACCTTGAGGAGGCAAAGAAGCCTGATGAGGGGCTTACGGTATAATGCCGGCTGTAGGTGACCTGCGCTCACCTGAGCCGCCCGAAACCGCAACACGGATTCCCCCGTGAACCAGTATGCAGTCCAACTACCGGTCTTTGAGGGTCCGCTGGACCTGCTGCTCGAGTTGATCGAGCGCGCCGAGCTGGATATCACCAGGGTCGCGCTGGCACAGGTGACCGACCAGTATCTCGCGCACCTCAGGCAGCCCGAGTCACTGCGCCTCTCTGAGCTGAGCTCCTTTCTGGTAATCGCGGCTCGCTTGATCCAGATCAAGTCTGAAGCGCTTTTGCCCCGTCCTCCGGAACGCGCTGCAGGTGAAGAAGACCCAGGAGATGCGCTCGCGCGCCAGCTCATCGCCTACAAGAAATATAAGCAGATCGCCATTCTGTTGGCCGAACGGCAGACCGCCAACCTGCAGACCTTCGTTCGCCTGGCCCCACCGCCGGTCATCGAGCCGCGTCTTGATCTGGCTGAGATCACCATCGCAGACCTGGCATTCGCCTACCGCGAGGCGCTCGCAAACCAGCCTGAGCCAGGCAAAATCGACCCGGTGGTGGTGGCGCCGCGCATCCGGATACGCGACCAGATCGATACCATTCTGGCCGCAGTGCGGTAGAGGCGAACAGACATGACGTTGCGCATATCCACTCCAACGATCTTTGAGCGTGGTATCGGTCAGA
>JBFJVD010000067.1:0-12549 GCA_041624375.1 Anaerolineales bacterium
CCATGGAGGAAGCCACCCTGAACGCCGAATCCTACGCCGAGCAGGCTTTCCGAATCCTTGATCCGGCAGCGACCAAAGTTGTGTACAACGACGAGTGGCTGGCGCCCTTGACTTTCCGGGATGTCATCGAGCTGGCGCAGAACTTCACCGTGCAGCAATTCCTCAGCAGGGACTCCTTTCGGGAACGTTGGGAGCAGGGTGACCCAATCTACACCCACGAATTCCTGTACGCGGTCATGCAGGCATATGACGCCTACCATCTGAGGACCGACGTCCAGGTTGGCGGCAGCGACCAGCTCTTCAACATCATCACGGCCGCACGCAAGCTGATGGAATCCATGGGTGCTAAGCCCAACATCGGGATCATCATGGGGATCCTGCCCGGGACCGATGGGGTGGTCAAGATGAGCAAGTCGCTCGGCAATCACATCCCGCTGCTGGCGACCCCGGAGGATATGTACGGGAAGGTGATGAGCATCCCGGATGACGCCATGAGCTCCTACTTCCGGCTGGTGACTCGCTGGAATCCACAGGAAATTGAAGCGCTGGAGGCCGGGTTGGTGGCGGGCGAGCTTCATCCGCGGGATGTCAAAATGGAATTGGCCCGGGAGATTGTCGGCGCTTATCAGGGAGATGCGAAAGCTGAAGAAGCCGAGCAGGCATTCCGGCGCGTCTTCCAGCAACAGAAGCTGCCGCGGGATGTGGACGACTTTCAGCTCCGTGAGGGGATGAGCCTGGTCGAGGTGATCGTGGAGGCGGGCCTGGCACCCAGCAACAGTCAGGCCCGCAGGCTCATCAAGCAGCAGGCCGTGCGGCTCGAGGACCAGGTGCTCAAGGAGCCGAATGCTTTGCCTGAGCTTGAGGCTCCGGCAGTTTTGAGGGTCGGAAAGCGGCGGTTTGTTCGGCTGCTCCCGCCCTGAGCGTGGGTTCAGCCCTTAATGACGGCCACCGGTCGAAGCCGGGCAACCTTCGCAGCGATGCCGGCCAGGGTCACGACTTCCACCACGGCATCCACATCCTTGTAGGCGCGCGGGGCTTCTTCGGCCAATCCCGGCATCGAACCGGCGCGAATATGGATGTCGCCGGCTTCGAGCTGCTCCCGCAGGTCCTGGCCCCAGATCTCTCGCTTTGCCTTGCTCCGGCTCATCACCCGACCGGCGCCATGGCAGGTCGAGCCGAAGGAGAGCTGCATGCTCCCCTCGGTTCCGAGCAGCACCCAGGAAGCCGTTCCCATGCTGCCGGGGACAAGGACCGGCTGGCCGAGCGGCCGGTAGCTCTCCGGAAGGCCTTCAAACCCTGGCCCGAACGCCCGGGTCGCACCTTTTCGGTGCACGCAGACTCGAACCTGCTGTCCCTCGACCTGATGCGTCTCGATCTTGCCCATGTTGTGGGCGATGTCATAGACCTGCCGCAGCTCCCAATCGGGGACCACGCCGGCAAGCACCTGCTCGAAGGAGCGCCGAACGTGGTGGGCCAGAATCTGGCGGTTGTTGAAGGCGTAGTTGGCGGCGCAGGCCATCGCGCCGAGATAGCGCTGACCCTCCTCCGAATCCAACGGCGCGCACATCAGCTCCCGGTCGGGGAGCCGAATGCCATGGCGTTGGATGGCGCCCTGGAATTCCTTGACATAGTCTGAGCACACCTGGTGGCCAAAGCCGCGCGAGCCGCTGTGAATCTGGACGGCCAGCATGCCTTCTTCAAGCCCCATCGCCCTGGCGCCAGCTGGGTGGAAGACTTCATCCACCAGATCGACCTCAATGAAATGATTGCCTGCGCCCAGGGTCCCCAACTGGCCGCGACCGCGGTCCATGGCCCGCTTGCTGACCGAAGCAGGGGTGGCACCGGCGATGGTGCCGCCTTCCTCGGTCCGCTCCAGATCGTCTGGTTGCGCATAGCCATTTCGGAGTGCCCATTGGGTCCCTTCACGACACACGCGCTGGAGCTCCTTGTGGGTCAGCCGGACACTGCCGCCGACCCCGACCCCGCTGGGGCAGTTCGCGTAGAGTGCCGTGGCCAGGTCGGCGAGCCAGGTCTCGGCCTCACCAAACGGGATCCGGCTGGCGAGCAGGCGTACACCGCAATTGATGTCGTAGCCGATCGCGCCGGGTGAGATCACCCCGTCGGGCAGCTTGGTTGCTGCAACGCCGCCGATCGGAAACCCATAGCCCTGGTGGACATCCGGCATCACAACGATGTAGCCAACCAGGCCAGGTAGGGTCGCCGCGTTGACCGCCTGCTCGAACGATTTGTCGCCGAGCGCGGCTTCAAGCAGCGCCTGATCGCTGAAGACGCGAACCGGGACGCGCATGTCATCCCGGTAGGAGGCCGGAATCTCCCAGAGGTAAGGGGATATGCGTCTGAAGTCCTTCTTCTCAAGCATCGGTAGCCCTGGCCGACTCGCCGTCACACATCGAACACGACCACCGTCTCATAGCCTTCAGGTGTCTTTTCGATCGAGAGCTCATGAAAAGTCACGGCCTTGATGTGCTTGCGGAGAGGAATCGATGGGGCGATCTCGATCCGGGCCACGAGCGCTGGCCCGTCGGATATCTCAATGTCAAAGCCAGTGTAGGTCATCCCCTCGGTCTCGATTCCGTAGAGCAACTCCTCAAGCCAGGTGACGAGCAGGCTCTCCGGGTCGTTGGCACGAAGTTCAATGTCGCGCCACCGCCGTTCATCACCGGATGGAGAAGCGCCCAGCAGGTGGAGCATGCCAAAGGCGGCGTTCTCTAGCAGCGCCGCAAACGTAGCCCCCCGCACGATGAGCGCCCAGTCGGCTGTATGTTCGATCTCTTCGAATGCGGCCGGATTTGCGTTCACACCTACAGTATATGCGAACCCCGATTGCCCTCTTACGCCGCTTCCGTATAATCGCCAGAACTATGAGCGAACTTGACAAGACCTGTTTCGCAGAACAAATCATGCCGGTACTCGAAGAGGCGGTGGGAGGCTGGCTGGATTCCGAGAGCCTGGCGCTAGATCTCATGCAGGAGGTCGAGGCAGCGATACGGAACGGCGACGGCCGGACGGCTCCGGATCAATACACGATCCGTCTCCACCCGGCAGATCTGGCGGCGATCGGCAGTTCGGCGTTCGAACTGCAGGTCATCCTCGCTGAGCGGATCGAGGCAGCCCTGAGGACGTGCGGCTACGGATTCTCCCGGCGCGTGCATGTCTCGTTGACTTCCGACTTGCGCGCGCTGCAGAAGCGAGCCGATGTTTTCGCCTGGCACAGCCGGCCGCCACAGGCTGCGCAATCGGCGGCTGCGGCTACACCTACCGCACAGGGTGTGCCACCAGAGGGGGCGTTTCTCATCGTGGCTGGGCAGCGATACTTCCCGCTAACGCAGGGGGTGATGAACATCGGGCGCCTGCCGGACAACCATTTGGTGCTCCCGGATCCGCGCGTTTCTCGGCGCCATGCCCAGCTTCGCGCTCGGCGGGGCAAATATGCGCTGCTCGATCTCGGCTCGACGGCGGGCACAATGGTGAACGGCGTCGTCATCCGCGAACGGACGCTCCGTCCAGGCGACCTGCTTCGCATCGCCATCGTCGAGCTGGTGTACGCAGAAGATCCTACGGGTCCGCCGCGTGGCATGGCGGAGTATTCGCCCGGCGATCTGGCATGGCTCCCGGACATCACCGCCGGTCGAACAAGCGCGCTGGTAGACCCGGCAGAAGGGAACTGAGTCCCAGCGTCGTCGCCTTTCAGGGCGCGTGGTCAAGTTGCGGGCTTCGTCGTATAATGCCACCGATGATGCAGCCACTTGCGCGTCTTGAGAAGCAGATCGGGACGCTGCTCGAATCATCCCTCTCGCGCCTGCTGGGCGTGGAGATATCCCCGACAGAGGTCGCTGCGCAGGTCGCCCGCGCCATGTACGACAGTGTGAAGCGGGGTGAAGACGGTGAGACCTATGCGCCGGACCAGTATGCCCTGACGCTTCATCCTGACGACGTTGAAGCACTTATGAAGCAGGCACCCAACCTCCACCATGAGCTGTCCAGTGGTTTGCTGGAGGCCAGCAGGGCCAGTGGGTATGCTATGGCCCGGGAGCCCCATATCATGCTGGCTTCCGACCCCACCCTGACGAAGTGGGAAGTTCGGGTGGTGGTCTGGCACAGCAGCAATCCGCTTGAATTCACACAGGCTATGCCGCGGCAGCAGAAGACGCAGCCCGGCAAGCTGCCTGTTGGGGCTTTCTTTATCGTCGATGGGGGTCGCCACTTTCCGCTCGACCGCCCCGTCATCAACATCGGCCGGCGGCTGGACAATCAGTTGATCCTCGAGGATCCGCATGTCTCCCGGACTCATGCACAGCTCCGTGTCAAGGACTCTCGCTATGTCCTCTTCGACCTCGGATCGACCGCCGGCACCCAGGTGAACGGTCGGGCAATTCGTCAGCACACGCTGCGTCCTGGTGATGTCGTCCGGATCGCCGATGTCCGTTTGGTCTATGGGGAGGATACCGAAGGCACGCTCGATGCCACCCCCGCCTATTCACCGCCATTTCCGCCGCGCCCGGCCGGCGACCAGCGAACCTACACGATCGACAAAGCGAAGCGCGAAGAAGAAGAAGAGGAATGACCCCGGAATGGGTCCTGCTTGCCCTTCGACTTGGGCTGGCGATCGCGCTGTATGCCTTCCTGGGCGCGGTTTTGTGGTTTCTGTGGAAAGACACCCGGCAGGCACAGCGTTTCCCCCGCGAAGCCCCCTCCGGCTACCTCCATTTCCTGGAAGGGGAGCGCGTCGGTGAATATCATTCCCTACGCTCTGTCAATGAGATCGGCCGGGCCGCCGACAACAGCCTCACCTTGATGGATGAGACCGTGTCGGCGTATCACGCACGAATCAGCTATCAGGGCGGGCAGTGGTGGCTGGAGGATCTGGGATCCCGCAATGGAACGACCGTGAATGCGCTTTTGGTGGAAGAGCCGATGGTCGTGACCTATGGGGATGCGATCATGTTCGGTCGGGTGGAGACCCGGCTCGAACCCGGCGCTCAACCTCCTCGCGAAGAGTCCTTCGCATCTGCAGAGGTTACAGTAGACCCTTAGCCGGCGATCGGCGCCCCTCGCCTCTCCGCTGAATAGTGGCCATTGTCCGGATGGAAACGAAACGGACCCACAGCGGGCCACCTTCCCACGCACGCTGCACTCGAATTCCGACTGTTCACATCCATCAGAGCATTCTGCGTGCTGCGATAGCGCTCTACCTTGCTCATCTTCAAAGCATCGCTAAACTGCGGCGACAACTGACAGGCCTTTATAGGAAGGTTGGTGTGCTAAGATAGCCTGCGCCGACCGGCTGCATACGGAGGGCAAGCATGGAGAAGGAACCGATTCTTGGCGTCATCGGCGGCTCCGGCCTCTATGAGGTCGACGGTCTCAGCGAGATGGAAGAGAAAACGATCGATACACCGTTTGGCGCGCCGAGTGGACCCGTCGTTCTCGGCACGCTGGAAGGGCGCAGGGTCGCGTTTCTGGCCAGGCATGGCCCCGGGCACACGCTCTCACCCTCCGAAGTAAATTACCGTGCAAACATCTTTGCGCTGCGCATGCTGGGAATCCGGCACGTGTTGTCTGTCAGCGCATGCGGCTCGCTGCGTGAGGACTATGCGCCGGGAAGCATTGTGATTCCCAACCAGCTGTTCGACTTCACCAGCAATCGACAATCAAGTTTCTTTGAAGGGGGATTGGTGGCACACGTGAGTGTCGCCGACCCCTTCTGCTCCGACCTCTCCAACCGCGTGACCAATGCCATTGCTCGAGCCGGCGGCACCGTGCACCAGGGTGGCGCGTACATCACCATCGATGGGCCGCGCTTCTCGACTCGGGCGGAATCCAACACCTTCCGTTCCTGGGGGATGTCGATCATCGGTATGACGACCTCTCCCGAAGCCTTCCTGGCCCGCGAGGCCGGGATGTGCTATGCCGTGATGGCGCATGTCACCGATTACGATGTCTGGCACATCTCCGAGGCACCGGTCACGGTTGAGATGGTCTTCCGAATCCTGACCCAGAATGCGGACCTTGCCAAGAAGGCTATCGTGGAGCTGGCCAGCGATCTCCCGGAGGGCCCATCTTGCTCGCACCGGCACGCTCTCAGGGACGCGCTGACAACCGCCGCGGAGCACATCCCGGAAGAGACGCGCAAGAGGCTATCTCTCCTTGTCGATCCCTATCTTCCTTGACGCTGAACGCTCGCAAGTCGGTCGCGAGGCTCTCCTGCTGCGCCTCGCGTTTCTATTCCTCGCGGGCTCGGCGTTCGCCATCGCGATTGCGCCAGCTGCCAGGCTCGGCGCCTGGAGCATCGACTCGCTCCGACTAGAACCGCTGGCTGTTCTCCCGATCTGGGCCGTGCTGGCATGGCTCGTGCGCCGGACGGCCGACCGGCATACGCCAAATCGGGATCCGTATTTACTTCCGGTAGGGATGCTCCTCACGGGTTGGGGGATGCTGCTGATCTGGCGCCTCAGTCCTGTTTTCGGGGCGCGGCAGACCGGATGGTTCTTTGTGGCCTCCGTTCTGTTGCTTGAGATCCTGCGCGGCCCGAGCGACATGCGCTGGCTTCGCCGCTACCGATACCTGTGGCTGCTCGGCGGCCTGCTGCTCGTCGGCCTGACCCTCTTCTTCGGGACGAATCCATCCGGTGGCGATCCGCGGCTCTGGCTTGGCTGCTGTGGGCTCTACCTTCAGCCCTCCGAACCACTGCGCCTGCTGTTGGTAGGCTATCTGGCCGCTTACCTTTCCGATCGAATGGCCCTGGGTTGGTCACACAAGCATCCACGGCTCGGCCCCACGCTGGCCCCACTGCTTGTGGTCTGGGGCCTATCTGTGGCGTTGCTGTTCGTCCAGCGCGATCTGGGTACAGCGACGCTGTTTCTTGGCGTCCTGGCGGTCTTGCTGTATGTGGCCTCAGGCCGCTGGCAGGTCCTGGCGGTCGCTGGCATCTTTGGCGTGGCAGGCGGAGTCATGGGCAATTTCCTCGTCCCGATCGTCCGGCTTCGGCTGATGGCCTGGCTGCAGCCCTGGATCGATCCGATCGGGAACGCCTATCAGACCATTCAGGCGCTGATCGCCATGGCCTCCGGCGGCATCCTGGGTTCCGGACCCGGCCTGGGTGCCCCCGGATTTGTTCCGGTGGCACACACGGATTTCGTTTTCGCCGCTGCGGTCGAGGAGTGGGGGATGATCGGGGGGATCGCGCTGATCATGTTGTTCGCAGTCTTTATCTCTCGTGGCATCACGATTGCGCTGCGAACCGGTGACCCGTTCTCCGCGCTATTGGCAGTCGGGCTTTCGGTCACCCTCGGCCTGCAGGCAGTCTTGATCATTGGCGGTGTGACGCGGCTGCTGCCGCTCACGGGGGTCACCCTTCCGTTCGTTTCTTATGGGGGTTCATCCCTGGTGACCAGCTTCATTGCCATGGCTATGCTGCTTAAGGTGTCGGGGAGCCGAGACCCGCGTCGCAGGGCGCTCGGTCCATTGCAGAATGTGCAACTCGGTCTGGCGGCGGCCTGGGTTGCATTGGCGATTGCGCTGGGTTGGTGGGGCCTGGTTCGGGCCGGGACCCTGCAGGCGAGGACCGATAATCCCCGGCGGGCGCTGGCTGAGCGCTTCTCCCCCCGCGGCCACATCATGGATCGCTCAGGCGCCGAACTGGCGACCACCCTGGGCGTGCGCGGCAGTTACGAAAGGACCTATGCCTCGGCGGCTGTCGCCTCTGTCGTCGGGTACGATTCGGCGCGCTATGGACAAGCAGGGATCGAGCAATCCATGGACCCTTTCTTGCGCGGCGAAGCGGGCTATGATCCATTCGCGATCTGGTGGCAGCGCGCCCTCACCAGCGCACCGCCAGCGGGGTTAGATGTTCGCCTGACGATCGATCTGGCTCTCCAGCAGCGGACGGCCGACCTGCTTGGCGGACTCCGCGGAGCCGTTGTTCTGCTGGATCCGGCGACAGGGGACATCCTGGCGCTGGTTTCCTCACCGAGCTTTGATCCCAATCAGCTTGATGATGCCTGGTCCTCGCTGATCGAGAGTCCGGACGCCCCCCTCCTTAATCGTGCCAGTCAAAGCGTGTATCAACCCGGGACGATCATGAATCCGTTCATCCTGGCCTGGGCAACCCAACAAGAGATCACGGCGCCGGACCGTGGGGTGGGGGATCTCACGGTCAGCGTTGCGCTCGATGGACTCACCGTGCGCTGCGCGTCGGAGCCGCATGAGGGCGTGGCGCCTACGCTGGGATCGGCCGCACGATTTGGCTGTCCGGCACCCTTTGCGGAGATTGCCGCAACCTGGGAGCCGACGGATCTGATTGCGTTGATTCAGGCCTTCCAGCTGGAGACCCCCGTACTCCTTCGGCTACCAGCGGGTGCAGGAGCCGACGTCGAGCTGCCCGAATCCCCCTCGGCGCAGCGATCCATGGCGCTCGGGCAGGGTGCACTCACTGTGAATCCGCTCCAGCTTGCGCGTGCGTTTGCCGCGCTCGCCGCGGGTGGCACCCTGCCGCCGATGCGGATCGTCGATGCCGTTCAGACCCCGGCCGGCGACTGGGAGCGCCTCCCAGCCCAGGAAGATCGACAGCCTCTCCTGGATCCAGCCGTCGCCAATCGAGTGTTGCAGTCGATGCGCACCCATTCCGGGACCACTTCGGGGGCGATGGGCCGTGCCGTGCTCGGCGATCCAGAGATCCCGCTGGCCTGGTACCTTGGCGCGTCGATGGACGCCGCGCCAACTCGGATCGTTGTCGTTGTCCTTGAAGAGGCAGGCCCGGAAGAAGCACAGCGCATCGGAATCCTCCTGCTTCAGGCGAGTTCCGGTCTCCCTTGACCCTCCGGAGGCCGGCGACTACAATGAACCCGCTGAACCAAGCCTAGTCTGGCGTGCGTTCCGCCGACCGGTCGCAGTCGCAGGTTGACGCACCGATCGGCGGCTTCCGTGTCGCCCAAAGGGCACTCGAGGGTGAATGTTTGAGACCCTGACCGATCGCTTGCAGGACGTCTTCCGCAACCTTGGGCGGCGTGGCAAACTGCGTCCGGAGGACGTGGATGCCGCGCTGCGCGAGATTCGGCTGGCGCTGCTCGAGGCCGATGTGCATTTCTCTGTGGTGAAGGCGTTGCTCGAGCGGGTGCGGGAACGGGCTCTCAGCGAGCAGGTTTCGCGGGCGCTGAACCCCGCCCAGCAAGTGATCCGCATTATCCACGAAGAATTGATCCGTGTGCTGGGTGATCCGGCCCCACTGCAGCTGAGCGGACCGGCGCCACGAGTGGTCCTGCTGGTCGGCCTTCAAGGCTCTGGAAAGACGACCACCATCGCCAAGCTTGCCCGCCGGCTGCGCGGCGAGGGCGAACGCGTGCTGCTTGTGGCGGCGGACACTTATCGACCGGCCGCTGCGGAGCAGCTGAGCATCCTGGGCGAAGAGATTGGTCTTCCCGTATTCCACCAGGAAGGTCTTGGGCCGGTGTCGCTGGTCGAATCGGCAGTCCAGCAGGCCGCTCGCTCTGGCGTCACGGTTGTCCTGGTGGACACTGCAGGCCGATCGCAGCTCGACGACATGCTGATGAGCGAGCTCCAGTCCATGCGCGATCGAGTCCAGCCGGTCGAAGTTCTGCTCGTGGCCGACGCCATGACCGGCCAGGAAGCGGTCAACATCGCCACCGGATTTCACGAAGCGCTCGCGCTCACCGGTTTGATCCTGACCAAGATGGACGGCGATGCCCGCGGCGGCGCTGCGATCTCGATGCGCACGGTGACTGGCGTGCCAATCAAATTTCTCGGTCTCGGCGAAGCACGGACCGAGCTCGATGTCTTTGAACCCGATCGACTGGCCTCGCGCATTCTGGGAATGGGCGACATCAAGGGTTTGGTCGAGAAGGCCGAGTCGGTCCTGGATGAAGAGGCGGCCGAGGTGCAGGTTGAGCGCCTGATCAAGGGCGAATTCACGCTGGAAGACTTCTCCCGCCAGCTGCAGCAGGTCCGTAAGATGGGTCCATTGGGCAAACTGCTCGAGTTGCTGCCAGGCGGTTTGGCAGCGATGTCAGCTCAGGTCGATGATGTGGTCGCTGAGCGCCAACTTGTTCGCACTCAGGCTATACTGCAGTCGATGACCGTGCATGAGCGGCGCAAGCCGGAGGTTCTCAACGCCAGCAGGAAGCGTAGAATTGCCTCCGGTTCGGGCACCTCTGTTCAAGAGATTAACCAGCTTCTGCGCCAGTATCGAGAGATGCGGCGCATGTTCAAGCAATTGGGCAAGCGCGGGCTGGGGGGAATGACCCTGCCAGGCCTGCGGAGATAGCTTGCCGGCATCCCACGCGGCGTTGTACGTGCCCTCCTTCCGGCACACCCCTCTCCAAGACTCGCCGCAGTGTGGGTAAGCCAATGATCCTAACCAACGAGGAGAGATAAGAGCACGATGGTGAGAATACGATTGCGTCGAGTGGGAGCGCGAAATCAGCCGAGCTTCCGGATCGTTGCCACGGATCGACACAGCCCGCGCGACGGTCGGTTCCTCGAGATCTTGGGACACTACAACCCAAGAACGGAACCGGCGACGATCACGGTCGATGAATCGCGCCTGTTCCGCTGGCTCGAAAACGGAGCCCAGCCGTCTGAGTCGGTGCGCCGAATTCTGGTGACCGTTGGCGCCTGGGATCGGTGGGAAAGATACAGGCAGGGCGAAGCGATCGAAGGCCTGCTCTCTGAAGCGGAAGCTCAGGTGGTTGAGATCGATCCGCGCACAAACCGGCCTGGCATGACTCGCCGGCGCCCCTCGAAGAAGGCGCGGGCGAAAGAGGCGGCCGAGGTCGAGGGCGCCCCGGTCTCAGAAGAGCCCGAGGCCGAGCCTGAGACGGCCGAAGCCGAGGCGCAGATTGCAGACGAAATGCCCGAGGATGCGGCGGACGAACCCCAAGCTTCGGCTGAAGAGGCTGCCGAGTCGGACGAAGCGGAGCCTGCAGAAGAAGAGCCCGCGGAGGAGGAAACCGACGCCGACGAGGAGGAGCAGCCAGAAGCTGAAGAAGACCAGGCTGAGCCCGACGAGGATGAAGAGAAAGAGGCCTAGCCAAGGCAGGCCGAACGAGGAGGCCCACTATGGAGGCATCAGCTCGGGAATTGGTCGAATTCATCGCCAAATCGCTCGTCGAAGATCCCACGCAAGTCGATGTGGAGGAACGTCAAAGCCGCGGTCGAGTCCGCCTTAGCCTGAGTGTGGCCAAGGATGATATGGGACGGGTGATCGGACGCGGCGGGAGAGTCGCAAACGCGATTCGGACCCTCCTGCGAGTGCCAGCCTCTCGAGAAGGCGTTCGGGTTTCGCTCGACATCACCTGACCCATGGGGACCCAGACCCCGGACGATCGCAAACAGGATCGCGCCCGGCAGCTGCCTGAATTCCTGGCCGTCGGGCGCGTTGTCCGTCCACATGGAGTCCGTGGCGGCCTCCTGGTCGAGCGCATCTCCGATCTGATTCAAGGTGTCAATGAAGGGCAGATCATCTTTCTTGGTGAAAGCCGAGTTCGCGGAACCGTGCGCTCCCTGCGGCCACATCGTGGCCAGTACCTCCTTCAGCTTGAAGAATTCCGTACGCGGGATGCTGTGGATGGTTGGCGGGACTGGAAGCTGTACCTTCGATTTGAGGAAACCGAACCGCTCCCTGAGGGCACCTACTATCACTGGCAGATTCTAGGACTCGACGTCGTGACAGAAGAGGGTGAGGCTCTGGGATCGGTCGCTCAGATCCTTGAGACTGGTGCAAACGACGTCTATATCGTTCGCAGCGACGCCGGTGAGGAACTCCTGCTTCCCGCAATCGAAGAGGTTGTCAAACTGGTGGATTTGGAGGCTGGCGTAATCAAGGTCCGCCTGCTTCCGGGATTGCGGACGGGAGGCGGCTAGCTCTGGGAGCGGGGTTGCTTGCTCGGCGATTCGCCCTATGGTACACTCTGCGAGGTTTGCAGGGGAGCACGACACCCACACTGAGAGTCCCATGGAAAAGACACGCAACGACCTGATGGTCGAACGCCTGCGAGATTTGCAGGCCAACACGCCGGATGTTGAAGCTTCGGCGGTTGTGAGCGTTGACGGGCTGATCATCGCCTCTTCGCTTCCGGCGGGGGTAGAAGAAGATCGGGTGTCAGCCATGTCGGCCGCTATGCTGAGCCTGGGCGAGCGGATTTCCGGCGAACTGGGGCGCGGCTTGCTCGATGAGGTGTACATCCACGGCAATGACGGGTACGTCTTGTTAACTTCCGTGGGGCAGGAAGCCGTTCTGACGGTCCTGGCGCGTGAGCAGGCCAAGCTCGGCCTGGTGATGCTGGAGATGCGAAGGGCGTCAGAGGATCTTGAGGAACTTGTCGGATAGGGACATGACTCCAAGAGGATTCCCAAAGATTCGCGCACGAAGCGGTGGGGAGGTCGCCGGAACAACGGCCCTCCCCACCGCCCTTTTTATCGCCACCCGAATGCAAGGAGGAGGTGCAAGGCGATGACGAAGTACATCTTTCTCACAGGCGGCGTGGTCAGCTCCGTCGGCAAGGGCGTGACGGC
>JBFJVD010000068.1:0-12478 GCA_041624375.1 Anaerolineales bacterium
GACGGTGTCCCCGACGCCGGCCTGCGAATTGTCGAGCGCAACGAAGTCGCCTTTCTCCTCGCCCGCTAAATCGAGGGGCTGGACCACGAGCAGACGACGATTCTTATAATCAGGGTGGCTGATCGTTGTGACCACTGTTCCGACGACTTTGCCGACGATCATCGCGCTTCAATCAGGTAAAACGATTCGGGCCCGGACGGAGGTGGACATCGATCCCTTCGCGGACCTCGAGTTCATCAACGATGCCAATGATGGCAAGGTCTACCGGCACAAACGTTTCCTCGCGCATCGCCAGTGCGGCTTCGCGCGCCCTGGTCATGACGCACAGGTCGCCCGGACCAGCCTCAACTACGTCGGCAGCCACCTGAACGCTGTCGATGGGATCAAGGCGCTTGTCCAGCGGCTGGACGATGAGCAGCTGGACACCTTCAAGCCCAGGATACTTCAGCGTAGATACCGCCCGGCCGAGCACCCGCCCAAAAAGCATGTCAGCCCACGCCGAGCTGGCGAAACACCCGCTGGATGATGTCGTCGACCAGGCCGGGGTCGGCTTCGCCGCCCAATTTGGCGATCACGGAGGCCCGCACCCGATCATGGAGCTCGGTGGAAGGCGAGCCGGTGCGGGCGCCGCGCGTGCGCGCCACCTTGAGCGGAGGATAGCGGTGGGGTGCGGCGGTGAGCGCTTCATCGGGCCACTCGAGCTTCAGGCCTTCTTTGATCGCCCGTTCGCGCGCCACATCTGTGATCCGGTCCCCCAGCTCCAATTTGAGATGCGAAACACCCTGGCGAACCAGATCCACGATGTCCCGCTCGGTGTAGAACGTCCTAGCCATCGTTCCCGACCTTTACAGCTGATTCTCGCTGCGACCTTCGACAGCTTCGAGCGCCGCCATCGCGGCGTCGCGCGCCGTCAGGATTTCGGCCTCACTGCCGGAAAGCCACATGCGGCCGAAGCGGCCAATGCCGCTGAAATGTACCAGATTGATATTGGAAGCCTTTTCCGCCTCATTGCAGGCCAGTGTGATGTAGGCTGCCGGGGCAACTTCCATCACCAGAAGCGTCTGGCGCGGGATGAGCATCGTCCCGCGTCGGAACCGGTTCAGAAGCTGTGCCTGGTATGGATCGACGTTGGTGATCACCTGAGTCGACGCAACTTGAGGTCGCACCCGATCTTCGATCTTGAGCCCGAGCCGGTCGAGCACGATCTGACCGGCTTCGAGCACCTCGGCCTGTTCATCATGATGGACTTCGAACGTGCCGAAAACCCGCTCGACGAATTGCACCCCAGGCCGGGCGCGTGTCGCCTTGACTGCAATGTCGATCACCCGGAAGACTTCCATGCCCGGGGCCATCTCGATATACAACGCAGCCATGCCTTCCGTCGCCAGGTCTCCCTGGGTGATGGTTCCAATGAAGGCCGAAAATTGGGGCTGCATGCGGTCCAGGTAAGCATAGCAGCGCAGCTCGAATTGATCAGCCATGAACAGTATCCATTTCCAATGCCGCTTCTCCGCTCTCTCGTTTTGCGGTTTGCATATGGGCCCGGGCGATCCCCAACGGTGTGACAAGCTGTGGTTCGGGAGCCAGCTGAACGGGCAGCCCGAGCCGTTCCTCGACGACGGCGGCCATCCCCGGATAGGCACACGCCCCGCCGACCAGAAAGATCCGTTCGACGGAATAGCGCTCAATCTGGCGCGCCGTGATGGTCGCGATCTTCTCCATGACCGGGCGAACGAGCGGCAACAGCCGCTCCTGCTGATCGGGGTCATGCTTGCGCTGTTCGGCGACTTCGTAGGGGATGTCGAAGGCACCGGCGATGACCAGGTTGAAATGCGTGCCCCCGGTGGCCTCGTCGGCCGAGTGGACCACCTCGCCGTTGCGGATCACGGCCACGCCGGTTGTCCCACCGCCGACATCGACGATGGCGCCCTCGCGAACGCCGAGGACGAGATTGGCCGCGCTTGGCTCGTCGATGAGCTCAAGGCACTCCATCCCGGCGGCCTCGACCACGTGCGCCGTCGCCCGCACTTCGGCCGCCGGTACGCCTGGTGGGAAGCCCGAGAAGGCAACCGTGAGCTCCCTGCCGAGTTCGGCTTCGACTTCAGCCTTCATCGCTCGCAGACGGTCGACGGCGCCAATGAAGTCGACCACCAGACCGTCGCGAACGACCTGGGCCGGTTGCAGCCGGCCGGCGAGGGGCAGCCCCGCCGAATCCAGGACAAGCAGCACCAGCTTCGCTGTCCCCAGGTCCACCCCGACGTAGCGCTCGCCGGTGAGGCCCGGGGCGGGGCGGGTCGTCCCGCGGATGACTTCGGCTGTCTGCCTCAGCCAGGAAGGAGCATTCGGTTGCACGGCGGCTCAGCCTACGACTTTGAGCCCGATTTCGACCGCCCGCCGATCTGTCCCTTCTCCGTCTGCGGCAGGATCATCTCGACCTCTTCGTGCGGTCGCGGGATGACATGCGCTGAGACGAGCTCACCGACACGCTTCGCGGCAGCGGCGCCGGCGTCGGTGGCGGCTTTGACGGCGCCAACATCACCGCGCACCATCACCGTGACGAAACCCCCGCCGGTGTATTCGGAGCCGATCAGCGTCACGTTGGCAGCCTTGACCATTGCATCGGCCGCCTCGATCGCACCGACCAGGCCGCGGGTTTCGACCATCCCGAGGGCAATCATTGCGAGTTCTTGTGCCATGGCGGTTCAATCCTCCCGTCTGGTTCTTGAGATCGGCCGAGGCGTTCCCCGACCGCGTCCTGCGCTCAGCGTTGATCTCTCCGGATCTCATTCAGGATCTCGAGCACCATTGATTCAATGCGATCTACATCGACCTGGTCGCCGGCGGCCGGGACACTTGCCGGACCGGGTGGCCCCATCGCCTCGGCGGGCGGCGGCGCGCGCTCAAACGCCAGCCGCTTGACGTTGTACAGGTGGTGGACGGTGATGTTGTCGCCGGTGATCGAGCTCCCGACCCCCCCAGAACCCAAAGTCATCGAAGGCATGACCCCGGTTGTGAGACCGATCGTTCCCAGGGTGCCCATGGTATTCACGACGATTCGAAAGACCGGCTTCTCCAACCCAAATGCCATGATCACGTCGTCGTCTTCAGCGTGGATCACCAGGCTGTGGCCGCGGCCGCCAAACTCAATCATGTTGATGCATCGATCGCAGCCCGCCTCCCAGCCGTCGACCTCGAACCAGCCGAGCACCGTGGTCAGCTTTTCGCGCGACAGGGGCTCTTCCGGGCCGACCCGGTCGAGGGCGGCCACCAGAATGCGAGCCTCATCCGAGACCCTGAAACCGGCCATCTCGGCCAGCACCTGTGGCGATTTGCCGACCGTGCTGACATTGATCGCCCCGTCGGGGTGAAACAGCGTACGGCGCAGGGCGTCGGCTTCCGCCGGCGTGACGAAGTAGGCGCCTTCGTCCTGCATCCTGCGCTTCAATTCGGCGGCGATGGGGCGGTCGGCGATGACCGCCTGCTCTGTCGAGCAAATCACCGAATGATCAAACGCCTTGCTGTTGACGATATACCGGGCGGCCTTGGGAACATCGGCGCTGCGGTCGACATAGGCCGGCACGTTTCCCGGCCCGACCCCGTAGGCCGGCTTGCCCACCGAATGGGCGGCGCGCACCATGGCCGAGCCGCCGGTCGCCAGGATCACCCGGGTGCGCTTGTGACGCATCAGCTCCTGGGCGCCATCGAGCGTCACCGTGCTCAGGCACTGGATCAGCCCCGGCGGGGCGCCTTGGGACTCGGCCGCAGCGGCCATGATCCGCGTGGTCTCCAGACAGCAGTTCACCGCCGAAGGGTGGGGCGCATGCACGATCGAGTTGCGCGCCTTCACTGCGATCAGCGTCTTGACGATCACGGTTGAGGTCGGGTTCGTGCTCGGGGAAAGCGCAGCCACCGTGCCCATCGGCCAGGCAATCTCGACCACTTTGCGCACCTCGTCGCGGCCGATCACGCCGACGGTGCGCAGGTCGCGAATCGACTCCCAGACGTTCCGGGCGGCGAAACGGTTCTTCAATGTCTTGTGGGCAGGAACGCCGTAGCCGGTCTCTTCGTGGGCCATACGGCCGAGCGGCTCCGCTGCCCGCTCGGCGGCTTCCGCCATGGCTGCGCAGATCCGATCGATTTTCTCCTGAGAGCTGTCGAAGAACGCCTGATAGGCCTCGTAGGCGCGTTCCGCAGCCTGACGGGCCTCCTGGATCGAACGTAGGTCTTTGTCGGCGATCCTGTCCGCAGCCATCGTCGAATCCTACTCCTTGCGGTAGGTGACCTTGCCGCCGATCTCGAGTGAGTCGATCACCGCCATGATCACGGCATCGATGGGCCGCTCGTGCGTGAATTCTGTCATGCGAGCCGAGCTGCCCTGGGCGATCAGCACCAGGTCCCCGATCCCGGCGTCCACTGTGTCCACGGCCACGAGCGGCTTGCCGTAGACCTTGCCGGTCTCGTCGGCTTCGCGGACGAGCAACAGCTTGCGGCCGGTCAGCTGCGCGTCCTTAATGGTTGAGATGGTCGTTCCTACCACTCGCACAATGCGCATCGAGATTTGGTCTCAAGGCCGCCGGCGTGAGCTGTCCAGCGGCGCAGTGTCGGGCCGATCCTCATCGCCGCTGCGCGGCGGGCGCGGCCTCAGCGGCCGTCGTCGGCCGAATCGCAGCAGCGCCTGGAGCTCGGCCAGGCTGGGGGGATCGTAGGCCCGCCACCCACAAACATCACAAATCCAGGCCGGGAACCCCGGCACGTGAACGATCTGCTCGTTCGATACCGTCAAATAAGGGACCCGATGCAGGCGTAGTCTTCCAATGCCGCAATCCGGGCAGGATGCTTCCGTGATCTCTGTCATGCCTAATAGCCTTTGGATCCCTCTTCGAGAATTGCCTCACCGCGTGCTTCACGCACAATGCGTACACCGGCGCTGGCGCCGATGCGGGTGGCCCCGGCGGCCACCATGCCCTGGGCATCGGCCAGGCTTTTGATTCCGCCGGCCGCTTTGACTCCCATTTGCGGTCCCACGATGCGGCGCATCAGGGCGACGTCCTCGGCCGTGGCGCCGCCGGGGCCGAAGCCGGTCGAGGTTTTAACAAAGTCGGCCCCAGCCTCTTTCGCCAGCAAACAGCCCGCGACCTTCTCTTCCTCTTCGAGCAGCGCCATCTCCAGGATCACCTTCACCAGGACGCCGCGGGCATGGCACGCCTGGACCACGCTATGGATGTCCTGTGCCACCAGGGTGTAGTCTCGCGCCTTGAGCGCCCCAATGTTCACCACCATGTCGATCTCGGTGGCGCCGTGCCGGATGGCATCTTCGGCCTCAAAAGCCTTGACCTCGGGCCGGGTCGCACCGAGCGGGAAGCCGATGACGGTGCAAACGTCGACATCACTGCCTTTGAGCATCTCTGCGGCCAAGCGGACGTGCGTCGGGTTGACGCAGACCGAGGCAAATCGATATTTGCGCGCCTCGGCGCATAGCTGGGCGATCTCCTCCGGCTTGGCGTCGGCGCGCAGCAGCGTGTGGTCGATGATGGAAGCCAGCGACTCGTCGGCCGGCACCGCGCCCAGCCCGGCGCTGATCCGGCTTGCCCCGGCCTGAACCACCTGACCCACCTCGTCATAGCAAGTCTGTACACACAGCCCGTCGGTGCACTCCTGCTTGCAGTGCGCACCTTCGCGCGCCTCGGCAAGCTCGAGCAGCACCTCTCGGGTGACTGTCTCGACGATGCGTTCAATCTGAGTGAGGTCCGGGTTGGCGCCGATCATCCGTGCCCTGTCTGCTGGGGTCCGTTACGCTTCTCGATCGCGGAGATCTTTTCGACCCGCCGGGCGTGGCGGCCGCCGGCGAATGGGGTTCTCAACCACACCTCCAGAATCTGAACCGCCAGGCTGATTTCGGTCATCTCCGAACCGAGCACGAGCACGTTGGCATCATTGTGTTCGCGCGAGTTGGCCGCGGTGGCTAGATTGTAGCATAGCGCCGCTCGGGCGCCGGACACCTTGTTCGCGGCGATCGAACTCCCGATCCCGGCTGCGTCGATCACGATCCCCCGCCAGGCTTCGCCGCGCGCCACCGGCACGGCGACCGCCTCGGCGATGTCCGGGTAGTCGGCGGCTGCGGCGCCCGGCACTGCGCCGCAATCGACCACCTGATAGCCGTGGCGCTGGAGGTGCTCGGTCAGGGCTGCCTTCAATTCAGCCCCGCGATGATCGGCGCCGATGGTCACGCGTTTGGATGAGCCGGAAGCCGCACCCGAATCAGCCCGCCGTCGAGGGCCAAGGGTCCGGCTGACTACGTCGGCAACGATGGCGTCAAGCTCAGCGTCCGAAAGGGGCAGGCTCACGGTTCCTTCCTGGGGTGCAGGAATGGATTGGGCAGCGAATCCAGCGGCTGGACTGTGGGGCACAGCCTGTGCCAGCCGCGTGGCCGACGACGAACGTGGGCTGATTCTAGCATATGCCCGCGAGAAGGACGATGAGGCTCAGGGACCTGCGGCGATGGCCAGGTCGTAGTGTGGAATCAGGCTGATTTCGTTCAGCGGCCAGTAGACGAAGATCGCTTTACCGATGACGGCCTCCATCGGCAGCATCCCCCAGTTCTGCGAATCGGAGGAGTTGTTGCGGTTGTCCCCCAGAACAAACAGCTCATCCGACCCGACCACCCATTCGCCGCTGTATCTGGGGGCCGACGCGATGTAGGGTTCCGCCAGGAGTTCTCCATTGACCAGCACGGCGCCGTCAAGCACGCGCACTTCATCGCCGGGAAGACCGACGATGCGCTTGATGAAGCGGCGTTCGGGATCCAGCGGGAAGCGGAACACGATGATATCGCCGCGCGCTGGTATGGCCCAGCGATAGGCCAGCCGGTTCACGACGACGAACTCGCCGTCGTGGAGGCTCGGCTCCATGCTGTTGCCCTCCACCCGGATGCGGGCGGTCACGAAGTTGACGGCCAGGAAGAGCAGCCCGGCAATCAGAACCGTCTGTACCAGTTCGCTGATCAGTGCTGCCAATCGGGCCAAGCAACCCGGGGAGGACGTTGCGCCCCACTCGGGGGGCGCGTGCTCGTCGGCCATTGTGTTGGTCACACCGGGATTATAAGAGCCGGGGGGAGGGTTGACAAGATGCCCATGTGGCGGGGGCGTCGGAGCGCCAGCCTGCCGGACCCAGACATGATTTTCATCGAATCACGGTTCGGCGCGTTTCCAGCCAGACCGCAGTTTGTCAGGCGGCATCCCGCCGTCTGGGGCGGAACAACAGGCGGAGGGGGGTTCCGAGGAAGTTGTGCCGGGCGCGAATCTGGTTCTCCAGATAGCGCGCGTAGGTGAAGTGCACCAGGCGGCGGTCGTTGACATGGAAGACGAAGGTCGGCGGGTCGGTGCGAACCTGGCTGGCATAGTAGATCTTCAGCCGCTTACCCCCCCGGGTGGGCGGCGCGTGGGCTTCAAGTGCCTCCCGCAGCCAGACATTGAGGGTGGCGGTGGGCACCCGGAACAGCCGCTCTTCATGCACCTGAAGGGCAGTGGGCAGGACCTTGGCGACCCGCTGGCCTGTGCGCGCGGAGATGAACAGTGCCGGAACATAATCGAGGAACTTGAGTTCCTGGCGCACGCGCTGGGCGTATTCGTCCATCGTGTGGGTATCTTTCGACACTGCATCCCACTTGTTGATCACCAGGACAATGCTTTTCAGCTTCTCCACCGCGAGCCCGCCGATGTGGGCGTCCTGGGCCGTGACACCATCGACGGCGTCGATCAGCAGCAGCACGACGTCAGCCCGATCGATGGCCTTCAGCGCTCGAAGGACGGAGTATTTCTCGACTCCGGGCTCAATCCGTCCGCGACGGCGGATGCCAGCAGTATCGATCAGGGTGAGCGGGGTGCCGTGGAATGTGAGGTGGGTGTCGATGGCGTCGCGGGTGGTGCCCGGGATCGGGGAGACGATGACGCGCTCTTCACCGAGCAGCCGATTGAGCAGGCTCGATTTGCCGACGTTCGGCCGACCGACGATGGCGATATGGATCCGGTCGTCGGCCTCGGGTTCGGGCGCTTTGGCTTCCCCGAGAAGGTCGAGCATCCGATCGAGCAGGTCGCCAGCCCCGGTGCCATGTAGCGCCGAGACGGCCACCGGCTCGCCCATACCTAACTCGTAGAATTCCATCGCTTGCGCCCGGCGCTCGGCGTTGTCGGCCTTGTTGGCCACCAGCAGCACCGGTGCCGTCGGTCCCTTTCCGCGCGCCCGGCGCAGAATCTGCGCCACTTCCTGGTCGGCGGCGGTCAAGCCCTCTTCGACATCGACGACGAGCAGCACCAGGTCGGCGTCCCGGGCGGCAAGCTCCGCCTGTGAACGGATCTGGTCCAGGTAATCGACAGAATCGAGCGATAGTGGCTCACCGCCACGCAGGATGGTTGGATCAATGCCGCCCGTATCCACCATGTCGAAGATCCGACCTCCCCATTCGACCTCGGCCACCAGCCGATCGCGCGTGGTCCCTGGGGTTTCGGCGACCACGGCCAACCGCTCGCCAGCAAGCCGGTTAAACAGCGTGGATTTGCCGACATTCGGCCGGCCGACCAGAGCGACGAGCGGTTTCGACATGGGCGTCAATCAGGGAGCAGGCGTCAGGGCCGGTGTCGGCGAGGGGGTGGGCGGCGGATTTCGGGTCACCGTGACTTCGATGCTGTCGGGCAGGATGGACTGCACTGTGACATCCTCCGGGACGATGAAATTGGCCGGCTCGAGCGTGATCTGATGCTTTCCCACGCCGAGGCTGACCAGATCGAGAACCACCTGTACATCCACCGCTTCCAGCTGCTCAAGAATCGGCAACGGTCCGTTCAGAATCACGCTGACAGAGGTGGGCGAGGGGAGCGCGAACAGGCCCGACTCAAGCCCCTGGATGTTGAGCGGGATGCTGAGCGTGAGAAAGCTCTCAATAGGCGCAATCGTGACACGGACCACCACCGTCGGATCGCCGACCACGGACACCCCTTGCGGCAGGTCGAGTGAGACTCGCCGCTCGAGATCTTCGGTGGCTCCAGCGAGGCTGATCGTCTCCGTTTCGACGAAACCGCCGAGCTGGCTGATGGCCTCCGGGTCCGAGGAGAAGACGGTGACGAAAGTTGGCGAAACGGTGATCTTGGTCGGCTGATAGCCCGCCTCGACCTCGTCGACGATGCGCGGGTTCACAACAACTGAGCGATAGCCGCCGAGCGCCTCGATGGTCACCGTGAGCGAGGCGCTTTCCGGTTCGACCTTCACCCCGCGCACAACGTTTCCGTTGGCGTCAACCGGCACCAGGAGGATGCTCTGGGAGACGGATTGGCGACGGCCCGACAGGTCGATTTCGGCCTGGAGCCGGTCAATCTGGGTGACGGCCGAGGCCGGCCCCTCGACCACGGCTTCTGCCGGGGAAACGCGGGCCGCGTTCACCCGAAAGCCGATGGCCGGCTCGCCCGTCAACAGCGCTCGTATCGCAATCTGACGCGACGCCGCCGGTTCGATCTGCAGGGTGATGCGGGCCGGCGATACGGAGACGATCTGGCTGGGGGTGCTCTGTGTGGCTGCCTGAACCCGCAGGGTATGGGTTCCCGCCTCGAGTCCGGCCAGGTCCACCCACAGCTGGATATCGCTCACCGTGAGCGACTCCCAGATCGAGCTGGGCGCCCGCAGTGTTATCTGTGCATCGCGCGGCGCCTCGCCGACGATCAGCAGCCCGGCGGGGAGGTCTCGTTGTTCGATGGGGATCTGGGCTGGGAAGGTGCGTTCGAGGACCGGATCCTCAGCGCTTACAGCGGCTACCCAGACAGTGATCGCCAGGACGAGGGCCAGAACGAGCGAGCCCAGATTGTCCCACAGCCAGCTGAGCATCGGGGCCTCTCAGTGGCTGTGGCCTTCGCTGCGGCGCAGGTTGAGCTGCCCGAGCAGGCGCTGGAGCCATGGTGGGAGTCGGCGCTGACCGCGCGGGCGGTAGAAGGCGATCAGGATGTTGCGCAGGCGGTTTTGATCGAGCCGCCGGATCATCCGGCCGTTATGGGCAACCGAGATCGCCCCGCGTTCTTCAGAGACCACGACAGCGACGGCGTCGCTCACTTCGCTGATGCCGAGCGCAGCGCGATGGCGCAGGCCCATCTGCCGTTCTGGAGAGCGCGAAAGCGTTCCGCTTGAGGAGAGCGGCATCACACAAGCTGCGGCAACGATATGCTCGCCGCGGAGAATGACGGCACCATCGTGGAGCGGCGTGTTGACGTAGAAGATCTGCAGCAGCATTTCAGGTGAGATCAAGGCGTCCAGGCGGACCCCGGTCTCGATGTATTCATCGAGCTGCACCTCGCGCTCGATGACGATGAGCGCGCCGTGCTGGTTGTCCGCCAAGCGCTGCGCGGCGCTGCAGAGGACGTCGATGCGCCGTTCCATCTCGACCGGGCCGGAGTCGGGTGTGAAGACCGATCCGGCCCGCCCCAACCGTTCGAGGGCGCGTCGGATCTCCGGGGCAAACACAACCGGGATGGCGAAGAGCAGCGCTGGGAGCGCCGTTCGCATAAGCCAGGAGAAGGCGGAAAGATCCAGCAAGCGGGTAAGCAAGACGATCAGCAGCACGAGCAGGATCATGCCGCGCAGCAGGACCACGGCCTGACTGCCGCGCGCCAGCGTCAGGACCAGAAAGAAGATGGCGCTGACGAGCAAGATGTCCAGGACGCTGAGCCAATCCAGGCGTTGGACAAGGAAGGTGAACTCGGTGATTAAGGCGTCCACGGCCGGGGGAGTCCTGAATCGAGGGGGATCACTGTCCAGCTCTCAGGTTGCGCAGCAGCTCCTCGTAGCCCTCCACGTCGGGGGGCTCCATGGAAATGATGGTTTCGATGCTCGTGATCGCATCCGTGACCTGACCGGCGTCGAGCTGGATCTCGCCGAGCGCATCGTATTGCGCGATAGCGTCGGCTTTGCGGCCTGCTGCGCGGTAGGCCTCCGCCAGCCGCGCGTGCAGGATCTGTTTCCCAGGGTGCTCACGGACGAGCTGCTCGAGCAGTTCAAGGGCTTCGGCGCCCTTCTTCCGTTGAACGAGACCCCGAAGGTGGGCGTCCAGCGCGGCAGCGGCATGATCCTCTTGTCCGAGGCGGAGGTTTAGATCGATCACATTGAAGCGGGCCTGTTCGTTCTCGGGGTCGAGCTCAAGCATCTGACCGAACGATTCGAGCGCCCGGCGCCAGTCGAGGCGTGACATGTCGATGTCACCGATCTGATTGAGAATCCGCAGTGTCCATTTGGATTCAGCCCCGCCGCGATGGGAAACCTGCAGGGCCTGGGCCAGGGCTTCTCTGGCCTTCTCGATCTGCGCCATCTGCCGATAGATTTCGGCCAACTCGAGATATTGGCCGACGGCCTGTTCAATGAGATCCTGCTGGATCATCAGGCGGATCAGCTGCTGGCGGGCCCGCAGATCAACCGGGGCCAGGCGCAGGATGCGCCGATAGACCTCGACGGCAGGTTGGGCTTCGCCGCGAATCAGATGAGTCTCGGCGATGGTATTCAATTTGGTGATGGCGGCCTCAGGCCGGCCCGATTTGACCATCAGTTCAGCCATCCTGCGATGCAGGCCAAGGTAAGTGGGGGCATAGCTGAGCGCGAGCATCGCCTCTTCCATCGCTGTCGAGAGCAGGCCAAGCTCCACCAGGTTGTCAATCCGCCCGACGGCCTCGACCATCTTGTCGGAGCCGCCGACCGCCAGCATTTCAACGATCGGGACCACGCGTGCATCCTGCTGGCCTCTGAGCTGCTCCCGGGCACGCCGGATGCGCTCGAGCCACTTCGGTCCCGTGAGGAACTCGAGCGCGCTGTCGACGATGGCCTTCAGCGCCTCCTCATCACCTTCATCCTGGGAAGCCAGAACGGTGTCGTAGAGCTGGTTCAGCTCGCTCGAGTCGGCAGCCTCGACGGAGAGCGTGTCCGCAATCCGCAAAGCCTGGACAAGTGCCTGGGCGGATTCACTAAGGTCCCCGGCGTCTTTGTGCAGCCGGCCGAGTGCCAGGTTGGCGCCGAGCGCAAGCTCTGGGTGGTTGCGAGCGGCATTCAAGTGCGTCCGAGCGGCCTTCACATCGCCGTTTTGCCGGGCGTAGGTTCCGAGCATGAAGTGGGCTGCTGGATGGTCGAGTCCGGCTTCGAGCGCATGCGTGAATTCCCTGCTCGCCTGGTCGAGGTGCCCGCGCGAATGGAGATCAATGGCCTGCCCGAGATAGCGGAACATCGACGGCCGGGCGGCCGCTTGCCGATCTTTGCGGGATTGTCCCTGGGAGATGGCTGCCATCCCGAGCGAACCTTCTTCCTTGCCGTTGTCACTCGAAGGCTCTTCGAACAGCAGCTCGGCGAGCAGGCTGAGCGCCCGGGCCTGAGCAGCTTCCTCTGGATCGGAAGACCCATCTTCGCTTTCCACCTCCGCTTCAACCAGGCCTCTTCCGGCGGCATCGGGCGCCATCCTGGC
>JBFJVD010000069.1:0-12468 GCA_041624375.1 Anaerolineales bacterium
ACCGGCCGCTGGCCACCTTTCAGCGGATCGCCAAGCTGGCCGGCAGCGACCTGATCTTCTTCGGCCATACGCATCTTCCCTATCAGAAGAAGGTGAACGGCACGCGCTTCGTCAACACCGGCTCCGTTGGCAAGCCCAAGGACGGCGACCCGCGCGCCGGCTATGTGATCGCCCACCTTGGCCTGCGGACGCGCATCACATTCAGAAGGGTGCCCTACGAAGTCGCTGCGGCAGCGGACGCTGTGCGCAGCTCCGGACTGCCGGATACCTTCGCCGATCTGCTGGAGAGCGGCGGCCGGATGCCGGCACCCGATCGAGCCCTAGAATGAAGGAGGCTCCGCGATGACCACCAGCCCCCGCCAAATCCTTGACCTTGAGCTGAATCAGATTCGGGACCGTGTCCTGCGCATGGGCGAACTGCTCGACCGCGCCATCCGTCGAGCCATGCGGGCTGTCGAGACGCATGATCATGATCTTGCCCGGCAGGTTGTTGAAGACGATGTAGAGATCAACGAGCTACGCTTCGAGATCGAAGCCGCCTGCACCGGGCTGATTGCCACCCAGCAGCCGGCCGCCGGCGACCTGCGCCAGGTCATCGCGGCCATGAACATCATCCTCGACCTCGAGCGCATGGCCGACCATGCCGCCGGGATCGCCAAGGCTGTGCTCCGCATGGGGAAGTCTGTTCCCCAGCGCATCCCCGACGGGCTCGATCGGCTCGCCGAACTCGCAGTGGACATGCTGCGCCGAGCCATGCAGGCTTACAGCCAGAGCAATACGGACGTGGCCTATGCGATCGCCGCGGAAGACGACCTCGTCGATGAGCAGTACCGCCGGTTATTCCGCGAGCTGCTGGAGAGCATGATCAAGCAGCGGGAAGCCGCCGAGAGCGATCTCTATCTGATGTTCGCCGGTCACAATCTCGAGCGGATCGCCGATCGGGCGACAAACATCGCCGAGCGCGTGGTCTTTATGGCCAGCGGTGAGCTGGAGGAGCTGAACATCTCCGGCGGGCTGGAAGACGGACCTGGCGAGGAGCGTCTCGCCGGCTGAGCGCACCCTATCCGTTCTGACACCAAACGAGGCTGAGTCCTCCCGAGGCGGCGCCCCGGAGCCGCCTCGCTCGCGGCCCGCCGCGGGTTTTCCTGCCGGCATCCGATCACCCGGCGAGAAACGAAGGGTCGCCCGCCCCCCGCCCAACTGTCAACCAGCCGTCAGATTGTGAGGATTGTCGCGATGATATAATCGCGGCGCCCCAGCCGGCAGACGTCGGCAATCCTTCATGGAGCAAATTAGGAAAACGTGGTTACCAAAGAACAAGCAGATACCTCGACAAGCTCGCCATCGCTCCGGACGCTTGCGAAGAACGGCTGGCACACGTTCACCGCTTCGGACGCGGCCGAAGTGCTGGCGACATCGCTCGACTCCGGGCTGACTCCAGAGGTCGCAGCCGGCCGGTTGAAGCAGTATGGACCCAACGAACTCGCCGAAGCCCCGCGGCCCGGCTTCTGGAGCATGGTCTTCGCGCAATTCAACAACTTCATTGTCCTGATCCTGATCGCCGCGGCGGTGATCTCGGCGCTGCTGGGCGATTACGTCGAGGCGATCGCGATCCTCGCCATCGTCGTCCTGAACGCCTTCCTGGGTGTGATCCAGGAACGGCGGGCCGAGGAGGCGCTGGCCGCGCTGCGCAAGCTGGCCGCCCCCGACGCGCAGGTGATCCGGGGTGGCCATCGCGAAACAGTGCCGGCGCGCCTGCTGGTCCCCGGCGATGTGGTTTTGCTCGAGGCTGGCAACTATGTGCCCGCCGACCTACGCCTTGCGGAAACGGTCAACCTGCGCATCGACGAGGCTGCCCTCACCGGGGAATCGGTGCCGGTGCAGAAAGAGTCGGCGGTCACCCTGGGCGCCGATATTCCGCTCGGCGATCAAGAGAACATGGCTTCGATGGGCACCCTGGTCACCTACGGGCGCGGCAAAGGGATTATTGTCGGCACGGGTATGGCCACCCAGATCGGCCGGATCGCCACCATGCTCCAATCGGTGGAGCAGGAAGACACGCCGCTCCAGCGGCGCCTTGATCAGCTCGGCAAGATGCTCGGCTACGCCGCGCTCTCCGTTTGTGGCCTTGTGTTTGCCGTCGGCTGGGTGCGCGGCTTTGAGCCGCTCGAGATGTTCCTGGTGGCGGTCAGCCTGGCGGTGGCCGCCGTGCCGGAAGGCCTGCCGGCGGTGGTGACGATCACGCTGGCGCTGGGCATGCGCGAAATGATCCAGCGCAACGCGCTCATCCGGCGGCTCTCGTCGGTCGAGACTCTGGGCTCGACGACCGTCATCTGCTCCGACAAGACGGGCACCCTCACGCAGAACCAGATGACGGTGACCCGCATCTGGGTCGACGGCGTGCTGGTGGAGGTCACCGGTCCGAGTCAGGCGCCGGAAGGCAAGTTCCTGATCGACGGCAATCCGATCGATCTCATGGACTACCCGGCGGTGACCACCTCGCTCTGGGTGTCGGTGCTGGACAACGACGCGGTGCTCGAGGAGCTGGAGGGCGACCTCGGCGACGGCGCCCAGCCGCACGCGCTGCGGCTGGTCGGCGATCCCACTGAAACGGCGTTGATGGTGGCGGCGGCCAAAGCGGGCGCCTGGCGGGCGCCGCTCGAGCAGGCCTACCCGCGCATCGATGAGATCCCGTTCGACTCCGCCCGCAAGCGGATGACCACCGTGCACAAGATCGTTGAGCCACAGCCGGAAGATGTGAGCCCGTTCTACGATGCCAGCCAGCGCGAATGGGAAGTGGCGGCCACCAAGGGCGCCCCGGATGTGATCCTCGATCTCTGCACCCAATACCAGACGATTGACGACCGAACGGTCGCTCTCACCCCGCAGATGCGCGAGCAGATCCTGGCGGCAAACGAGGCGCTCGCCCGGGATGCGTTGCGCGTTCTGGCGGTTGCCTATCGGGTGGAGCCCGATGTGCCCGACGAAGCCTCGCCGGAAACCGTCGAGAAGGACCTCATCTTTATCGGGCTGATCGGGATGATCGATCCGCCGCGACCGGAGGTCAAGCCGGCCATCGAGAAGGCGCGGCGCGCCGGCATTCGCACGGTGATGATCACGGGCGACTACCCGGACACGGCGCGCGCCATCGCCGGACAGATCGGCCTGTTGCAGGAAGGCCATGCGGTGGCTACCGGTCGCGAGCTGGACGCAATGGATGACGAGACCCTGAGAGAGCGGGTTCTCACGACCGATGTCTTCGCGCGCGTTTCACCCGAGCACAAGATGCGGATCGTCGATGCCCTGAAGCAGAATCGCCACATCGTGGCCATGACCGGCGACGGGGTAAACGACGCGCCGGCGCTGAAGCGCTCCGACATCGGCATTGCCATGGGCATCACCGGCACCGACGTGGCCAAGGAGACGGCCGACATGGTGCTCACCGACGACAACTATGTGAGCATCGTCAGCGCCGTCGAGCAGGGCCGGGTGATCTACGCCAACATCCGCAAGTTCGTCTTCTACCTGCTGTCTTCGAACGTCGCCGAGATCGCAGTGATCTTCCTGGCCATCCTGGCGGGCCTGCCCTCGCCGCTGACGCCGATCCAGCTGCTCTGGCTTAACCTGGCCACTGACGGAGCACCCGCGCTAGCACTCGGCCTGGAGAAGGGCGATCCTGACACGATGGAGCAGCCGCCCCGTCCGGCGGACGAGCCGGTCATCAACCGTCTGATGCGCATCCACATTGGCGTACAGACCGTCGCCAAGACCGCTGTGACCCTGTTCGCATACGTCGTCGGCCTGCAGCTCTACCCGGATGCCATTGAAATCGCGAAGACGATGGCCTTCGCCACGATCACCCTCTCCGAGCTGCTGCGGGCGTTCACCTCGCGCTCGGAACGCTACCCCCTGCACAAGATCGGGATCTTCAGCAATCCATACATGTTCGGCGCCGTGGCGCTTTCGCTGGTGCTCTCGGTGGCGGTGATCTACATCCCGTTCCTGCAGCCTATATTCGATACCGCGCCGCTGACGCTCCAGCAGTGGGAGATCATCCTGCCGCTGCTCACCGTGCCGGCCATTGTCCACGAGCTCACCAAGTGGTTCCTGGCCCGGCGCAGCCAAACGGAGCTTGCCCCAGCGTAGGCCATCCCGCCGTCGGCTCGTCGAAACGAGAGCCCCCGCCAGTCGTCGCACTTGGCGGGGGTTTGCTGTCTGTAGGGAGCGTTGCTCAAAGGCGCTCGACCACCATTGCGGTCGCCATGCCATGGCCGATGCACATCGTCTGCAGCCCGTAGCGTCCGTCGGCCCGCTCGAGTTCATCGATCAACTTGGTCATGAGCACCGCGCCGGTCGCGCCGAGCGGGTGGCCGTGGGCGATCGCCCCGCCGTCGGGGTTCACGATTTCCATGTCCGGCTGCAGTGCACGCTGCCAGGCGAGGACCACCGAGGCAAAGGCCTCATTGATCTCGATGACGTCGAGGTCCTCCAGCCGCAGCCCGGTTCGCTCGAGCGCTGCTTTCGTCGCCGGGATCGGCCCCTCGAGCATGAGCTCGGGGTCGGAACCGACAACGACCCGCGCCGCCAGACGGGCGCGCGGCTTCAGCCGGTGGGCGCTTAGCGCCCGATCGGAGGCCAACAACAGCGCGGCGGCGCCGTCGCTGATCTGGCTGCTGTTGCCTGCGGTAATCACCCCGCCTTCCTTGAACACCGGCGGCAGCTCCGCCATCTTTTGTCGGTCGGGCTCGAGCCGGACGCCCTCATCCTCAGTCACCCAGCCGGGCTGCCCCGAGCCGTTCGGGATCGGCACCGGCTCGATCTGGTCCGCGATGCGGCCGTCGCCGATCGCCGCCGCCGCGCGCAGATGACTCTGGTAGGCAAAGTCGTCCAGTTCGTTGCGGGTGAGCTTCCACTTCTCGGCGAGCATCTCGGCACTCACCCCCTGATGCACCAAGCGGTAAGGGAAGTCGCTGGGCCAGGTTTCTGGGTAATCGGCGCCGATCGGCTGGTGCGACATCATTTCGATGCCGCCGGCGATCACCAGGTCCATATCCCCGGCGAGGATGGCCTGGGCGGCAAAGTGGACCGCCTGCTGCCCGGAGCCGCACATGCGGTTCAGCTGCAGCCCGGGGACCGAGACGGGAAACCCGGCTTTGAGCGCCGCCAGCCGGCCGATGTTGGCGCCCTGATCGCCGATGGGGGTCACACAGCCGAGCAGCACGTCTTCGACCTGGGCGGCCTCAATCTCCGCCCGCCGCACGAGGGCTCGCAGCACAAGCGCCGCCAGATCGATCGGCGCCACCGGGTAGAGCGCGCCGCGCTCCAGCTTGCCGATGCCGATCGGCGTTCGCACTGCGTCAATGATGTACACTTCGGTCACGAGATCCTTCCTCACAAGCCGTCAAGGTTGTTCCTTCTTCTGGTCAGGCAGCAACTTCGAGGTGCAATGCAGATCCGAAATGCAAGGCCCTTTTCCCTCTCCGGCCGTCTCAGCTACCGGATGCGCAGCATTGCACATCTGCTGTGGGCCACCGGTTGGGTGTCGCTTCGGCGCCTGATTGCTGGTCCCAGCGTAGCAGGTTGGGGTTCATCTTTCGAGATCGCAAATCACTTCTTGTGGATGCAGAACGACCATGCTTTTGACCGGGCGCAGATCGAGGATGGGCGTGAATACCTGAACTGCCTGGTGTTCTACGCCTCAGCCCTCGACGTCGTCACGTGGGAAGCCGTTCGCGCCCCTGCTGAAGGGGTCTGGTTCCGCCCACCCGATCCCCTTCGCGAGCGGGTGATCCTCTACTTCCACGGCGGAGGCTATGCCTACTTCCCTGATTCTTACGCCGGCTACCTGGCCAGCATAGCCCAGTATACGCGCATCTCGCTGTTTGCCCTGGATTATCCACTCGTTCCCGAACATCCCTTCCCGGCGCAACTCGAATCGGCGCTGAGGGCGTACGACTGGTTGCTCGCTGAGGGAATCGCTCCGGCCGCCATCACACTGATGGGCGATTCGGCCGGAGGGAACCTGACACTCACCCTGCTGTTGAAACTGCGAGACCTGGGCCGCCCGCTGCCGGGCTCGGCCGTTCCGATCTGTCCGTGGACCGATGTTGGCAACTCGGGGGCGAGCCTGGAGGCCAACGAGCGGTTCGATTGGGCTCAGAAGCGGATGGCCGAAACGTGGGCCGGGTGGTACACGGATGGGAGAAGCCCGGAGGAGCCGCTCATCTCGCCAGTCCATGCCGATTTGCGCGGACTGCCGCCGATCTATATCCAGGCGGGGGGCAAGGAGATCCTGATCGACATGATCCGCGCCTTTCACGCGCGCGCTACGGATCAGGGTGTCGATGTCAAACTTGACGTCTGGGAATCGATGAACCACAATTTTCAGGCGTATGTGGATCTTCTCGAAGAGGCCAGGTCGGCGCTGACTCAGATTTCGAACTTCATCCATTCAACAGCGGATTGACCCGCATAGCCGATTGTGCATCTGGGCATGCAAGATCATCCTACGTTCGCTTGGATCCGACGTCACCATCAGAGAAAGGACCGCATGTGCCGGAGCATGTAGATACGATCGTCGTTGGGGGAGGCCAGGCCGGGCTCTCGGTCAGCTACCATCTCAAGCAGCGGGGCCTTGAACATGTGGTCTTCGAGCAGGCGGAGCGGGTGGCTGAGGTCTGGCGCAGCCGGTGGGACTCCTTTACGCTGATCACCCCCAACTGGATGATCCGCCTGCCGGGTGCGGAGTATCAAGGCGATGAGCCCGATGGCTTCATGCCCCGGGACGAGCTGGTCGCCTATATTGAGGACTACGTCGCGGGCTTTGATCCGCCACTTCGTTTCGGGTACAAGGTGACATCGGTCGAACCTGCCGAAGCCGGCTACCGGGTGCGCACCAATCAGGGTGAATTCAGTACAGCGAATGTGGTCATCGCCACCGGGATGTTTCAGGCTCCACGCCTCCCTGCTTTCAGCCGCAACCTGTCCCCGGACATTCGCCAGCTTCATTCCAGCGAGTATCGAAATCCGCAAGCGCTGCCGGACGGCGCCGTGCTTGTCGTGGGCTCCGCCCAATCTGGCTGCCAGATCGCTGAAGAACTCTACCAGAGCGGGCGCAAGGTCTATCTTTCCGTGAGCGGCGCAGGTCGCATACCCCGCCGCTATCGTGGCAAAGACGCCACGCGCTGGTCGGAAGAACTCGGGATCGCGAACAGGACGGTGGATCAACTTCCATCACCGAAAGCCAAGTTCGGTGCAAGTCTGCATGCTTCGGGAAAGGATGGCGGCCATTCGATTAACCTGCATCAGTTCGCGCGGGATGGGGTCGTGCTCTTGGGGCACATCCAGGACGTGCAGGGCCGGCGGATCGCATTAGTCCCCGACTTGAAGGAGAATCTGGCGAAGGCGGACAACATCGAAGCCGATTTTGTGAAGCTGGTTGACAGGTACATCGAGAGCCAAGGGCTGGATCTTCCACCGGATCCGCAGCCTCAACTGGCAGACGGGTATGAGGCGGATGAGATCCTCGAACTGGATCTGGAAGCCGCCGGCATCCAGAGCGTGATCTGGGCCACGGGTTACAGCTTTGATTTCAGCCTGGTGAAGCTTCCTGTCTTTGATGAAGATGGTTTCCCAGTTCAGCAGCGCGGGGTCAGCGAGTTTCCAGGGCTGTACTTCGTGGGGCTACCCTTCTTGCACACCATTAAGTCCGGGCTGCTCGCCGGCGTCGGCGACGACGCGGCCCATGTGGTGTCCACGATCGCCGAACGCAGGAAGACTTGATCCGTTTCGAACTTTGCCCCGAACACGCTGCTTTCGTTGGGATGTGAGATGAATTCCCAGGCACTGCCGGGCAATCCAGCCCTGCGCCAGCTAAGCTTCGCTGCCATTGTCGGCGTGGTTCTCTTCTGGGCGATCACCATGATACATGGCCTACTTCTCGAGGATTACAGTCACGTTCTGTACGCACTCAGCACCCTCGGCATGCGGGGGGCTCCATTCGCATTCGTTTCACGCGCGGCCTTCATCCTGCTTGGCGTATCGATGCTGGCGTTCGGTTGGGCGGTTTACCTGGCGAGCCGGACCGCCGGATTTGCATCTTATCTGGCGATGGTCCTCGTATGGGTGCACAGCATCGGCCGGATTGGGGAGGGTGTGTTCGCCTTCGACCCCGAGGTGCCGGGCGCAGTGGGGAATCAGCTCCACCTGCTCTTCGGCTTTCCTGGGGTTGTCGTGATGCTGTTCGTGCCCTTTGCTGTCTATTGGGCGT
Source organism: Anaerolineales bacterium (assembly GCA_041624375.1). Taxonomy (GTDB): domain Bacteria; phylum Chloroflexota; class Anaerolineae; order Anaerolineales; family E44-bin32; genus JBFJVD01. Next base: position 8,270 of record JBFJVD010000069.1, read on the forward strand.
TCGGCACGACCGTCAATCCGTCTTTGCGCCGGTACACTCTCGTCACAGGGTTTCTCTTTTTGACCGCGTTCATCGCCGGTGTCCTGGGGCCCAATTTTGGTCTGTCCGTTCCGTTAGGGCTGGGTCAGCGCATCGGATTTGCCATCTGGTATGTATGGGTCTTGGTGATTGCGTATCATTTCGTACAATCTTCTGGAACGGAGTCTGCTTAGTCAGCTGCCGACCTTGCTTTGGGCTTTGAGGGATCACTACTACCTCATCTTCTTACCGCCCTCACGGTGAAAACGTGCCTTGACAGGTGCAAGGAAAGATGGAGGAGTCCGCGACAATGCCCGCAACCGATCATTTGCAGAAGGCATATACCGTCATCCTGCAGCATTTCATCGAAACGGGACGGGCGCCCCATTACACCGAGCTGGCCGACAAGCTCCAGGTCGACGTGGATCGGGCGCGGCAGATCCAGCGCGAAGCCGCTGAGGCTGCGCCTGCCGCAACCTGCTGGCTGGCGTACGACACCGATTACATTGAGTCCTGGGGTCCATTCTCCAGCCTGCCGACCCACAATCGGATCGCTGTCGATGGGGAGCAGAAATGGTATGGGCTTTGAGGGATGGAGTCGCTGGCCGTGCGCTGGCTCTTCCCGGGCAAACTGGTTGAGATTGAGGCGGCCTGCCTGGATTGCGGCGAGCCGGTCCGCGTGGAGATGCGAGATGAAGAGCTGCTCAAGGTGGATCCACCTGAAGCCGTGGCTTACATGGTGTCTCCTTTCGGGACCTGGCGGGAGGGATCGGCGGCGTTCAACTGAAGCCGGATGAATCTCTTCCGGTCGGAAGAGCATGTTCGCAGGTGGCCGCTCTACTACCAATTGGCCGAAGATTACATCCTGCCGGTTCGTGAGTGGGTCGAAGTGTTCAGCGGTCCTTTGTTTCGCGAGCGGCTGGCACCGGATTACCTTCACCGCGGACCGGAGTATGTCGAGCAATACCATGCTGCGCTCAAGATTGTGGGGAAGGCCAGCCCCTTCTGGCAGTATCCGATGATTGCTGCGCTGCAGGAGGTGAGGCTCTCCCGCTACCGGGTGGTCGGGGATTACACTCGATATGGGGAGTCTGTGATCAACGCGCTGAAGGATGCCCGGCAAAGCATGATCACGGATCTGGAAACCGGCAGCCATCAGCGCAAGAATTACTTGATCTGGGCGGCTCCAGGGAGCGGCAAGACCTACTTCATGCAACAGATCGCGCGAGACTTGGGTGACCGGTGCCAGTACCTTGAAGTCAATCTCGCCAAACAAGATAAGGCTTCATTTCGCACCGCACTTGAGGCGGCGCTTGACAAGGACCAACCGACGCTGTGTCTGATTGATGAGGCCGATGCGAAACCCGATGCCGGCTGGCCCTATGAGGTCCTGCTCTCATTTCTTGATCAAGCGCTTGAACGCCAGCCGAGCGCGATCTTCGTCCTCGCGGGCAGCGGGGGCTCGAGCCTGGAGGCGATGAAGGAGGGGATCGGCCGACGGCCCAAAGGCGCTGATGTGCTGAGCAGGATCCCCGTTCAGAATCAATTTGTCATTCCGCCGCTCGCATTTGGCGATCGGGTGCTCGTGGTGCTGAGCCAGTTCGTCGCCGCCGGTCTGCAATCCGGACGAACGATCCGTGCTGTGGAGAAGCTGGGGCTCTACTACGTGGCGCTCAATGCGAAGCTCACCAATGCTCGCCAGCTTCGCGAGTTTGCGGTTCGCGCGGTGGAGCGAATCCCGCGCGGCGAAGATCGGGTGAAATACGACCATCTCTTCGTACCCGGGGACCCTGAAAACAAGCGTTTCTGGCTGGAAGTCTCGCCGGTGGCTCGAGAACTCGTGAACAGCTATGTGCAGGTTGATGCGAGCTGAGTACCAGTCGACCCGATCGCATGCGCGTTCGAATCGGCACACGCGCCGCCTGGTGGCCTGCTTGGGGTTGACGCTGGCTCTCTGGGCCTGCGGTCCGGCCACGCCGAGCCCGACCCCGACCTTCGCGTTCACCCTGCCGGAGATCGAGACAGTGGCGGATCTGGAGGCGGAGCTCGAGCGCGCCGGCCTGCGCGTGTCGGTGGGGGAGGCGGAGGGTACTTACCCCCTGTCCGTTCCGCCGGCACAGCTAGCGGTCGGAGACGCCCAGCTCCTGATCTTTGAGTATCCGCTGGACGCCGAGCGCCGTGCAGACGCCGAGCGCTTCTCTCCTGATGGGTTGGCCTTCGACGGAGAACCGGTCGTATGGCCCGACCGCCCCATCATTTGGGCCGTCGGCCAGCTGATCGTGGTGTACCCTGGCACAGACGGCGGACTCATCCTGGTGCTGAATGGTCTGATGGGCGATCCGCTGAACATGCCCGCGCCCAGTGTCGACGAGCCCTACCCGCCGGCGGTTTCACAGGCCATCAGTACGCTGGCGGAAGAGCTCGACCTCGAGCCGGGGCGGATCGTTGTGGTCAGCTTCGAGGTCGTCGAATGGCCTGATGGCTGCCTGGGGTTGGGGCAGCCGGATGAAGCCTGCCTGGCAGTGATCACGCCGGGGTGGCGAGTCGAGCTCCAGGTCGGCGAAGCGCGCTACCAGTTGCGCACGAGCGAGCTCGGCGAGCAGGTGCGCCTCGAAGGCGGTGTGGTGCCGTGAGCCACCTGCTGGGCGAAGTCAAGCGCGGGCCCGCGGCCCGCGGAAAGGCCGGCCGGCGATGAAGCGCCTCGTGAGTCGTATCCGGCAGCCGGTGAAGCGGGAGGGCGCCGATGATTACCTGCTCATCACGCTGCTCGCGTTCGGTGCCTCGGTGGGTGTGACCCGCCTGTTCCTCGAACTCACCGGCTACCCACAGCTGGGCACCAGCACGCTGCACATTGCCCATGTCCTCTGGGGCGGATTGCTCCTCTTTGCCGCCGCCCTCCTGCCGCTGCTGTTCGCCAATCGCTGGGTGTACACAGCCGGCGCCGGCCTAGCAGGCATCGGCGTCGGCCTGTTCATCGACGAGGTCGGCAAATTCATCACCCAGACCAACGATTACTTCTTTCCGGCGGCCGCCCCGATCATCTACGTGTTCTTCCTGCTTACGGTGATGCTCTACATGCAAATCCGGCGCCCGCCGACGCGTTCGGCGCGCACCGAACTCTACCGGGCGTTCGAAGCGCTTGAAGAGCTGCTGGAGCACGACCTTGATGCGCGCGAGCAGGCCGAGCTCCAGGCCCGGCTGGAGTACGTGCGGAGCCAGACCGATCACCCCGTGTTCGCCCGCCTGGCCGAACGCCTGATAGACGTGCTCAACCATGACCAGCTCCAGCTTGTCCCCGATCGGCAGGACCCGGTCGAGCGTTTCCTGGCCTGGCTGGAGGCCGTGGAAGTCCGCTGGTTTCCCCGCACGCGCTTTAGAGCGATCCTGATCGGCGGCTTGCTCGGACTGGGCGTGCTGGCGGCGATCGGTCTAACCCGGCTCGTGCTGGCGCTGCCAGCGCCGGAGTCGCTCGAAGAACTGTTCCTCGATCTGTTCCAGCGCGGCCAGGTCACCAGTGTGCGCGGCTTGAACTGGTACGCGGCGCGGTTGGCGTTGGAGGGCTCGGTGGGTACGCTGCTGGTGTTGGCGGGTGTGCTTATGCTGCTCGGGCGCGAGCAGTTCGGCGTCGCGCTCGGCTACCTGAGCTTGCTCCTCGCGCTGACGACCGTCAACTTGATCGTCTTCTACTTCGACCAGTTCAGCACCATCCTCACCGCGGGCGTCCAGTTCCTGCTCTTGCTCGGGGTGATCCGCTACCGTCGGCAGTACCTCATGCAAAGGAATCTTCCCGATTCCTGAGACGAAACATCCGTCAAACACCGATTCTTTAAGACTCCAGCATGAAAATTTAAGGAGTCCGTAGTTGACTCGTCTTTCTGATTCCTGATAGGATGCTTGCACGGAGGGAGGCTCCTGGAAGCCCACATCGGCTCCGGGGAAAGCCGCCGAAAAAGCACCGAAGCTGGTAAGCGGAACATCTTAATCAGAGGTCCCGCAAGCTGGTGAAAAGATCTCCGGATCGGGGAAACCAGCAAGCGAGCGGTCCAGCCGCCGGCCGGACCGAGCGGGAACCAGCGTAGGGTCCCCTAGTTCTTCGGAACCGGGGTAAGTAAGCGGCCGGAAACGGGATCGAAGGCAAGCTACTTGGGGTCTCCTTCCCCCTTTTTAATAGCAACGGCGCC
>JBFJVD010000070.1:0-12409 GCA_041624375.1 Anaerolineales bacterium
CAGAGGGGACGAAGATCATCCTCACCGGGGTGGGCGGGCAGGGGGTCGTCTTCGCCACCCGACTGCTGGCGCGGGCGGCAACCGTCGAGGGTAAAGACGTGCTCGCCTCGGAAACTCACGGGATGAGCCAGCGCGGCGGTTCGGTGACCTCCCACCTGAAGCTGGGCGGCTCGCTCGCACCGTTGATCCGCCCCGGGACGGCCGACCTGCTCCTGGCGTTTGATGCGACGGAGGGACTGCGCAACCTGACGTATCTGGCCGCTGGAGGGCGCGCTTACCTGAGCGACGATCTCCCGGTGCCTGATCCGGTGCGCAACGCCCTGCTCCAGCGCGGGATCCGACTGCAGTCCGTCCCAGCCGCCACGCTTGCGGCCCAGCTTGGCCATGCCGCGGTGGCGAACGTGATCCTGCTGGCCTTTGCCGCTGCCGATGGCGCCCTGCCGGTCCGGATCGAGTCGCTGCTGGAAGCGCTCGGCGATCTGGCGCCGCGCAATCTGGACGTCAATCGCGCGGCGCTGGAGACGGGGCTGCAGGCGGCCAAAGCGGCGCAGGGCGAAGAACCGGCGCCGTCTGGAGCCGTCGAATGAAATCCTTCGACTTCCTGGCGCCCGAAACGCTGAATGAAGCGCTGTTCGTTCTCTCACAGCATGGCGGTTCGGCCAAGGTCATCGCAGGCGGCACCGATCTGCTGCTGCAGATGCGGGAGGGGGACCTTCAGCCGCAGGTGGTGATCAGCCTGCTTGGCTTGGGCGAACTGCGCGGGATCGAGTTTCACTCTCGCGAAGGGCTGCGCATCGGCGCGCTCACGTCACTCAAAGAACTCACCCGCTCCCCGATCGTCCGCGAACACTACCCCGTGCTGGCACGGACGGCCTCTTACATGGCGAGCGAACAGGTCCGCAGCCTGGCCACCGTCGGCGGCAACCTGTGCAACGGCGCGCCTTCGGCCGATCTGGCGCCGCCGCTGCTGGCGCTCGGCGCGCGTGTGTGTGTCACCCGGCTCGACGGTGCGCAATGGATGGACCTTGAACAATTCTTCGTTGGACCAGGGGAGACAGTCGTTGAGCCACAGGACCTGCTCAAAGAGATTCGCTTGCCGCCGCCGTCGGGAAAGTGCACGTACCTGCGCCACACACCGCGCGTGTACATGGATATCGCCGTGGTGGGTGTGGCCGCCTGGGTGACGCAGATCGACGGTCGGATCAGCGAGGCGCACATCGCGCTGGGCGCGGTGGCGCCGGTTCCCTTGCGGGCGCGCAAGGCCGAAGCCGCGCTTCAGGATCGCCAGCCAACCGCCGAGGCGGTCGATGAGGCGGCAAAGCTGGCGGCGGAAGAGAGTCGGCCGATCGATGACCTGCGTGGTGGGGCCGCCTATCGCCGCCACATCGTGAGCGTGCTCACGCGCCGTGCGCTGCTCGAGGCGCTTGATGGGAAAGGGCAATCATGAAACGTCCTCTATCGTTGACGGTCAATGGCCAACCCCACGAGCTGTATGTGGAGACGCACCATTCACTGCTCGATGTGCTGCGTAATGAGCTGGGGCTGATGGGCGCGCACCGAGGCTGCGACGCGGGGGACTGCGGTGCCTGCACCGTCCATCTGGATGGACAGCCGGTGACGGCCTGCCTGGCCCTGGCGGCCCAATATGATGGCGCTTCCGTGCTGACGGTGGAAGGTCTTTCGCAGCAGGGTCGGCTGCATCCCGTGCAGGAGCGACTGGTCGAACACGGCGGCATCCAGTGCGGATTCTGCACCCCAGGGGTGGTGATGAGCGCGGTCGCGCTGCTCCAGGAGAACCCTAGCGCCACGGAAGCGGAGGTGCGCAGCGCGTTGGCTGGAAACCTGTGCCGCTGCACGGGCTATGTCAAGATCGTCGAGGCCGTGCTGAGCCTGACGGAAGACTCATCGTGAGCACACCGGGACCGTCCTTGATCGGCCAGCGCATCCCCAAGCTCGACGCCCCGGAAAAGGCGAGCGGGCAGGCGCGCTACGGGCACGACCTGCGCCTGCCGGGCATGCTCCACGGCCGCATCCTTTACTCTCGCCTTCCGCATGCGCGCATCCTGCATGTGGACACATCAGCCGCCGAGCGTCTTCCTGGTGTGGTCTGCGTTCTCACGGCCGCCGACAACCCGGACGCTCGCTTCGGCTATGGCAAGGACAACACGCCGTTCAAGGGTGAGGTCGCTCGCAGCCTGCGGGACGAAATCGCCGGCGTGGTCGCCGTCCATCCCGATGTGGCCAAGGAAGCCATCGGACTCATCGAGGTCGAGTACGAACCGCTCACGCCGGTCTTTTCTGTGGACGAGGCGATGGCCGAGGGGGCCCCCCTCATCCACGCGGAGCGCGACAGCAACCTCTTCCAGCGCTACAGCTATGAACACGGCGATCCCGACTCTGGCGAGCAGGCCTCCGAGGTTGTGGTCGAAGCCGAATTCGAATTGCCTTATGTATCCCATGCATGTCTGGAAACAAGCGTCGTCGTCGCCCAGTTCGACCCGCGCGGGCGCCTGACGCTTTGGAGCACCACCCAGATTCCATTTCTGCTTCAGAAGGATCTGTCGGAGGCACTTGGCCTCGACGGGAGCCAGATCCGCGTTGTTCAAACGGCGATTGGCGGAGCCTTTGGCCGCGGGCTGGACATCTATCCCTTTGAGCCCATCGCTGCGCTGATGGCGCGCAAGTCGGGCGCGCCGGTGCGGCTGGTGTTTTCCCGGAGCGAGGAGTTCCTGGCAACCCCCGCGCGCCAGCCGGCCAAAGTGAGCGTGCGCGCCGGGGCCCGGCGGGACGGGAGCCTCACCTTCCGCAGCGTGGCGGCGCGCCTCGACATCGGGGCCTATGTCTCCTGGGGATCCGTGACCCCCCTGGTCATGATGGAAACGACCGCGTCCCTCTACCAGGTGCCGCACGTCCGCTTCCAGGCAGACTGCATCTACACCAACAACCCGATCACCGGCGCGATGCGCGGCTACGGCAACCCGCAGTCGACCTTTTTCGTTGAAACGGTGATGGATCGGCTGGCCGAGGAATTGGCGATGGACCCGGTCGGGTTCCGAATCCAGAACGCCAACCAGCCGAACACTACCACACCGCAGGGCCTGGTCATCACGAGCTGTGGGCTGGAGGAATGCCTGCGTTCAGTGGCGGCCCACGCGGACCGCGGCTCGAAGCAGCAGACGGAGGCCACCGCCGACCCCTATGCGCCGGCGAAGGCGCGCGGCGTCGGCTTCGCCTCCACACTGAACGTGGGCGGCGGCGCGCGCATCTACCGCAGCGACGGCTGCGGCGCAACGGTGAAGGTCGACGATTTCGGGCATGTGACCCTCATCACCGGGTCGTCCGAGATCGGGCAGGGCTCGGAAACGATCCTGGCGCAGATCACCGCCGAAACATTGGGCGTCCCGCTCGAGAGCGTATCGGTGGTCAACGATGACACCGATATCAAGCCCTGGGATGTGGGCGTTCACGCCAGCCGGACGACCTTCATCGCCGGCAACGCAGCCCGGGAGGCGGCGCTCGATGCGTTGAACCAGATTCTTGAGACAGCCGCCGAATTGCTGAAGGCGCCTGCGGAAGCCCTCGAAGCGCGCGGCGGGAGGATCACCGTGCGCGACGACCCCTCCCGGTCGGTCTCCCTGGCCAAGGCGGTGCGGCGCCGGCACTTCCGAAGCGGAGGAACCGTTGTCACCGGCGAAGGTTGGTACGACCCGCCGACGGAGCTGGTTGATAAGGAGACCTACAAGGGCAATATTTCGGCCGCCTATGGTTTCGGTGCGCAGATGGCCGAGGTTGAAGTCGACCTGGAAACGGGAAAGGTGACTGTCCTGCGGCTGGTGTGCGCCAACGACGTCGGCCGGGCCATTAACCCGATGGCCGTCGAAGGGCAGATCGAAGGCGGGGCCCAAATGGGCCTCGGCTACGCCCTCACCGAAGAATTGCTGGTGGAGCAGGGCCGGGTGCTCAACCCGAACCTGCTCGACTACCGCCTCTTCACCGCCGCCGATATGCCGGAGATGACGACCATCATCGTCGAGACGGCGGATCCCGGCGGACCGTTCGGTGCCAAAGGAGTGGGTGAGATGGGTGGCACCCCGACCGCGGCCGCAGTGGCAAATGCGGTCTTCGACGCTGTCGGCGTCCGGATGACGCGGCTCCCGCTGACGCCGGAGCGCGTCCTGGCGGCGTTGCGGGCGGCCGGGAAGGCCCCGCGATGAGCCGGCCGCGCAAGAACCCCGCCCTGTTGCAAGTGCCGCTCTACGTTGCCGGCAAGTCTTCCCGGGAAGCGGCGGAACGTTCGGGGGTCCGGCACGCACAGAAGATGGCTTCGAACGAAAACCCACTGGGTGCCAGTCCGCTGGCGTTGATCGCCATGCAGCGGGCGCTGGCCGATGCCCATCTCTATCCAGCCGGGGCTGAACGCGATCTCTGTTTCCAGCTGGCCGCGTTCCACGGCAGTGGATTGGATGAACATCATTTCCTGATCGGCAACGGCGCTACGGATGTGCTCCGACTCATCGCCCAATGCTTCATCTTCGACGGCGGCGAGGCCATCATGGGGCGCCTGTCGTTTCCCATGTACCGGATCCTGACCCTGATGTTCGGCGGTGAATCCATCCTGGCTGAGCCCACGCCCACCTGGGACCTGGACCTGGATGCCATGGCGAGGCAGGTGGGCGAAGAGACTCGGATCATCTGGCTCTGCTCACCCAACAATCCAACTGGATTGATCCTGACCGACGAAGAAGTACGCCGCTTCCTCGGCCGGTTGCCCGAGCACGTGATCGTGGTGATCGATGAGTCCTACTTCGATTTCGTCGAAAGCCCCCAGGCGGTAAACGCTGCAGCGCTGGTCCGGGAATTCCCCAACCTGATTTCCGTGCGCAGCTTCTCGAAGACCGCCGGACTGGCGAATCTGCGCATTGGATATGGGATCGCGCAGCCCGAATGGGTGGACTATCTGCGGCATGCCCGCCCACCGTTCAACACGGGCGCGCCGGTGATGCAGGCGGCCACGGCTGGTCTGCAGGACGCGGCGTTCCGGGAACGCAGCCGGGAGCTTGTGATTCAGGAGCGAAACGAGCTCTATCGTGCGCTGGCTGATCTCGGGGTTCAGGTATTGCCAAGCCAGGCCAACTTCCTGCTGCTGATGGAGGTGCCGGGCGGCGGCGAGGTCTTTGCCGAGAGCCTCCTGCAGCTCGGCTACATCGTGCGTCCAATGGGCGCGTTCGGCATGCCGGACGCCGTTCGTGTCAGCGTGGGGACTCATCAGCAGAATAACGAGTTCCTGGGTGCGATCCGCACCTTACTTATCGAGGCGGTTGCAGGGGAGTAGATCGGCGGTCGGTACATGTCGTTTGTGAAACGGATCGAGCGTATCGCGCTGGCCGTTCCGGACCTTGAAGCGGCGCAGGCCTTCTTCGAGACCTGGTTTGACGCCCGCTTCGAGGCGGAAGAGTTGATCGAAGACATGGGCATCCGCTACCGGCCATTCTCGGTCGGTGAGAGCCGCATGGAACTCCTGCAAGCGGTCCGGCCGGATAGCCCGGTGGCCAAGTTCCTGAAAGCCCATGGCGGACCCGGGGTCCATCACATCACTTTCGAGGTCGATGATCTGGACGCCGCCCTCGCGGAGCTCGAGGCCCGTGGGGGCCGCATCGCCTACCGCCACACGTACGCGCCGGGCGTGACCTTCGAAGGCCAGGTCTGGCGGGAGGCGTTTGTCCATCCGCGGGACGCCTTCGGGGTGCTGATCCACCTGGCGGAGAAGCGTCCGGCGCATGGCGCAGATGACGGAGCCTAGTGGGATGCCGCTGTTTGAATCACTCACGGTGCTTTCCATCGAGCAGGCCACCACCCTGCCGTTCCTCACGCTACGGCTGGCCCAGGATGGCATGCGGGTGATCCGCGTCGAGCGGCCGCCGCGCGGCGACCCCAACCGTTGGGTCGGGCCAGAAGTCCTGCCATGTGCGGGCGCTCCGGGGCAGCGCGAGGCGGGCATGAACGCCTACTTCCTGCCGCACAACCTGGGCAAACAGTCGATCTCGCTCGATCTGGCGAACCCCGAAGGACGCCGGACGCTCCAGCGTCTGATCGTCGAGCTGCCGGTGGACATTTTCGCCACCAACCAGCGTCCGGGCTCCTACCGCCGCCTGGGAATCGACTACGAGACTCTGGCCGCGCGGAAGCCCGACCTGATCTGGGTGGGGATCACGGGTTTTGGGCCCGACCACGACGAGGCGGCCTATGATCCGATCCTGCAGGCGCGCGCTGGCTTCATGGATCTGACGGGGGAGCCGGACGGTCCGCCGATGGTCTTCGGCCTGCCGATGGTGGACCTGGGCGCGGGCGAACATGCCTATGGCCAGGTGATGAAGGCGCTCTACCGGCGGGCGGCCACCGGCGCCGGCTCCCGCATCGACCTCTCCATGTTCCAATCCGCGGTCTCCTGGATGTCTTCGCCTTTCTTGCTCGTTCACAGCCTGGATGAGCCGATCCGCCGGCAGGGAAACACCCACCAGTTCTTCGCCCCGGTCTCGGTGTATCCAACCCGTGACGGCCACGTCTACCTGGCCGTCGGCAACGACGCCCAATGGCAGGCGCTGACCGAGCTGCCGGCCTTTGAGAACCTTCGCCAGCCGGCATATGAACGCAACGCCGGCCGGATCGAGGCCGGCGCGCAGCTGAACCAGGCTGTCGCGCATGCGGCGCAGGCCTGGGACACCGAAGCCCTCATCGAAGCGCTCCGGCAGGCCGGAATCCCGGTCGGACGGGTGAACCGTGTCCAGGACCTGGCCGAGGATCCTTTGATCGCTGGTGAGCTGGTGCGGGCGCGCGATCCGCAGTCCGGCGTCGAGATCGCCATCCCGCCGCCGCCCGTTGTGCCGCAGAGTCTTCGGCGCAGCGGTATGCGCATGGGCTTCCCACCGCGCCTCGGTGAGCACACCCAGGCGGTGCTTGCCGAGATCGGCGTGGCACCCCCGGTGGCAGAAGGTGAGCAAGAGACATGAATCCGACCTACGACGCTCTGGTGATTGGCGGAGGGATCATGGGCTGCGCCTCGGCCTATGAGCTGGCCAAAGCCGGGCTGAAGGTGGGGCTGCTCGAGAAGGCCGATCTTGGGGCGGGTTCAACCGGCCAGTCATCGGCGATCATTCGCCAGCACTACTCCAACGAGGTCACGGCGCGCATGGCGCTGTACAGCCTGCGCGTCTTCCAGCAGTTCGGGCAGGAGGTGGGCGGTGACTCCGGCTTCCTGCCGAGCGGATTCCTGGCGCTGGCGCCGGCGGCGGAGGTCGAAGGCCTGCGCGCCAACGTCGAGCTGCAGCGATCGGTAGGCATCCAGACCGAGGTGCTCGATCTCGAGGCCGTGCGGCAGGAGTGGCCGCAGCTGGATCTTGGCGACCTGCAGGCCGCCGCCTTCGAGCCGGAGTCCGGCTACGCCGACCCAAATCTGACGTTGCGGAGCTATGCGGACGCCGCCAAGCGACAGGGTGCGACGATCCACCTCGACACGGAGGTGACCGGCGTCCGCTTCGCCGGCGGCGCGGTAACCGGGGTGGACACGGCGGATCAGCGGTTCGATTCGCCGGTCGTCGTCAACTGCGCCGGCCTGTGGGGCGCGCGGGTGGCGGCGATGGCCGGTATCGAGGTGCCGATCACGCCGTGCCGCGTGCAGGTGGCGTTCTTCCGGCGGCCGGCGGGGCACGAAAGGGCGCACCCGGTGGTGCTCGATTTCACCCAGGCCGTCTACTGGCGCTCCGAAACCGGCGCGCTCACCCTTGTCGGCCGGGTCGACCCGGCGGAGGCCGAGGATGTCATCGATCCGGACGCTTTCGACACGCATGTCGAGCAGCCGTTCGTGCTCGATGTCGGCGAGCGCCTTGTGCACCGCTATCCAGCCATGCTGAACAGCGAGGTCGCCGGTGGATACGCCTCGGGCTACGCGGTGACGCCGGATTGGCATCCCGTGATCGACGAGGCGCCGGCAGGCAGCGGGTTCTTTGTCTGTGCGGGTTTCAGCGGGCACGGCTTCAAGTTGGGCCCGGCGGTAGGACGCATGGTCGCAGACATGGTGCTGGGGGTGGCTACGCCTGGCCTGGAGCGGAACATCTTCAGGCTGGCTCGTTATGCCGAAGGTGATCTGGTGCGCGGCCGGTACGAGTACAGCATCGCCGGCTGAGTTGGGGGCAGGAGGGTGATGGATTTTTCCCTGAGCGAGGAGCAGCGGCTCTTTCAAGAGTCGGTGCGGCGCTTCGTTGAAGACGAGGTGATCCCGGCGGCGCGCGAGGTCGACGAGCGCGGCGAGTTCCCGCAGGATCTCTTCCAGCGTTGCGCGGAGAACGGCTATCTCGGCCTGCGCTACCCGGAAGGTGTCGGCGGTATGGGCGCCGACTTCCTGAGCTTCTGCCTGATGGCCGAGGAGCTGGCGCGCGGATCGCTCTCGCTGGCGGCCATCGTTTCGATGCAGGCGCTGATGGGAACGGATTTCATCTTCCGCTTCGGGACGGATGAGCACCGCGAGCGTCTGCTTGCGCCCGCCATCAAGGGGGAGAAGATCGGCACGATCGCAATGACCGAGCCGGATTTTGGCTCCGATCTGGGCGGGATCACCACCCATGCCGAACCATACGACGAGGGATGGCTGATCCGGGGCCGCAAGACCTGGATCACGTCGGCCACCCGCGCCGATTTCTTCACGGTGGCGGCCAAGACCGACCCGGAAGGTGGCTTCAAAGGCATCGACCTGTTTCTGGTCGAGCGCAGCATGCCTGGCGTCAAGGTGGGGCGCCGCATCGACAAGCTCGGGGTGCGCGCCTCCGAAACGAGCGAAGTGATCCTCGACGATGTCCGCGTTCCAGCGGAGAACCTGCTCGGCGAGCGAGGGACCGGGTTCCAGAACCTGGGTGCCCTGCTGGGCGAGATTCGCACAATGACCGGCGCGCTGGCGCTCGGCCTGGGAAGGGCCGCGCTGGAGGCCTCCCTGCGTTACAGCGACGAGCGCGTGCAGTTTGGCCGGCCTATCGGCGCCTTTCAGGCTGTGGCCCACAAGCTGGCCGATATGGCCACGGAGCTGGAAGCGGCGCGCGGGCTCGTCTACCGCTCGGCATGGCAGGTGATGCAGGGGAAGAACGACGTGGGCTTTTCCTCCATGGCCAAGCTGTTCGCCACGGAAACGGCGACCGGCATCGCCGATGAATGCACGCGCATCTTCGGCAGCTACGGGTTCGCGATGGAGTACGACGCGCAGCGGTACTTCCGCGATGCGCGCTTCCTGCTCTACGGCGGCGGAACATCGGAGATCCTGCGCACCGTCATCGCTCGTGAACTCGGGGTCGCCAGGAAGAAATAGGGAAAGATTGGGGACGCGATCCCGCCCTCCTGGTAGGTGCTGGCTGGATCCAAAAGGAGTCTCGGGTTTGATGCGGCTCGACGACAGCAACAGGAAAGATCGAGGTTCATCATGATGGCGGATACCGTGGCGCCGATGCGCGTGCTGATCGCCAAACCCGGGTTGGATGGGCACGACCGCGGCGCGAAGGTGGTGGCGCTCGCGCTGCGTCAGGCCGGATTCGAGGTGATCTACACCGGCCTGCATCAAACCGTCGAGTCGATCGTCGAAGCCGCCATCCAGGAGGATGTGGCCGTCATTGGGCTCTCGGTGCTCTCTGGTGCCCACCTACCGATCGCCCGCAAATTGATGGCGCTGCTGCGCGCGGAGGGAGCGGATGACCGGTTGATCCTGTTTGGCGGTCACATCCCTGCCCGCGACATCCCGGCACTTGAGGCGCTGGGTGTGGACAAGGTCTTTCCCACAGGCAGCACCTTCGAAGCGATCGTCGCCTACCTTCGGGATCAGGGCCTGGAGTCCGGAGCGACGGCCCCTGAGCGTGCGGAGACAACGCATGAGTGATCAGACGCAAGATCTGAAGCTGGAATCGGGCATCTCCGTGAAGCCCGTCTATGGGGCGGAGGACCTGGCCGGGTTCGACCCGGCCCGCGAGCTGGGTGAACCGGGCGCCTATCCCTTCACGCGCGGCATCCACCCGCTGATGTACCGCAAGCGGCCGTTCACCATGCGGCAGTACGCCGGCTTCGGGACGCCGGAAGAGACCAACGCGCGCTTCAAGTTCCTGATCGAGAATGGCCAGAACGCGCTCAACGTCGCATTCGACCTGCCGACTCAGATGGGGCTGGATTCGGCGGATCCACTTGCGGAGGGGGAGGTAGGCCGGGTCGGCATGGCGGTCGATTCGCTGGCCGACATGGAGCTGGCCTTCGAAGGGATCGCCATCGATCGCATCAGCGTTTCCCTCACCGTCAACGCGCTGGCGGCGCCGATCATGGCGATGTACTTCGTGGTCGCCGAGAAACAGGGCGTGCCGCTGGAACGCCTGCGCGGGACGGCGCAGAACGACATTCTTAAGGAGTACATCGGCCGCGGCGCCTGGGTGTTCCCGGTCGAGCATGGGATGCGCCTGATCGGCGACACGATCGAGTTCTGCGCCCGCCAGGTGCCGAATTACTACCCTGTTTCGGTCTGCGGCTACCACATCCGCGAATCCGGAGCCGACCCGGTGCAGGAGATCGCCTACGCGTTCGCCATCGCCCGCGCCTACCTCCAGCTCGGCCTGGCACGGGGACTGCAGGTGGACGAGTTTGCCGGCCGGCTCTCATTCAATTTCGATATCTACGGCAACCTGTTCGAACAGGTCGCCAAATTCCGCGCAGCTCGCCGGCTGTGGGCCCGAATCCTGCGGGACGAGTTCGGCGCACAAGATCCGCGCACCCAGCAGCTGAAGATGATCGCCGGCGGCGGCGGGGGCGGCCTCACGATCGAGCAGCCGGAAAACAACATTGTGCGCGGCGCCTACTACGCGTTGATCTCCGCGCTCTCCGGCACGCAGACGATGGCGTTGTGTTCCTACGACGAGGCCTACACCATCCCCACCGAAAAAGCGGCTCTGATCTCGCTGCGAACCATGCAGATCCTGGTGGAGGAGATGGGCGTTGGCGATACCGTCGATCCGCTTGGCGGGTCCTATTACGTGGAGTGGTTGACGAACGAGATCGAACGGCGGATCGTGGCCGAGATGCGGCGGGTGGACGACGAGTGGGGCGGCATCGAGCGCGCCGTCCGCGATGGACTCGTGCAGCACGAGGTGGCCCACCAGGCTTTGCGTTATGAGCAGGGGATTCAGGACGGCAGCATTCCCAAGGTGGGGGTGAACCGTTACCGCGAGGAGGAAGACGCGCGCGAGGTCGAACTCCACTCGTACCATCCCGAGCACGCCGAGCAATCGATCCGCCGGACGGCGCAGATCAGCGCCAGCCGGGACGGGGCGCGCGTCTCGACCGCGTTGGCTGAACTGGGCCGCGTGGCCAATGAAGGCGGCAACCTGATGCCGGCGACGCTTGAAGCCGTACGAGCCTACGCCACGCTCGGCGAGATGACGGCCGTCTTGAAAGAGTCGTTCGGCGTATTCCGTGAGCCGGTCAGCCTGTAGGCGGCCGGCAAGCGGCAGCCCGGACGGGTGAAGGGAGCACACGGTGAGACTGGGCATTGATGTGGGTGGAACCTTCACCGACCTTGTCCTGATCGATGATGCGAAGAACCGCATCTTCTCCACCAAGGAACTGACCACCCCAAGTGACCTGGCCGAGGGCGTTTTGCGCGGCATCGAGCGCATCCTGGCGATGGCCGGGGTCCCGATGGATGCCGTCGACTACATCGCGCACGGCACAACGATCGGCACGAACGCGCTGATCGAACGCAGTGGCGCGAAGGTGGGGCTGATCACCACCGACGGCTTCCGCGATGTGCTGGAGATCGCCCGCATCGAGCGACCCGATGGCGGGCTGTACGACATGAACGTCGATCTGCCGGAGCCGCTCGTGCCGCGCTACCTGCGCCTCGAAGTGGCGGAACGAATCGGCGCCGACGGGCAGGTCGTTCATGAGCTTGATGAAGCTTCGGCGCTGCGCGCAGCCGAAAAGCTGCGGGCGGAAGACGTTGAGAGCGCCGCCATCTGCCTCCTCTTCGCGTTCCGCAACCCTGCCCACGAACGGCGGGTGCGCGAGATTTGCGAAGAGATCCTGCCCGGCACGCCGATCACGATTTCCTCGGAGATCGCCCCCGAGTTCCGCGAGTTTGAGCGCACGTCGACGACCGTCTTGAACGCCTACCTGCTGCCGATCACCGCCAACTACATCGACAGCCTGCTGGTCCGCCTGCAGGAACGTTACGGAAAGACCGACCTGCGCATCATGCAGGCTTCGGGAGGTTCGATGTCGGCGCAGGCGGCCAAGGCGCGCGCCGTGCAGATGGTCAACTCCGGCCCCGCCGGCGGAGCGCTGGCTGCCGGGCTGGTCGGCCGGCTGGTCGAGGAGGAGCGGGTGATCGGCGTCGACA
>JBFJVD010000071.1:0-12400 GCA_041624375.1 Anaerolineales bacterium
GGCGGCGGAGGGCATGGGAAGTCGCTGATTGATCTGATTCGGCTGCTGGGGGATCACCCCCTGGCCGGCGTGATCGACGACGGGATGCCGGCGGGCGAGCAGCTCATGGGCCTGACGGTCCTTGGCGGCGCTGAGGTGCTGCCGGAACTGATGGCGCGTGGTCTGCAGCTGGCGGTGAACGCGGTGGGCGGCGTCGGCGATGTGAGCAGCCGGGTGCGCGTGTTCGAGCGCATCCTGGCGGCCGGGCTGACCTGCCCGACGATGGTGCATCCCACGGCGTTCGTGGAGCCGAGCGCCAAATTGGCGGCCGGGGTTCAGGTTTTCCCCCACGCCTACGTTGGCAGCGAGGTGGAGGTGGGCTTTGGCGCCATCATCAACACGGCCGCAGTCGTATCGCACGACTGCAGCCTGGAGGACTATGTCAATATCGCCCCCGGCGCGCTGCTGGCCGGCGGTGTGCGGATAGGCGAGCGGACGCTGGTGGGGATGGGCGTGACGGTCAACCTGAACGTGACCATCGGCCCCGGCGCCCTGATCGGCAACAGCGCCGTCGTCAAGCGCGATGTGCCGGCGGAAACGGTGGTCCACGCCGGCGCCGTCTGGCCGCCGCGCCCAGATTGAGCGAAGGTTTCCGAGGAGGATCGATACCCTCATGCATTCGTCAGAGGACTCCGTGCCCCAGCGCGGCGTTCCGATGTCGTCCCCGGACCTTACGGACGCCGAGCGCCAAGCGGTCCTGGAGGTTCTCCAGACGCGACGGTTGAGCATCGGCCCGCAGCTGGAAGCCTTTGAGCGGGCTGTGGCCGAGTATGTGGGCGCGCGGCACGCCATCGGGGTCAGCTCGGGGACGGCGGCGCTGCACCTGGCGGTGCGCGCGCTGGGGATCGGCGACACCGACCGGGTGATCACGACTCCCTTCTCGTTTGTCGCCTCGGCCAATGTGCTGCTCTACGAGCGCGCCGTGCCGGTGTTTGTCGACGTCGATCCGCGCACGGGCAATCTTGACTCGGAGCAGGTTCAGCAGGCGGCGGAGGCGCTGGACGGTCACAGCGGGGAAGGGGATTGGCTCCCGCCGCGCGGCGCGCCGGAAGGGGGCCAGCTCAAGGCGGTGCTCACGGTGGACGTCTTTGGCCAGCCGGCGGACTACGACGCGCTGCAGGCTGTCGCACAGGCGCATGACCTGCGTCTGATCGAAGATTCTTGCGAGGCGCTTGGCGCGGTCTACCGCCAGCGGCCGGCCGGCACCCTGGGCGACCTGGGCGCCTTCGCCTTCTACCCCAACAAGCAGATCACCACCGGCGAAGGCGGGATGATCGTCACGCAGGACGACGAGCTGGCCGGCCTGGTGCGGTCGATGCGCAACCAGGGGCGCGCCCCAGGCGACACCTGGCTCGAGCACACCTACCTTGGCTACAACTACCGCATGAGCGAACTGAACGCCGCGCTGGGACGGGTGCAGATGGGCCGGCTGGACGAACTGCTCGAGCGCCGCGAGCAGGTGGCCGGCTGGTACCAGGAGAGGCTCGATGAGATCCCCCGCGTCGAGCGCCTGAGCATCATGCCGTCGACGACCCGCATGAGCTGGTTTGTGTATGTGATCCGGCTTGACGCCGATGTGGAGCGGGGGGCGCTGGCGCAGCGCCTGGAGAAGCTGGGGATTCCCAGCCGCCCCTACTTCCGCCCCATTCACCTGCAGCCTTTCTACCGGGAGCGGTTCGGCTACGAACCGGGCGCCTTTCCCGTGGCGGAGGACCTGGGCCGCCGCAGCTTGGCGCTGCCCTATTCCGGCGTGATGACCGAGGGGCAGGTGGACCGGGTATGCGCCGCCCTTCGGGAGGCGCTCGCCGCCAGCTGACCCCTAAGGCTCCTCAGCATATCGTCGACCGTGCGCCTGATCAAGATACTGATGGCGGCGATGAGCCACAGAACCAAAAACGGAGCGCAACTGCGCTCCGTTTTCTTGGTTCCAGGTAGATCGGTCATGGAGTCGGTTCAGGGATCTGGCTCCAGTTGATGAGGATCTGGTTCTCTGAGCAGGCGTCGGAGGTGTTGAAGAAGACGATCTCAGATAGCTCGACCCCGGCGTTGTCCCGCACCTGAACCCAAAGCGTTCCCTGGCTAGCGATGGGACGGGTGGCCAGGTTCAGCAGGTAGCCTCCCGGACCCACCGTCGGTGCGCTGCCGGTGACCGATTCCTGGACAATCGTCTCTCCGTTCAGCACGCCCTCCAGATGGATCGTCAGATTGAGAATCGGTGCGCTCTGATTGTTGCTGAACACCTGCCCGGCGACGCCCATCCATTCGCAATTCAATCCGTTGACGGAGTTCGGGATCAAAGCGGGATTGCCGTTCTGCACCACAAAGATCTTCGGCCGCTCGCCGGCCTCCTCCGTCAGGTCCGGCGTGAGCGTCACCGGCACCACGCTGGGCGAAGGTGAGACCGTTGGGGTGCGGGTTGGACCCGGCGTATTCGTGATCGTCGGCGTCCAGGTCGGCGGCAGGAAGATTTCGGGTGTGTTGGTCGCCGTCGGAAAGCCCAGCGTCGGTGGCAGCGTCGGCGGCGGATAGGGGTTGTAGGGGAGGTAGGGATTGAGGAGCAGCGCGCCGAGCGCCACCCCCACCCCCAGCGTAGCCAACAGGACGAGCACCGTCAGAAGATTGAAGATCAGCGAAAAGCTGATACGCCGAGGTCCTCCCTCAAAGCGGTCTGTCATGATGGTCGCCTCCGGGTCCGCCGTCTAGGGGACGACGAATAGCTCGATTTGGCGCTGCTCCCGCGCGACCCGCAGCCAGTCTTCGACGGCCAGCTGCTGGAGCGCACGCAGCGCATCGGGTGCAAGTACTCGAGTCCCTCGCTCGAGCGTTTGCACGATATGGAAGCCGAGGGCGGTCTCTACCACCGGGCCGATCTGTTCCGGCTCGAGCGCGAAAGCCGCCGCAGCCAGTTCGGGCACGGTCAGGTAGCCAAGCGGGAACCAACCCAGATCGCCCCCGGCGAGCCGGGTGCTGAGATCCAGGGACCTCGCCACCGCCAGCTCGGCGAAATCGGCGCCATCCTCAAGCTGCGCCAGGAGATTTTCTGCCTCCGACCGGCTGGCCACCAGGATGTGTCGCGCATGAACCTGGTCGGTCTCCTCTGGGACCCCTGCCGTGATGCGGGCGACCATTTCGGCCGCCAGCAGTTCGTCCTGCAATGCCCGTTCAAAGCTCTCGAGCGTGTATGCATGTTCTGCAAGCCAGGCGCCCATCGCCTCGGATCCGCCTCGAGCTTCGACGAGCTGGTCAATCTTCTGTGACAGCGTTTCTTCCGTCAGCTCGAAGCCCGCCTCCTGGGCGCCCAGGGCCAGCAGCCGGCGGTCGATCAACGCCTGGAGGAGCTGTGCCCGGTAGTTGCCGAGTGTTGCAAGGTCGATGCCAGCCGTTTGTTGTGCCGCCTCGTAGCGCCGCACTTCCGCTTCGTAGTCCGATAAACGGATCGGCGAGCCGTCCACCAGCGCGGCGACTGGCGGCTGGGTCGCCGTTGGCGGCGGCGCCGTCAGGCTCGGCAGGAGCGGGCTGGCCGTCGGGTCATCCGACCCGCCGCCTGAGCAGGCAGCCACCAGCAGTCCGGCGATCAACAATGCGCCGCTCAGGCGGGATCGAGCCTCCATGGCTGTGCGGATTATACTCACGCGCTCACGCGGCGCAAAATACGCGCCGCGTCGCACCCGCCCGAGGTCGGGGCAGGCAGATAGGTGGGGCCGGATCACGTACGAAAGACGACCAGGATGGGGCGCCGGCGGGTTTCGGCATAGAAGAAACGGGAGAGCTGCTCTTGGACGCGGGCTTCGACCGGAGAGTCCCCGTTGGGGCGTTCGACTTCCCGCTCGATCAGCGCGCGCGCCTCTTCCATCAACTCGTCCGACGCATTGAGGAAGACGAAACCCTTGGAAATGATCTCGGGCGCGCGGCGCAGGGCACCGTTCTGCGGATCGAGCGGCAGGTGGACGGCGACGAAACCGTCCTTGGCCAGCGTTTCGCGCTCGCGCATGACCGCCGGACCCACATCGCCGACGCCGTAACCGTCGACGAACACGTGGCCACCGGGGTGCCGCTCGGCGACTTTCATCTCCCCGTTGCGAAACTCGACGACCGTGCCGTTCTCGATCACCGCGATGCGCTCGGCGGGCATGCCGATCTCGCGGGCTAGCGCCGCATGCTGCTTCAGGTGTCGCAGCTCACCGTGGATCGGGATGAAAAACTGCGGGTTCACCAGCTGAAGCATCAGCTTCATCTCTTCCTGGCTGGCGTGCCCCGAAACATGAATGGGGGCGATGTCCTCATAGATCACATGGGCGCCGCGCCGGAAGAGCCGGTTGATGGTGCGGTGTACCATTTCTTCGTTGCCAGGGATCGTGTGGGAGGAAAGTACGACTGTGTCGCCGGAGTGGATATCGAACTGCCGGTTGGTGCCGGTCGAAAGCCGCCCCAGGATGGAATAGGGTTCTCCCTGTGTGCCGGTGCACATCAGCACCACCTTCGAGGGCTCCATCGAGAGCGCCTGATCCAGGTTGATGATCAGGTCCTCCGGTACGTCGAGGTAGCCGAGCTTGCGCGACATCTTGGCGTTGTCGACCATGCTGCGGCCAACGAAGACAATCGAGCGCCCATGCCGGGCGGCGGCATGCGCCACCTGCTCCATACGCGAGATATGGGATGCGAACGAGCCCACCAGGATGCGGCCTTCGGCCTCCCGAAACACCCGGTCGAGGGCTGGATCGATCACCGCTTCAGAGGGCGTCCAGCCTGGTTTGTCGGCGTTGGTCGAATCCGCCAGCAGGGCCAGGACCCCGCGGCTGCCGAATTCGCCCAGCTTGGTGAAGTCGCTCGGCCAGCCATCCACCGGGGTGTAGTCGAACTTGTAGTCCCCGGTATGGATGATCAAGCCGGCCGGGGTGGTGATGCCCAGTCCAACGGCGTCCGGAATCGAATGGCTCACATGGAAGAGCTCAACGCTGAACGGACCGATGTTCACCTGTTCGCCCGCTTCCACGGTGTTCAAGGAAGCCTTATCCAGGGAACCGCTGCGGCTCAGCTTGATCTCCAGCAGTCCGATGGTGAGCCGGGTGGCATAGATCGGCGCCTGGACGAGTTCGAACAGGTGGCCGACCGCGCCGATGTGATCCTCGTGACCATGGGTGAAGACGATCCCGCGAATCTTATCGAGCCTGTCTTTCAGATAGCCGAAGTCGGGAATGATGTAGTCGATGCCGAGCATGTCGTTTTCTGGGAACATGATGCCGCAGTCAACGATCAGGATGTTGTCCCCGTACTCGACGGCCATCATGTTCTTGCCGACTTCGCCAAGGCCCCCAATGGGGACCAATTTCAGTGTTTTGCTTGTCATAGTCCTAACTTTACCTCAAACCTTCCTTCTGCACGTCCGGTGGGTCAAACCCGGCAAAGCCCCGGCGAGTTGCACTCCGGGGCGGCGGTTCAAAGCGAGCGTTTGCTTCAGTTCAGGCGGGAAACGTCGGAGGCTTCAAAGCCCCGAACGGTGGTTTCGAGGAAGAACTCGACTTCTTCGCCCAGGGAAAGGAACGCCGGTTCCTTGCCCTGGATCGCCGTGTGGTGGACAAAAACGTCCTCACCGTCACGTGCGTCGATATAGCCGTAGCCCTTTGATCCGTCAAACCAGCGCACCACGCCGGTCGTACGCTTTGCCACGTTCCATTCTCCGGAAGGCAGAAGGGTAGGGTGCTTATTTCTTTAACAACGGTGTGAATTCTATCACGCACGACGGGTCTGGTCAATCGTACACGCCGTTCAGCCCGAGAGGATCAGCGGGCTGCCGTGGATGGGGTGTGCGGTCACGTGGATCTCCATTCCGTAGACGGCTGCCAGCTCCTCAGCGGTGAGCACTTCTGTCGGAGACCCCAACCGGCGCAGCCGCCCGTCGGAGAGCAGCGCCACCCGGTCGGCGAAGCGGGCGACCAGATTCAAATCGTGAAGGGCGAGCAGGACGGCCAGCCCGTCGTCGACGGCCAGCGAGCGCACCAACCGCAGCACCTCCTCCTGATGGCGAAGGTCGAGGTGCGCGGTGGGCTCATCGAGCAGCAGCAGCGCGGACGTCTGTGCCAACGCCCGGGCGATGAGCACCCGCTGGCGTTCACCGCCTGAGAGCGTTCCCACGGGCCGGTCGGCCAGCGCGGCGGTGGCGGTGCGCTCCATTGCCTGGGCCACCAGCTCCTGGTCCGCTGCGTCTTCCCGGCCGAACCAGCCGAGGTGGGCGGTGCGGCCCATCGCCACCAGCGCACGAGCGGTGAATGCCTCCGGGAGCCCGGTAGCCTGTGGTACGACCGCCACCTGCCGGGCGCGTTCATCTGGCCGGAGGCGGGCGATCGGCGCCTCGCCTAACAGGATCTGGCCTTTCTGTGGGGCCAGGAGCCCGCTGGCCGCCCGGATCAGCGTGGACTTGCCCACACCGTTCGGGCCGACCAGCGCCAGCACCTCGCCCGGCTCGAGTTTAAGCGTCACCTCGCGCAGGATCAGGCGCTCGCCGTAGCCAAACGCTGCGGCTACGAAGCGCAGTGCAGCGCTCATCCGTAGAACTCCCGGCGGCTGCGCCGCAGCAGCACAAGAAAGAAAGGGACACCGATCACGGCGGTGACGATCCCCACCGGCAGGCTGCGCGGCGCCAGGACTGTCCGGGCGGCCATGTCGGCCAGCCAGAGCATGATCGCCCCGCCGAAGCAGGAGAGCGGGATCAAGCGGCGGTGGTCGGGTCCCCAGAGCAGGCGGACGATATGGGGGACGATCAGGCCCACGAAGCCGATGATGCCGGCGAAGGCCACGGCGGTCGCGGCGGCCATGGAAGCCGCGATGACGGTGACCCGCCTCAGGCGGGCGACGTCCAGGCCGAGCTGCAGCGCTTGCTCCTCGCCCACCTGAAGCACGTCCAGCGGCCGGCCGATCGCCACCAGCACGCCGAGGCTGACCGCAAGGTAGGGGAGCGAGATGAGCGGCGGCCCCCAGCCGCCGATCGAGAAGCCACCCAGCAGCCAGCTGATGGCGCGCCGCAGTTCGTCCGAGGCGAGCAGCAGCACCAGGCTGGTGAGGGCCGAGGCCAGGATGCCCACCGCAACCCCCGCCAGGATCAGCGTGGTGGCAGGCGCCGTCTGGCCGGTCCGGGCGAGCAGGTAGACCATCGCGGTCGTAAGCAGCGCACCGCCGAAGGCGGCCGCCGGGACAGCCGCCAGGCCGAGCAGATCCTGCGGCCAGGCGAGGCTCATCGCCAGGACCGCCCCGAGTCCTGCGCCGGAAGCGACGCCCAGAATGTAGGGGTCCGCCAGCGGGTTGCGGAAGAGCCCCTGATAGGCTGCGCCGCTGCCGCCGAGCGCCAGGCCGGCCAGGCCGATCAGCAGCGTGTGCGGCAGGCGAATGTCGAAGATGATTGTCTGGAAGGTGGCTGGCCAATCCGGCATCAGGCTCAGTCCGGGCAGGCGCGAGATCAGCAGGCGAAGGAGGGTCGACGGGGGAATCTCGGTCGGACCCGCCCCAAGGTTGAGAAGGGCCGCCGCCAGCAGCGTCACTGCGGCGGCGATCCACGGCCAGGGACCGCTGGCAAACCGCCGGTCCTGTCGAATTGCGTCAGCCGATGCGGCGTCTGGCTGGCTCATCCGTCAAATCGCTCAGGGTGGAGCAGCCGGGCCAGCGCCTCGAAGGCATCGACCAGCCGGGGGCCCGGGCGGGAGGTCAGGTCGGCGTCGATCGGATAGACTCGGCCCTCGGCGACCGCCGGCAGCGCTTCCCACCCTGGGCGCGCCGCAATCGAATCCACGGTGGTCGCGATGAAGGCCCCGGTTTCATAGACAAGCACCTCGGGCGCCCGGGCGAGCAGTTCCTCCTGGCTGATCTGCCACCAGCCCTCGAGGTCCCCCGCCACGTTCTCCGCTGCTGCGCTTCGAATGAGGAAGTCCTGGAAGGTTCCCGAGCCGGTCGTCCATGGGGCCGACGGATCGGTCGCGTCGACTTCGTAGTACACGAGAACGGGCGACGCCCCCTGGATCGCCTGGCGAACGGCGTCGACGCGATCTTGGAGCGAGCGGATCAGCTCGTCCGCCTCGGCGCCATGATCGGTGAGCTGGCCGACCAGCCGCAGGTTGGTATACAGGCCGTCGAAGTCGTCGGGGTTGGCGATCACGAAGACCGGGATGCCCAGGTCTTCGATCGCCTGGATCTGCTCCGGAGGGGTGATCCCGGCGGCGAGCACCAGGTCCGGCGAGAGGTTGACGATCGCCTCGGTGTTCAGCGAGCCGAAGGTGCTCCCGATGCTCTGCACCTCGGCCGCCTCCGGCGGGTAATCGGAGAGCTCATCCCGGCCGATCAGATGATGGCCGGCGCCGACGGCGAAGATCAGCTCCGTATTCGAGGGTGCCAGCGAGACGATGCGCTCGGCTGGGCCGCCGAGGACCAGCTGGCGGCCGCTTCCGTCCTGCAGCACGAGCGGTCCGGTGTCGCCTTCCGGCGCGGCGCCGGCACAGGCGGCCAGCAGCGCCGCGGCCGCCAGCAGCAGGGGCAGGGTGCGCTTCAGGTTGACCATCCTTCGTGGCTCCTTTACGGTGGATCGACCTGCGCGCAGACATCCTGGCAAAGCGGGTGGAGAAGAAGTAAATAACCCCCGCCGCGAGGACAGGGGTGAGGCACGGCAACGTCCACCCCGATCCACGAGGATGGTGGCGCAGCGGATCGGGGCTGGCGACCTGGCTCTCCGCCGTAGCGGATGACAGTTGCGGGACAGCGCCGGACTTGCACCGGCTTCGCATTTAAGCCCGCCCATCCGGGGGACAGGGCACCCAGATCCGTTCTGGTTGAATTGTCTTGACCATTTTACCGACCTTGGCGCGCCACGACAAGACGCTCTCTCGGGTATTCTGAGGAAGGTGTGGACCGACCAGTGAGGTTCAAGGAGATGATGGTGATGCCGACTCTCGAACAGGCCCAGACCTGGTACGATCCGCAGGATCCGGTCCACGGCTTCGACCACGTCTTGCGTGTCCTGCGAACTGCCGAATGGCTGGCGCGCGCGTACGATGCCGATCTGGCGATCGTGCGAGCGGCCGCGCTGCTGCATGACGTCGAGGGAGCTGCCCCTGGCAGCGGTTCCAGCCGCACGGCCCATGAGCAGGCCTCGGCCGAGTTTGCCCGTGGGGTGCTGGCCGCCGAAGGCTGGGCGGACGACCGGGTGGAGGCCGTTGTTCACTGCATTCAGACGCACCGCTACCGCGGGGAGGCGGCGCCGCAGACCCTCGAGGCGCAAATCCTGTTTGACGCCGACAAGCTCGATGTGGTCGGCGCCTTCGGCGTGGCCCGCACGATCGGGTATGCTCTGCAGGCCGGCCAGCCCCTTTTCAGCGAACCCTCGGCGGCGTTCCGGGAAGGGGGGGAGGGTGAGCCGGGGGAGCCGCACAGCGCGTACCATGAGTACGAGTTCAAGCTCCGGCATATCCCCGATCTTCTGCACACACCTTTGGCCCGCCGTCTGGGCGCGGCGCGCGCCCGGACGCTTGAACTGTTCTTCGCCCAGCTGGCCGAGGAAGCCCGCGGCGCGGATCTCCCTACCGAATGAGGCCTGAGCAGAGGGTCGGCTGTGCTATCATTCCGTCCACCCTTGCGATGGAGGCGCCCCTTGATGATTGAACGACATCGCCCCCAGATTCTGCTGACCAACGATGACGGCATCCGTTCACCGGGCCTGTGGGCTGCCGCCGAAGCGCTGTCGGCGCTCGGATTCGTGACGGTGGCGGCGCCGCGGGATCAGGCGTCGAGCACCGGACGGGCCATGCCGAACACGTCCGACGGCATCCTGCGCGAGGAAGAAGTGCGTGTCAACGGGCAGACCTGGAAAGTCTTCGCCGTTGGCGGCACGCCGGCGCAGGCCGTGCAGCACGGCGTGCTTGAGCTGCTCGAACGACCGCCGGATCTGGTCGTGGCCGGGATCAACTATGGGGAGAACGTCAGCACCAGCGTCACCATCTCGGGCACCGTCGGCGCGGCGATGGAAGGCGCGGCACAGGGTGCACGGGCCTTGGCCGTGTCGCTCGAGACCGATCGGGAGCATCACCTCTCGCATTCGGAGGAGGTGGATTTCAGCGTAGCCGCCTATTTCACGGCCCGCTTCGCCCAGCTGCTTCTCGCGAGCGAGCCTGTCTTCGACATGGATCTTCTAAAGGTGGATGTTCCCTCGAATGCGACCCGCGAGACCCCCTGGAAGCTGACGCGCCTGACACGGGCACGCTATTACCGGACGACGATGCCCAAGCGGGAGAGCTTCGAGCATCCTGGGGCCACCAGCTATGAACTCGAAACAGACCTCAGCAAGTTCGAGCCGGGCTCGGATGCCTATGTGCTGCGGGAGGAGCGGCTGGTCTCTGTGACGCCCCTGAGCCTCGACCTGACTTCGCGCCTGGACCTGCCGCAGGTCGAAGCCGCTATGAAGCGTTCCATGCAGCCACAGCTGGCGGAGAAGGGGGAGCGCTAGCTGCTCGTCAGGTGCGCCTCGAACGAGAGCGCCTCGATCAGCTCAGCGTGGATGTGGCCGTTGCTGGCGGCGATGTCAGCGGGCTCGTCGAGCTGGCGGGCCTCGGTCAGGCTCAAGGTCACGGTGCCGCCAGCCTCCTCGACAATCACCTTGCCGGCAGCCCAGTCCCAGGGATTAAGCCGCAGCTCCCAGAAGCCATCCAGCCTACCGGCCGCGAGGTAGGCCAGCTCGAGCGCTGCCGAACCCAGCCGGCGGACGGCGCGGGCGCGCAACGCCAGGTGCGCAAAATGGTTGATGTTGTTGTTCGGATTGGTGCGCAGATCGTACGGGAACCCGGTGGCCAGCAGGCTCTGATCGAGCTGATCGCCGTCTGAAACCTGCAGCCGCCTGGAACCGAGCCAGGCGCCCTCGCCTTCGCTGGCAGTGAACAGCTCGTCAGCCATCGGATCGTAGACCACGCCGAGGAAGGGCCTGCCGTTGGAGGCGCAGGCGATCGACACCGAGAAGTGGCGCAATCGGTGGGCGAAATTGGTCGTTCCGTCGAGCGGATCCAGGACCCAGGTGTAGGCACCCTGGCCGAGAACGCCGCTCTCCTCACTGAGGATGGCGTCTTCGGGAAATTCCTTTTGAATGGACTGGATGAGCAGGGCTTCGCTGCGCCGATCGTAGTCGGTGACCAGATCAACGGCGCCTTTATGCTCAATGCTGAAGTCGGAAGCATAGCCCGTACGCAGGAGGCCGCCGGCCTGGCGGGCCAGCTGCGTGGCGAATTCGAGCCGAGTGGAGCTCATCCGCGGCGGGCGTTTTCGGCGGCGCGCAGCCGCTGCAGTTCGGCCTGAATCTGGTCGCGCTGGGAGATGGCTTCGAGCAGCAGGCCCTGGAATGCCTCTTTCTGCTCTGCGGGGACGCTCTCGAGCAGGCGCTCTGCCCGCTGGATCTGGCGCATCTTGTGGTTCAATTTCTCTTCAAGTCGCTGCTGATACATGCGCCGGAATGCCGTGTGTGAGAGCGGCTCGACAGTGGGAGCAGCCCGATCCGCCAGCGTCTCGGCGACTGTGAGCAGCAGCTCCTCGCTGTCCACTGGCTTTTCGAGGAAGGTGACGGCGCCAAGGCTGATGGCGAAATCCTTGTCCTCAGGCGTGATGAACGTGGCCGAGATGAAGATGATGGGAAGGTCCGAAGTTTTTGGATCGGTGCGCAGCTGTTGTGCCAGCGCGAAGCCGTCGAGCTTGGGCATCATAATGTCGGTGATGACCAGGGCTGGCCGCTCCTGGGCGACCAGAGCGAGGGCTTCGTCGCCGTTGCGTGCCGTGAGAACCGAGTATCCCTTGAACCGCAGGGTGACTTCCAGCAGCTCAAGGATGTTGGGGATGTCTTCGACGACCAGAATCGTTTGCGGTGCGGAACTCATCGCTCCCGATTGTAACGCGGTTCGCCTGCTGTGCAATGGCCCCCTGGTTGGGGAGGCGACGGCCGAGGACACTTGTCCGTGAGCGTTCGATTCTATGCGCTGGTTCCCTCGGAGGACGGTGATCGGGTCCTGGTGGTGGAGGATGCCGACGGAAACTGGGCGCCGCCCTCCGTCCAGCCCCGGAAGCCGCAATCGGCGGAGGTCTTCCCAGTCGTCCAGATGCTGCGCCGCCGCTACGGGCTGCGCGTACCGGTTCTGCGCTGCCTGGGATACGAGCAAGCCCCTGACGGGAGCTGGATCGCGCTGTACCTCACCGAGCCGCCCCGGGCTGAATCCCGGCTGCCAGAAGGGGCGCGCTGGATGCCGGCCGAGCGTGCGTCTCGGCTGGGCGCTGACGGTGGGGCTCCCGGCGCGCTTATCGCCGCCTGGGCGGCCGCACGTGAGGGTGCCATCCCTGAAGCCCGCCCACC
>JBFJVD010000072.1:0-12241 GCA_041624375.1 Anaerolineales bacterium
CGGATCGATTATCGTGCTGCACGATGGCGGCGCACGCGGCCGCAGGGCCCATACATGCCTCACGCGGGTTTTGCCGGCTCTGCTGGGGCGGGGGTACCGCTTTCATACCCTGAGCGAAATGTTAGGAGCGGGTAAGAAGGATCGGGCTCACACTTGACGTTCGGGTAGCCAGTGGAACCTTCCGCTTGGGCTAGCCTTTCGCCGGCTCGCGTGCCCAGATGGATTGCCCGGCAACAAACGTCTGAACCGGGCGAAGCTCGCGATCGAAAAGCACGATGTCGGCGTCGAGGCCGGGAGCGATCCGGCCTTTGCTGGTGAGCCCGATCGACTCGGCGGGGGTTGCCGTCGCAGCGGTAAATGCCGTCTCGAGCGGCAGTCCGACCTGATGGACCAGCGTCCGGACGCCGGTGTCCAGCAAGGCATGCGCACCGGCCAGGGTGCCGTCTTCGAGCTGGCAGCGACCATCCTGAACCAGGATGGTCTTGTCTTCCCAGGTGTAGCGACCCGGCGGAAGGGCAGCGAACGGCGCCGAGTCGGACACGAGGACGCTGCGTTCGACACCTTTAGCCCGCACCAGCAAATCAATCACCGCCGGGTGGATGTGCACCCCGTCGGCGATCACTTCCGCATACACCTCCCCCATGGCCAGGACCCCCCCTGCGACGCCGGGTTCCCGGTGGTGGAGCGGACGCATCGCATTGAAGGTGTGCGTAGCGTGGGTGACCCCGGCGTTGACTGCTGCCCGTACCTGCTCGTAGCTTGCGTCCGAGTGCCCGATCGAGGCGACCACCTCCGCCTGCCGCAGGCGCGGAATCACGCTCATCGCTGAGCCCTCCTCCGGCGCAAAGGTGATCATTCGGATGCGGTCCCCGGAGAGCTGCTGCAGTTCACGGAATCCATCCCAGGTCAGCGGCAAAAACCATTCGGGAGTCGCCATCCCCGGGCGGCGCGGTGAGAGGTGCGGTCCCTCGATATGCAGGCCAAGACAGATCGCCCCGGCGGGTGGGTTGTCCAAGACCTCAGACATCGCCGTGATCGCAGCATGCGTTTCAGGCAGCGGCATCGTCAGGGTGGTCGCAAGAAAGCTGGTAACGCCGAATTGAGGGTAGGCCGGGATCGCCTGCGCAAGGCCGGGTCCCATCGAATGATGGCCGAGCAAGCCGTGTGTATGTACGTCGATTAAGCCGGGCGCGATGATCAGCCCGGCGGCATCGAGGATATCCGCGCCGATGGGGATGGTGAGCGAGGTCGGTTCTCCGACGGCGCGAATCGTGCTGCCGTCAATCAGAAGGATACCCTTCTTGATCCTTTCGCTGGGTGTGTAGATGGTTCCGCCGGTGATTGCCAGCATGCGTACGTACTCCCAACCTGCGACCGCACGGATGACGGCCTCCGCCGCCAACGAGAGTCGACAGTTCCAGGCTAAGGCGTCCCCCATCTTACAACTCCCAGCCGAATCCTGCCTGGAGCAGGCTGGCAGAGTCGTCTGTTGCTCTCCTTGGCGACGGATACGGACGTCGCTGATTGATACGCTTCAGGGACGGCTGGATCTTCAGGGATGGGTTGCGATTCCGGAGCGCCGGGTTAGAGCGCCGGGATCCGGGAGCGGTAGCGCGCAAAGAGCGCCCGGTTGCGTTCGTCCCCGCCTTCCACATTGGAGCTGACCCAAAGCGGCAGCTCGAGCCCCTGCTCCTTTGCTCGCTTTGCCAGGCGGATCAGGAGCAAGTTCCAGAAGAAGATCCCGGTGAGCGACGAAAGGGGGGCGGTGGCGATGCCGTCGAGCGCGTACGAGGCATCGCCGTACGGGACAAGCGTATCGAGCACTTCGTCGACGCAGCCGTCAAGCTTCTGTTCCATCCGTGCCGGGGCGCGACGCAAATGTGGAAGCGAAACCACGCCGACGACTGCCGTGCCCCGGGCACGCAGATCCAGGGCGAGTTCGACCGGCACCGCATTGACACCCGAGTTCGAGAAGATGAACGCCAAGTCGCTTGGGGTGGGGTGGGCGACCTCGACGAGGCGGCCCGCCAGGCCGGCGGTCCGTTCGAGGTGGGTGCTGGCCGCGCCGCCCTCCAGCGGGAGCAGCGCCGGATGAAAGATCGGGTAGACGCAAGCCAATCCACCAGCCCGGTAGAAGGTCTCCAGAATCAGCGCCACCGAGTGTCCGGTGCCGGCGGTAAAGATCAGCCCATCCGCGCCGATCACGCTGAGCATCCGTTCGGCGACGCGATCCAGTGTGTCCTGGTTCGCCGCCTCGGCCTTCGCCAGGTGTTCGCGGAGCGCACCCCCATCGAGTTGAGAGTCTTCAGCGGACATCTTCAACCACCTCGCTAAGCCGCCGCCGGACCGCAGCGGGATCCCTGGTTGCGCGCAGTTCGCCGGCCAGCCCGCCGATGAGGGCGCGTGCCAGCGCGGCGAGCAGCCCGACATGCTGCTCCGAGTCTGGCGAGCCGAAGGCGAACACCAGGTCGACCGGATCGTTCTCGGGATGGTGAAAGATGACGGGGGGTTCCGCCATCGCCAGCGCCAGGCACAGCCGCTGCACACCATCCTCCGGACGGGCATGCGCCAGGGCGATCCCGGGCGCGAGGACCATATAGGGGCCGTGCGCCTCGGCCAGGGCGATACAGCTTTCGCTGTAGCCTGGCCTGACCGCCCCTGCCTCGACGAGCGGCTGGCAGGCGGCGCGCACGGCCCCTTTCCAGTCTTCCACTTCCACGCCGACCTGGACCGCAAGGACGAGGTCGGCGCCTATGTCAGCCATCCTTTTTCGCGCAGTGGGCCGGATAGCTTCTCCATCAGCGCCGGAACGTCGGTGAAGTCGGTAATTGCCACGACCACCGGCGCCATGCCGGCGAACTCTTCGGTGTGCATCCCCTGGCCGATGATCACGTCGGCGCGCATGCTGCGCGCCGACGAGACATCGGTGGCTTCCACTTTAGCCTGCACCCCCAGCCGGCGGAATGCATCTTCGGCCGTCATACGCAGGATCAGGCTGCTGCCCATACCCACGCCGCAGACGGTGATCACCCGTAGTGGTTCAGTGGCGGCCATCGGATGTTCCCGGTTCTCCCAGCGACTAATCGCCGGTTGAACCGGCGGCGGAAGCTGATGGCGTATCGCCGCCAAACGGCTTGTCACCGATTGGCTCATCCGGCATCGGCACGCGCCGCTTCAAGATGAAGAGCCACACGGCGCCGAGCACGACCAGTACGCCGGTCACGACCCAGATGCGAGTCGCAGCCGCCAACCCGGCGACGGGCACCCCGACCAGGGCGATCAGCCAGGTGAGGATGTACCAGTCCGGGTCGGCCAGCGTAGCCAGTTCGGGCGCGGTGTTTGAGAGCATGCCCCAGGTGACTGCCTGGCCGACGGCCAGGAAGAGCCCGTTGATCGCGCCGCCCAGCGCCGCCCCGCGCCAGCCGCCGAAGGCGTTGCCAAACACACCGGCGCCGCCGCCAGGGAAGAAGAGCATGATCATGGGCGGCACCAGCACGAACCAGCCGGCCGCAGCGAACACGCCCATCAGGATCAGGAACACGATCGTGCTCGAGATGAACCCGATCATGACGGCGGTCGGGGAGAACGGGAAGACGGTCGGAACGTCAAGCGCCGGTCTCGAGCCCGGGATCAGCCGGTCGCTGATGCCCTTGAAGGCGGGCACAATCTCGGCCAGGAACATCCGCACACCAAATAGCAGGATTGCGATCCCGGCGGCGAACCGCAATGCCGAGACCACACCCCAGATCCAGGGGTGGATGTTCGCATTGTAGCCGGCCGCCTGCTCGGCGAGAACCACTGGATCGGCGAAGATCATGGACACAAGCATGATCACGCCAATCACCAGCGCCGTCGAGACGTTGACGTCCTTAAAGAAGGCCAGCTGGCGCGGTAGATCAAGCTTCTCGCTGTCGTGCTCCTCCTTGGACCCGACAAGCGGGCCCAGCTTGCCGCCCAGATAAGCCGCAGCCGAGCTGGTGTGGCCATAACCCCAGTTGTCGGAGCCAATCACTTTGCGCATCAGCGGCGCGATGTACAGGGGCTGAACCGTCCAGTACGTTGCGACGATCAGCGCGCCGGCGATCACCAGGGTGCCCTGCGACAGGTCCCCAAACGACTCCACCAGCGCCGCCGTGACGATGACACTGATCCAGAACATGAGGTGGCCGGTCAGGTAGACATAGCGGGTGTTGAGCACGCGCACGGCGATGACATGGACAAAGAAAGCCACCGTTATCACCAGCGCGATCGTGCCGCCATGGGACCCCAAGAAATCACCCAGCGTGTTGGTCGCCTGCGGCGGTTCAAGCCCAACTGCGCTCGAGACGATCGTCTGGAACGCGAGCAATCCGCCCACAAAGACGCCGATCCCGATGAACAGGATGTAGACGCCAATCGTGGCGCGCAGCGCTCCGGCGACCAGGTCCTCAATCGGCTTCCGCTGAAGCAGCAGTCCCAGCAGCGTAATGAGGCCAATAAGGACGGCGACCTCGTTGAACAGGTTGTTGGCAAGGAACTCCAGAATTTGCATGATGGACCTCCAGAATTCGCGGTCTCACGACCCTGCTGATCAGCGCAGCATGAGTTCGAGTCCAGCTGCGGCGATGTGCCAGCGCCGGTCAGGGGTCACCCCCCCTCCTCGCTTACCCTCCAGCCGTTCTTAATTTGCTCTACGCTATCCTCCTTCGCTGAGTTCAGCGGGTCCGCGTGACTTTGCTCAAACCGCGTGGCCGGTCCGGATCCAGGCCTCGTTCCAGCGCCACATGCAGCGCAAGCAGTTGGCCAGGGACCACAGCCACAATGGGCGAGCTCCACTCCGGGATGCCGTCTGCAAGCCGCAGCCCGACATCCGCCAGACGCTGTGCCTCACCCCGGTCGGAAATCACGATCAGAGAGGCGCCGCGCGCCTTCAGCTCTGTGCCAAACGCAAGGGTGGAGTGGAATGCCGCGCCCGAATGCGCGATCAGCACCACGGGCGAACCATCCCGCAGCAACGCGATCGGGCCGTGCATGAAATCCGCCGGCGAGAATGGTTCGGCCGGCACGCCGGCGGTCTCCTTGAGCTTGAGGGCGATCTCGTACGCCGTCGCGTAGTTGTAGCCGCGGCCCAGGACCCAGCAGAGCGACGCCTGCAGTGCGGGTGCAGCTTGCGCCTGGAGGCGGTCTTCCAGGCGCAGCGCCCTGGAAATGCCATCGATCGCCTTCTTCAGACCATCAAGATGGGACTCGTCCCCGTGCCAGGCGGCGGCCAGGAGCGCCAGAGCAGCGAGTTGAGCAGTGTAGGTCTTTGTCGCGGCGACGGCGCGCTCGGGGCCGGCATGCAGGTCCAGGAGGTAGTCTGCCTGGGCAGCGAGTGGAGATTTTGTGTCGTTGGTGATCGCCAGGGTGGGAACCCCTTGCCGGCGGGCTTCTGCCAGTACGGAGACGATGTCTTCGGACTGACCCGATTGGGAGATTCCGATCACAAAAGCGTCCCGCAGGGAGGGCGGATTGCCGTACAGGGTGAACAGTGATGGGGTGGCGAGTGCGACCTGCAGGCCAAGCTGGCTGCCGAAGAGGTATTTCCCATAGCGGGCAGCGTTATCGGAGCTGCCACGCGCGGCGATGACCACATAACGAGGGTCGCTGCGGGCCAGCACGGTTGCGATCTGTCGAGCGGTGCGCAGCTCTTCAGCAAGCAGTCGCTCGAGCACTGCGGGCTGCTGGAAGATCTCAGACCGCATGAGGGGGATCGTGGGCGCAGAAGGCGGATCGGGTACCGGGGATTCGTCGCGTGAGGGGGTGGATGAATCCGAAGGGACAGGACCCGTTTCGGGGTCGGTCGACTGGATCACCGGCAGCTGCCTCCCAATTTCCATCCGGTGAGCCTCATGACAGCGCCTGCGCGCCGAGATTGCGATCCGGTGGCGACAGCCAGGGTTCAACTCAGCACGGTCCTCCACTCAATCTACTTAACACCATTCTTGAAGAAGAGTTGTTTCGGCATGGAGGGATGAAGGGCACTTCTCGTTGGGTATGAATGACCCATGTTTGGGGGTCTCGACGCGCAGGCGCATCCGGGGGCGATCGGCGTATCGACCTAAGAGTGGATCAATGGACTTCATGAAACGTCTAGCACCCTGGAATCGGGTGAACTGAAAACAAACTGTAAGGTCAGAGTCCCGATGTTGCGGCAAGACTTGAAGGGAGGGAGAACCGGCAGGAGCCGTGTGTGGTTATCAATTCTGAGCTGCTAACCTGGTACTTCTTAATCTTCTCGACCTTCTATAACTTTCTGGCGATCGGGCTATTTGTCGTTCATCGACTCGCCGAACGCCGAGTCTCCAGAGAAGATCAGAGGCAAACCCCAGCTGTCGCTCGACGTCCCCTGAAATACCTTTCCATAATCATTCCGGCACGCGACGAGGAACTCGTCATCGAAGCTACCGTCCGTTCGCTGCTTGCGGGGCTTAAGGAGGGGCTGAAGGGGGTTCGCTATGAGCTGATCGTCGTCGATGACGCAAGCGAGGACTCGACGCCGTCCATTCTCGCCGGCCTCGCCCGTATCTACGGCAAGAAGCTCCTCATCGCGCATCGGGAACTGCCGAATAGCCGCCAGGGCAAGTCCGAGGCGCTCAATGCGGCGCTGCGGGTACTTAAAAAGCGCTTTCGGAGACGGAAGAAAGAGAACTGGGTGGTGGCCGTCTTCGATGCGGACGCGACCTGTGAACCCTCGCTCTTTGCCAACGTGAAAGCAACGTTCGAGGAGATGGATGCGGACGCGGTTCAATGCGGTGTGCGCATCGCCAATGCCGGCCAGCACTGGCTGCCCGAGCTTCAGGACATTGAAATGCTGACGTTCTCCGGCTTCATGCAGGCGGTGCGCGGCCTGTATGCCCGATCGGTGACCCTGGGGGGCAATGCGCAATTTGTCCGGATGGAGTCGCTCGACAGTGTGGAAGATGAAGCGGGCAATACCTGGGATCCGCGCTCGCTGACCGAGGACCTCGATCTGGGTATGAAGCTCCACTGCCTTGGCGCGCGGATCGCTTTCTGTCCCGAATATGTCTCCCAACAGGGGCTTGATACGCTTTCGGGGCTCCTTCGCCAGCGCAATCGCTGGGCGTGGGGCACGATTCAGACCTGCTTCTGGTACCTTCCGAGTGGCCGGTTCTGGAGGAGCACCATCCCGTTCTACCGCAAGGTCGACATCGCCTACTATCTTACGTTCTGGTTGATGCCGATTGCCGTGGCGACAACTTGGATCATCATCCTGCTGGCCATCTTCACCGATCTCATGGTTGCGAACAGGTTCGGGACGCTCTTCCTCTCGGTGGTTTCGCTGAGCTACCTGCCTCTTTTCGCTGTGGGCGCCGTCAAAGTCTATTCACTGCGACGGCCCCGGACCTGGCTCATGCTGGCCCTGACAGTCCTCTACACCTACCACTGGGTACCGGCGATGATGCGTGGGCTCGTATGTGTTGTGGTGGGGATCACCCCGGAGTGGAGCAAGACGGGTCGGGTCGATCCGAGCGTCTACGCGGGATAGGTGCGTAGCATTTCTTCCATCAGCTGACAGAATCTGGGGGATCCCTCCCGTGAAGAGTCAATGGAGGGGAGGGGTCCTTCATCTTCTACGCAGATACGTGAGTATCTCCCCTCGAGGTGATGTCCCTTCAATCGTGGTGTCCTCTGGTACGCTCGGCAGCAGGAGACTGGAAGGGCCGGATCATCATCGCCCCTGTGAGCGGATTGCCTCCTTGGTTACTCCTCAATCCTTTGTTTATGAAGGGGATGAGACGGACGACCGCAGCCGGCCCACTTCACTCATCAGGGCCCTTACGCGGTCCAGCTCGACCGGATTCCACCATACCCCGTCTTCCTTGAGCCATGAGCCAACGATAGCGCCGTCGGCGACGGAAAGAAGGTCAAAAGCAGAGTCCGAATCGAGTCCGCTTCCTACAAGTACAGGCAAGGAGGTCGCCTGCTTCACCTGCTCGACATCCTTGGCGGTGGGGGGCATTCCCGTGCGCGTGCCGGTCACAATCAGTGCGTCCGCGTCGAAGAATTCTGCATCCCTAGCCTGGTCTTCAATCGAGCGGTCTGAGGTGATGGCATGAGCTCCGAATTTGACATGGATATCCGCGAACACCGCAATATCGGTGGCCCGCAGAAAGGATCTGTAGCGGAGCGCCTCACCCGCCGGACCGTTGATCAGACCTTCGGGCGCGACATAGGCATGAGCCCATTGATTCGCACGAATCCATCTCCCACCGACCGCCTTCGCCACTGCCAGACCTTGGAGAACGCCGTTAGCGACGCAGGTGATGCCGATGGGAAGGGGCGAGACCCGGCGTGCGCGAACACATGCTGCAGTTAGGCCAGCAACCGTCTCATAACCGATCTGCTCCGGGCGGGCGTATGGAATATCGAAAGCGTTTTCAATAATGATTCCGTCGACCCCTCCTTCGGTTAGCCGCTCGACATCTCGGGCGCAAGCTTCATAGGCCTGGGTTACGTCCTCCCCGGCATAGCGCGGTCCGCCGGGGAGAGGGTCGAGGTGGATATTGCCAATAATGGGTTTTGGGGTCCCAAAGATTTCCGCCAGAGCATCTGGTTTGGGTGGCAGTTGCCCGAGTCGGTTCATCACTCGGCTCCTTCTGCAACGCGCGATTGGTTGCCCGGTCCGCGTGTGGCTCCGGTGATCAGGTCCACAAGATCGGGCGCGGTGACCTCCGGTACGACCACATCACCCACCTTTTCGCCATGCCTGAGGACAACTGCCCGGTCACACACCTGGACGACATGCTGCATGTTGTGGCTAATGAAGAGCACTGCGATCCCCTGATCCGCCAATCTTCGGATCAGATCGAGAATGACGGCAGCTTGTTCCACACCCACGGCGGCCGTGGGTTCGTCGAGAAGAACGATGTCATTGCTCCACTCGACCGCCCGGCTGACCGCAACTGCCTGTCGCTGGCCTCCAGAAAGCTGACTCAGCCTCTGATGCACGGAGGGGATATGGACATGCAAGCGGTCGATGATTTCCCGGGTTCTTCGATACATGGTGTTCTTATCTAGCCATCCCAGCCGCCCCAGCAACGGCCAGGATACGGTTGGCTCCCGATTCAGAAACATGTTGGCAGCCACATCCAGCTGAGGGACCAAGGCCAGGGTCTGGTGCACGGTCTCGATACCCGCTCGGCTCGCTTCTTCCGGGCTGCTGATGTGAACTTCCTGGCCGTGAAGGATGATTTTGCCTCCATCAGGTGTGTAGATTCCGCAGAGGCACTTGACCAAGGTGGTCTTTCCGGCCCCGTTGTCACCCAATAATCCCAAGACCTCGCCGCGGTGCATGGAAAGGCTGACCTCTCGCAGTGCTCGGACCGCGCCAAATGACTTCGAAAGACGCTCGACTCTTAGTGGCGGGGCCTTTGTATCTGTCATGTTTCTCCTCCAACCAGGAGCCTTGCTCCCTCAGGGACGGTCCGAGTTACGGTACCATCGTTGACTGTCAGACGATGTCTAGCGAACACCTCGAGCGGCACAGTTCCCCGCGAGACCCGAATGTCGAGACGAGGCTCATCGGGATCATGCTCAGCAGTAAATTCGGTTTCCTCTCGCGCTTTCCACCAAGCTGCCAGTCCGCGCAGAGTCTCGGACTGACATCCCAGGTGAGAGACCTGCTCGAAAAGAGGGGGCAGGATCTCTTCCGCCATAAAGCCCATTACTTCTGGATGTCCATAGAAGTGCGCGGGACGATGCCTGCGAACCTGTTCCTCAAGAACAGCCCGATAATAAGACGAGATCGATGCCGCTGACGGCGTTGGAAGTCCGCGCTCCTCAGCGTACACGGTTGCGCGTTCCGGGGAATAGGGATGGACAGGGATTTGAAGAACCCCGCGCGGCGTGCGAAAAGGGAGTGAGTCAAACTCAAGCGCGAAGTCCGATGAGTAGGCATAGCGGGCCTGGATCAGTGCTTCTTCCAGTGCTTCGTTCCACAATCCACGGGGGGCTACAAACCCGTCCGACTCGATCCCTAGGTGACCCCGCAGCCAATCGGCTCCGTCCACCAGGTTCTGCGCGTTCTCGGCGACTGAGCTATAGATGTTGTGTCGATAGCCGTGTTGGCTGATCTCATGACCTTCAGGCCATCCATCGAGGTCCCCCGGGATTTCCTCACAGAGCTCCCCATTGAAATAGAACGACATCGGGATTCCATAGGAAGCGCCGACTTCCGCCAGGCGGCGAGTGCGTGAGCCAAATAGCCCATCAACATCAATAC
This sequence comes from Anaerolineales bacterium, assembly GCA_041624375.1. GTDB lineage: Bacteria > Chloroflexota > Anaerolineae > Anaerolineales > E44-bin32 > JBFJVD01. The sequence continues at coordinate 10,265 of JBFJVD010000072.1, forward strand.
GCAGAACAAAGACGGAGGGAGCACCATTGGGGAAACGCACAGGGCGCAAGTAAGGCATTCCCCATGCCCTGAAGGCCCGCCTCAACATCCAGATGAGCGTGTCGGATACCTCAGCTTTGTCAATTGATGCTACGCGCTCGTCGACTTCGGTAAATGGCGAGAAGCGACGCAAGCAGTCGCCGGCCATCATGAGCATTCGGGCGAGATTAACGCCACTGTAGATAACGCTCCCCTTTCCGAGACTCTGTTCGAGCACGAGCGGGTAGACATCGGGATCATTGCCAGCCTTGATTTTGCGGTCCTCGTGAAGTCGGATTTCGCCGAAGCCTTCTCCCGCGTACAGCCGAGCCGGCCCTGGGGCGTAGGCGGGACGGGTAGCCTCGGGGGGACGGAAACGATGGATGACGGCAGGGATGGATGAGGGAAGAAGATCCCCCGCCTCTGTCGCACCGCTGATCACCGCCACGTTGCCGGCGGCCACCCAGGTCTCGAACCAGTTGGGCAAGTGTTCGGAGAAGAGTCCGCATCCGGATACGGGCTCATCGGCAACTCGGTATGGCAAGCCTTCCTGCTGAAGGATCCGCCGCCAACCGTCCTGCCCCTCGCCGACGGCATGAAGACCAATCAGTAACCCCCTGGTCTTCAATTTGAGCTCCGGTGGCTCAAGAAAGCATGGACATCGGATCGGTCAGGGAGACCATCTCGAGCCCCAACGAATTGGATCGAAAGAGCCGCTGCGGCCGAAGCGAATCGCAGTGCTTCCTCCAGGTCGGCGCCGTCTAATCGGGCAGTCCAATAGGCGGCATTAAAGCAGTCACCGGCTCCAGTGGTATCCACGACCTCGACCCGGAAAGACTCCATCTCCACAACGCGCTGAGAGGTATGCGCGTACACGCCCCGTGCGCCACGGGTTACAATCACGATTTCTGGCCCTACGCTGAAGAGGTCTGCAGCGACCTGGCGGTGAGCCCCATCACCAAGCAATGAAGCCACCGTCAAATCGTTGATGAAGAGGACATGCGTAAAACGCAACAGTGGGAGGGCCGGCTCAAGCCCGCCTTCAAGCATGGCCGGCTCCAGATCGACCGAGATGAGAGCACCTGCCTCCGCGGCATGAGCTGCGGCCTGTGCCGAGATTTCGAGATCAAAAGGAGCCAGGTGTAGGACTCTTGTGTCTCGCAGCCGGTCCCAGTCGATGTCCGCCGGCCTAGGAAAGAAGGCCGCTGTGCGGACGATCGTGAGCGCCTTTTCACCTCGACTGTCGAGGGCCACCGCGCAGAAGTAGGTCGGCGCGTCGCCCCGGATGGCTACTCCTCCGGTGTCAACACCAAACGCTGTCAGGCTCTCGAGCGCAATGCGGCCGAACTGGTCGTCTCCCACGGATGACACCAGTGAGGTACGCAGCCCCAATCGGGCGGCTGCACAGCAGAAGTTTGCAGCAACGCCTCCTCCCTGAATGGAGAGCAGGTCACCCGGTACCTTTTCGTCCCATGTGGGGAGGCGTTCGACTCGAACGAAGATGTCGACATCGCAGTCGCCCAAGCCGATGAGGTCCCACGTTGGCTGTCTCATAGCTTCTTTTCTCTCAGGCTGAGGGCAACCGCCAGGATGATAATGGCACCTCGGGCCATCATCTGCTCTGAAACCGCAAGCCCCATGAGTACCAGCCCATTGTTGAGCATGCCCATAATGATGGAGCCCGTAAGCGCGCCGAAGATGGAGCCCTTTCCGCCGAACAGGTCGGTCCCACCAATCACCACGGCCGCCAGTACCGTGAGCAGGTCGGTCTCCCCCAGGGTGTACCGGGCGCCATGCAACCGGCCGGCGTAGAGCATCCCGGCCATTGCCGCCGTTAGACCCGAAATGATCAAGGCATAGATCTTGATTCGGCCGGTGTTGATTCCCAGCGACATCGCCGCTTCTTCATTGCCACCCGTGGCCAGAATGCGACGTCCGAAGCGAGTGTTCCGGTAGACC
>JBFJVD010000073.1:0-12067 GCA_041624375.1 Anaerolineales bacterium
CCACCTGCATCCGCCCAGCGTTCTCCTGCGACCGGGCGCGTGTGTCGAGCGAGGCGACGAGATCGCCGCGATTGGCGACCCGCGTTCACCGCCCCACCTGCACTTCGAGATCCGCGTGCACCTGCCGGACACACCCGGACCAGGCTACTGGCCGGTGGATCCGACGCTTGCCGGATGGAGACCGCCCTCGGCGACGATCTGGAGCGAGCGCATCTCGGCCCTTCCCGGCGTCCGCTGGACCTTCACCCAGCAGGGGGCGTCCCTGGAGCCGCTGGGAGTTGTTGACGGCACAGTGCTCGTCCATCTTGAGGGTGGCGAACTGCTGGCGCTGGACGTGCTCGACGGCCGCACCCGCTGGTCGCAAACGCTGCCCGAGACCGCCAGCAGCCTGCTCCTGGACAGCGACCGGCGCCTGATGTACGTTGCCGCCGCCGGAGGTATGGTCGAAGCTTTCCATCTCGCGGATTTCGAGGGTGGCGATCCGCTCGATCCACTCTGGCAGGCCGAAGTTGGTTTGGCGGGCGTACCCGAACTGGCGCCGCTTCCTGGCGGGGGTCTGGTCGCAGTCACGCGCGAGACGCTGACAGCGATATCCGCCCAGGGAGACGTGCTGTGGCGCGAGGACTCGGAACAGGGCGTGGTCGATGGGGTTCACTCGGATGGTGCCCTCATCCTGCTGACCGGAGATCGACTCTGGATCATTGACAATCCTCAAGCGACATCCTGGCCGTTGTCGATAAGGGGGCGAAAACTCGTCGCCGGGGATGAGCTGTTTGTGTATGCCGACGACGGTCTCTACCGCCTGGACGCCGAATCCCGGGGGGAGGAGCTGTTCCTTGCCTTGCCTGCTGGGTTCCCGCGGGCCGGCGACCTGGTTTCGCTGCCAGATAGCGGATTGTTGATGGCGCATCTCGATCTGGACGACAAGCGCTTGATCGCCGTCGAGGCGGACGGCGCGCTGCGCTGGGAGCGTTCGATCGCCAGCCTTCAGGCCAGAACGGTTGACCTGCTGGTCGTGGCAGATCAAGCCTACCTGCTCACGAACTACGATGTGGGGCGGGCGAACGGGATCGACATCTTCCATGTCGACGAGACAGATGGCAGGCTTACCCGGGTCTTCTCCGGCGGTTCACGCGCCTCCAGCGGAAGCGGCACAACGATCCTGCTCACGGGTGAGTCAGCCCTGATCGCCATCGACGGCGTGGGCCTGTTCGCCTGGGAGCCGGCAGCGGCGCTGGGAGCAATCCTCGGCGAGTAGCAGCCGGAGAATCGATCAGGCTGCCCACTCGCGCGGGCAACCGGCCATCCGCCAGGTTCCTCTCGCCCAGACCATTCGCCTGCCCGATCATCCGGGTCCAGGAAGCCTCCTGCTTCGGTGCTCTTAGTCGGGCTCTCATCGAAATCCTATAGAATGAACTCGGCGGGTGGCTTCCTTCTACCCTTCGACTCGCTCGAGGACCCCGATTTGCCATCCGGCCATGTAAGCAGCGACCAAATACACTATCCGGGCGGGGGATCTTTGGGGGATAAATCGGGCAGCGCCTGGCGCTAGACGGAGCCCATCTATCAGGAGGGCCGGGATGAGCGTCATCGAAGTCAGCCATCTGACCAAGTACTACGGCAAGGCTCGGGGCATCATCGACGTTTCCTTCGATGTGGCGGAAGCCGAAATCTTCGGCTTTATCGGACCGAATGGGGCAGGCAAATCGACCACGATCCGCCTGCTTCTCTCCCTGATTTATCCCACCAGCGGCAGCGCCACCATCTTCGGCAAGGACTGCATCAGATATGGGCCGGAACTCCGGCACGACATCGGCTATTTGCCCTCCGACGTCTTCTACTACGATCGGATGAAGGTCATCGATCTGCTCAAGTATTCGGCCAGCTTCTACAACAAGGACTGCACACAGCGGATGCATGAATTGGCCGAGCTTATGGAATTGGATTTGAATCGACGCATTGAGGATTTGTCGTACGGCAACAAGAAGAAGGTGGGCATCGTGCAGGGGCTGCTGCACCAGCCCAGGCTGCTGTTTCTTGACGAACCCACCGCCGGCCTCGACCCGCTGATGCAGCGGAAATTCTTCCGGCTCATTCGCGAGGAAAACCAGCGCGGCGTGACGGTGCTCTTCTCATCGCACATCCTGGGCGAAGTCCAGCGCATGTGCAGCCGTGTGGGCATCATCCGCGAGGGCCGGATCATCGAAATTGCCGACATCCGCACGCTGCAGCAGAGCAACTACAAGAAGGTCCGCGTGGCCGCCGACGGTCTCGATTCCGCCTTCTTCGACCTGCCCGGCGTGACCAATCTGGAGCAAACGGACGGCGCCATTCGCTTCTACTACAAAGGCGACATCAATTCGGTGATGCGGAAGATCGGAGAGATCACCATCTCCGATGTGACGGTTGAGGAGCCGACCCTGGAAGAGATCTTTATGCACTACTACGAGTAGGCGCAGGCCATGAGCAGAAATGTCTTCCGGCAAGAATTCAAGATGATCGCGAGATCGGTGATCACCTGGTCGGTGGCGGTGGTGGCGCTGACCTTCGTGTACATGTACTTCTTCTCATCGCTTGCCGACGATGCCGAGCTGATGAACGAAATGATGGCCAACTTCCCGGAGGAGCTGCTCACGGCCTTCGGGATGAACGACCTTAACCTCGCCACAGTTCTCGGCTACTTCAGCTTTGTCTTCCTCTTTGCCCAGATTTGCCTCGCGATTCAGGCGGCAAACTACGGCTTCTCCCTGGTCTCCGTCGAAGAACGCGAATGGACCGCCGACTTCCTGCTGGCCAAGCCGGTGGGCCGCACCCAGATCCTGACCAGCAAGCTGCTCGCCGCGTTGACTGGCCTGACGCTCACCAACCTCGTCGTCTGGATCACCAGTTTTGGTGTGATCGAGTTGTTCAGGGGAGAACGAACCTACGAAACGGGACCGCTGGTGCTGTTGCTGCTCAGCGTCGTGATCTTCCAGCTCTTCTTCCTGAGCGTGGGCCTGGTCGTCTCGCTGCTGGTTAGACGGATTCGCAGCGTGACGCCCTACGCGATGGCGCTCGGGCTCGGGATGTATGTGCTCAGCGTATTCGGCGACATGCTCGGTGAGAGCATGCTGGAAAATCTCACCCCGTTCAAGCACTTCGAGCCGAACTACATCCTCCAGAATGGGGCGTACGATGTCCCCCTGGTGTTGATCAGTGTTTCCGCGATCGTGATTTCTCTGGTCGGCAGCTATATGCTCTATACCCGCAGGGATATCCCGGCGGTCGCGTAGGAAGGTTGGGCGATGAACATCTTTGTGCGAGAAATGAAGTCGAACCTGAGGTCGCTCCTGATCTGGGGTGTCATCGTGATCCTGTTCATCTCGATCGGCTTCTCGAAGTTCGCCGCCTACGAAAACAACCCTGAGCTGGTGGCGATCCTGGACGGCCTGCCGCCGGCCGTGCTCTCGGCATTCAATCTCGAGGCTTTCAACCTGACCACAATCACAGGGTTCTTCGGGGTGATGTTCACCTACTTCGCGCTCATTCTCTCGATCGCGGCGGCCATGTGGGGAAGCGACATCATTTCTAAGGAAGAGCGCGACAAGACCGTCGAATTCGCGCTAACCCTCCCGGTGACGCGCAGCAAAGTGGTGACGGCCAAGGGTCTGGCCGCGCTGGTCAACTGCATCGGCTTGCTGCTTATCACCTGGGGCGCCACGCTCGCCAGCGCGCAATCCTATCAGACCAATGCCGAGTTCTATCGCTTCCTGAACCTGTCGATGCTGGCCTTGTTCCTCATGCAGCTGATCTTCCTGGCGATCGGGCTCTTCCTGGGTTGCGCCCTCAAGCAGTACAAACGCGCCGCATCGGTGGCGGTGTCGCTCTTGCTGGGGACCTACTTCCTTTCCATTCTCTCCAGCTTGAACGAAGACCTGAGGTTCCTCGAGTACTTCTCGCCGTTCAAGTACTTCGACCCAGGCGCCCTCCTGCGCGACTCAAGGATGGATATCACCTTTGTCGCGCTGTCGGCGGCGATCATTGTGGCAAGCATCGTGGGCGCCTATCTGACCTATACCCGCAGAGACCTGTACATCTAGCGGGCGGACGCCATTCCCCGATACTTCAACACCTGTGCTCGACGCTGGTGCTGGACTCGTGAAAGCATCTCAGAGCGCCACCTGGCCGGGATCGGCATGGTATCCTGTCTTAAGTGAGACCCGCGGTGCCGGCGGTGTTGGATCCACTCAGCATGTTCTGGCTGTCCATTCCTTTGCAGGAATCCGCATCCCGATGACGACTGATCGCCATGTCTACACCGAGACCGGTGTCGAGATCGAGCGGCCGGTCCCCGAGGTGTTCGATTTCTTCGTGCGCCTCGAGAACGTCCCGCGCTACGTCGGTGGTGTCATCAAGAGCTACCAGGCGTCCGAGGGCCCACCCGGAGTCGGGACTAGGGGCGTTGAGGTGCTGGGGCCGCCGTTTGAGGGGACGGAGCTCATGTGGCGGATCTCCCGCTTCGAGCCCAACCGGCTCTGTGCTTTTCAGAACACACTCCCACTGCCGCTCGGGACGAGTGTGGATCGGGAAGTGGCCTACGAATTCAGCGCCATCCAGGGGGGCACACGCGTTCGCTGCACGCATGCGGGCCGCATCCGGGGACCGCTGCGGCCCATCGGCCTGCTGTTGTCCGCGCTCGACAGACGTGCGCGGAGCAGTATGCTTCAGCGGATCAAACAGCTGCTTGAAGCGGAGGGGGAAACGTCTTCGGGCCACGCGCCGGAGCGGCCCGCATGAGATTCTACGGCGACAGCGAGCGCTGGTGGCGGGCCCTGCTGCTGGGCGACAACCCGGCGCTGCCGTTCCGCCGGCTGCGGCGCATTTTCACCGCGCTGCCTTCCAGCCCGCGCTGCAAGTTCTGCCACGCACCCTTCCACGGTCTTGCTGGGCCCGCCATGCGCCTGATCGGCAAGAGCCCTTCCCGCCTGACGCCGGAGCTCTGTTTGCAGTGTGAGGCCTTCGCCCGGCGGGTGGTCGGCGGCGCGGAGATCGAGTTGAGCATGCTGTTCGCCGACGTGCGCGGCTCGACCAGCCTGGCCGAAGGGATGTCGCCCACCGAGTTCGGCCAGCTCATCAACCGCTTCTTCGCCGCGGCCACCGACGCGCTGGTCAGCACGCACGCGCTGGTGGACCGGCTGGTCGGGGATCAGGCCATCGGCCTGTACGTACCGGGCTTCGCGGGCAAGGATCACGCCGGCCAGGCCGTGAAGGCGGCGGGGCTCCTGCTGCGCGCGACGGGGCATGAGGGTCACCCCTGGATCCCGGTCGGCGTGGGCGTACACACCAACGTGGCCTTCGTCGGGTCGGTGGGGAAGGAGGGCGGCGCCACCGACGTCACCGTGCTGGGAGACGCGCCGAATGTGGCAGCCCGCCTGGCCAGCTCGGCCGCAGCCGGCGAGATTCTGATCAGTGAGCAGGCGGCTTCGGCCGCCGGTGTCGACACGAGGAACCTGGAGCGGCGGGATCTGGAGCTTAAGGGGAAGAGCGTTCCGGTCACCACTTTCGTCCAGCAGGTTGGCGCCCATCCGGGCTGAGTCATGCTGCGGCATTCTCTCGCCACCATTAAGGCGGCGGACCCCCGTTCGGACCCACCAGCATGACCAATCTCAACAAATGGGCGATCGCACTGCCCTTTACCGGCCTGGTCGTCTTCGTCCTTCCTGCGGTCGCCACCGGGCACTGGCTCTGGTTCCTGCGGGGCTGGCACGAGGGACTGTTTGGGCTGCTCTCGGCGAGCATGTGGCTGATCGCCACAGCCTTTGTCGATGTCGAGCGGCCGCGCGGTTCACCGGATCTGGCCAATCTCCTGATGCCCCTCGGGCTGATTCTGGCAGTTCCTGTCGCTGTCTACGACCGGATCCACGGACCCGCTGCGAACCCGCCCGGCATGGTCTCGACGCTTGGACTGCTGCTGAGCCTCGGTGCGATTGTGCTCGGCGTCTCGGCCAGGGCCTGTCTTGGACGCTCCTATGCGCCGAGACCCGCGAGGACCGCCAACGGTCAGCTCGTAACTGATGGCCCCTACCGCTGGATCCGGCATCCGATGTACAGCGCTGCGCTTCTCTGGTCGCTTGGCTGGCCGTTGATCATGTCCAGCCTGCTGGGCGCGGCCGCCGCGTTAGTGTTTGTCATCCCGGCGCTGAGGGTGCGCATGCTGCGGGAAGAAGAGGCACTCGCTGCCGCATTTGGCGAGGTATATACAGCCTATCGAGCAAAGACGCGGCGGCTGGTTCCTTACATCTACTGAGCGATACAGCGAAGGTGAGGCGGGCCACCCCTCACCCTACCCTCGCCCCTTCAGGGACGAGGATTCGCTGCGCCAAACCGGGTTCGGTGGTCCTGGTTCGCGTGCTGGACGGCAAGCATTGAATCTCCCCTCCCCGCGCAGGATCGATCGGCATGAAGATGTGCATCGTGGGGAGGGGCGACGGGGGACCCCTCACCCTACCCTCTCCCCTTCAGGGGAGAAGTGTGAGGCTGATCCACCATGGGTCTTTCCTGTGAGGAAACGATAGCGAGGCGGAAGCGGATGGACCCCAGGGCTCAATGCCTGTAGACTCAATCGGGTTGTCGGTGAACTGGACAGGCATCCAGTCGCAGGGATGTGACTTGAATGTGAGGCGTGATCATGGTAGATCCTGTCAGCCACCCGATCGAAGCCGCCCTTTCCATCCTCGTGCCCGAAGTCGAATCCCTGGTCGCTCCCTTCCGCCTGCAGCATGACCCTTCGGCTGCCGCCGGCGTGCCCGCCCATATCACCATCAACTATCCATTCCTCCCGGGCGTCGATCCAGAACCGGAGCTGGATCAAGAGCTCATGGCGCTGTTCGGTGAGACCCCTTCCTTCCCTTTCACGCTTCACCGGATCGACCGGTTTCCGGAGGTCCTCTTCCTGGCACCGGAGCCCGAGCGTCCCTTCAAGGAGCTGATCGCGCAGGTCGCTGCCGACTTCCCGGATTCACCCCCGTACGGCGGCGTGTTTGCGGATATCGTTCCTCACCTGACCGTCGCGCAATCCAATGATGAACAGCTCCTCAACGCAATCGAGCAGGAGTTCTCCCAGCTGGCAGAGGAGTTTCTTCCCATCACAACCCGAGCGGAGCAGGTGTGGCTGCTGGACAATCGGCCCGGGCGGTGGCGGCAGGTGCGCTCGTACGCGCTCGGGTGAGGCGTGACCGATTGACAAGAATCGCTCTCATCCGCTGCGCCGATTCTTGGGAATCAGCGCCTGGCAGTGCCACCCTAAGCATGATTGGAGGTGCCATGAGCAGGCAACTGATTTCGAGTGGAAGCCCGTATGAGCCCGTGATCGGGTTCTCCCGGGCGGTGCGGGTGGGCAACTTCGTGGCGGTGGGTGGTACCGCGCCGCTCGGTCCGGACGGAAAGACAGTCGCGCCCGGCGATCCCGCTGGCCAGGCGCGGCGATGCATCGAGATCATCCAGACGGCGCTCGAAGATGCCGGGGCAGGGCTGGAAGATGTTGTGCGAACGAGGGTGCTGCTGAAGCGGATCGAAGACTGGGAGGCCGTTGCTCAGGTCCGGGCCGAGTACTTCAAGGATATCCGGCCGGTCGACACCATCATGCAGATCACGTCCTTCGTCAACCCCGAATGGCTGGTTGAGCTCGAAGTGGACGCCGTGATCGATGATGGGGAAGGCTGAGCCTGCGTTTGATAGCTTGTTCCATCCCTGAGGTGCGCCATGAATGAGTCGCAGCTTCATCTATGGGAGCTCTATCGAGGCCGAATGGCCCATGAAGACCTGTGGGTCCAGCAGCGTGTGTCCTGGCTGCTCGGTTTTTCAGGCCTGCTCTTCGCCGCCTTCGCCGGTGTGCTCAACATCAGCACGCAGGTCACCATCGCACAAACGCTGTTCCGCGGCTATGTCCTCCTGCTGATTCCGGCGACGGGCTTTCTGATCACTTTCCTGGTGCTGCTTGGCCTGATCGGCGCCGGGATGGCGATGGACGAAGTTCGGAGGGAATGGGACGAACGGCTGCGCGCCGAAGAAGCCTCCTCGAGCCTGCCACCGATCCACGCTCGGGGCTGGCCGCTCATGCTGGGTCGGCTAGCCTCGCAGGGAATCTGTGGGGTGATGCTGGTGGTCTGGGCGGTCGTCTTCCTCCTGGTCCCTCAAGTCGCCTAAATCCGGGCCGTAGCTTGATGCCGGGGAGCGGAGCCGGACGAGCCGGGGCGGTATGATGGAAAAGGCGGTGCGAGGCCGCCTGGGCCGGCCGTAAGGAAAGGTGCCGAAGTTGACCCCATGCGAGGCACGGAAATCAAGCCCGGCAACACGCGTCGATGTCGAACCGGCTCGCTCGGATGTTCAAACTGGAGCTGCAACCCCGACTGCTCGGGCCGGCCCCGACCTGCTGACGCTGGGCGCCTTCGCCGTGTTCGTCTTGCTCATCGCCTCCAATGTCATCGCGATTCGCTTCAGCAACCGGGAGCTGCCGCCGTTCTGGGGCGCCGGGGCGCGCTTCGCCGCCGCCTCGGCCCTTTTTTTCCTCTACATGCTGATACGGCGCGTGCCGATGCCGCGCGGCCTGGCCCTCGTCGGCGTGGTGTTCTACGGCATCCTGCAATTCGGTCTTGGATTCGCGCTGGGCTACTGGGCGCTGGTTGAGGTCCCAGCCGGGCTGGCTTCGGTCATCCTGGCTTCGGTTCCCCTCTTCACGCTGGTCTTCGCCTTCGCCGCCCGGATCGAACCGCTCCGGCTGCGCGGCGTGCTCGGCTCGCTGGTTGCCGTTGGTGGGATTGCCCTCATGTTCGGTGAGCGGGCTGGCCAGGACATCCCGACAGTCTACCTTCTGGCCACGGTCGCAACAGCAGCATGCTTCGCGCTGGCGCCGGTGGTGGTGAAGCGGCTGCCGGCGGTGCATCCAGCGGCGACGAACGCAGTGGGGATGCTGACCGGAACGCTCATCCTGCTGGGATTGTCTCTCGGGATTGGGGAAGTGCAGAGCATCCCGCAGGAACCAGCCACCTGGGCCGCGTACCTCTACCTGGTGCTGCCCGGTTCGATCGGCGTCTTTGCGCTCTTCCTCTTTCTGCTTGAACGCTGGACGGCGACCGGAGTCTCCTATCAGGCGGTTCTGAGCCCGATCGCGGCGATCGCCCTCTCGGCCTGGCTGTTGGGCGAGCCACTGAGCGGCGGACTCCTTGTGGGCGGCGCGCTCGTTCTGGCAGGTGTGTACCTCGGCGCCCTGACCCAGGACCGCCAGATCGACTGAGGGCTGAGAACCCGCCGCATCGGTCTGTGGAGGGGCGCCTCTTTGCGCGATACTTGAGGCGGACCGTCGCGCGATGGCTTTGGATCACCCGCCGCGCGACTATGGCTGGGTATGTCGACAACCACATTTGTCATCCTTGGGATCGGGTCCGTCCTCATCCTGATCCTCTCCATCCCTTCGCTGCGGGCGGGCTGGAAGCACGCACTCCCTCGATCCCTGGCCTTCGTCACCCTTCTGGTCCTTGCATTGCTCAACGGCAAGGCCTGGCTCGTCGACCCGTTCTCGCCCACCCAGCTTCTTTCATGGCTGCTCCTTGCGGCGTCCATCCTGCTTTCCCTCTACCCGCTCTATCTCCTTCGCCGCTACGCTCTGCCCGAAGGGAACATCGACTACACCACCCGACTGGTCGACCGCGGGATCTACCGGTTCATCCGCCACCCGCTCTACCTCTCCCTCATCCTGCTCGCCCTCGGCGCTCTCCTGAAGCGAGTCACGCTGCTCACTCTCTCGCTCACATTCGTTTTGGTCACCCTGCTCTACATCACGGCGCGGCTGGAAGAGAGCTTCAATGTGAGCAAGTTCGGAAGCACCTACCGCGAATACATGCAGCGCACCAAGATGTTTATTCCCTGGATTCTCTAGATGCAATCGGCAGACTTGATGAGCGAGGGCAGGTCATAGACCCGTGAGAATGCGGCGCGTGCTGCTGTACGCGGCGGTAGGGATATCCCTCTACTACCTCGGCTCCTCGCTGATCTTCCGGCTGCAGCTGAACGACATGCGGCGGATTGATTTCCGCTATGCACAGTTCCGAGAAGCCCTGGCTGCAGACCGCTACGCAGAGGCCTATACGTTCATGTCGCCGGGGTACCGGCAGAGTCGTTCGATGGAGGATTTCGAAGATGCGTTCTCGGGCCTCGACCTGCATCCCCTCTACCCTACTCGGCTTCTTTCCATCCGCTTCGGGACCGCTACGCTCCTGCCCGAACATGATCGGTATGGTCCGATCTTCCAGAGCAGCATGGTTCTCGAATGGGAGGAGATCGATGGCGAGTGGTACCTGACCGGTGAGATCCATCAAGCGCTCGATTAGCCGCCTGCCAGCAGCGCGGACCGATATCGCTCGCGATAGGGAGTAGAGACCATGGACCTAACCTCCAACGCCGCCTCCATTTTCCTGGTCCTGCTGACGTCAGGGCTCTTGGTGTTCACGGGCCTCAGGAAGCAGCCCGGGATCGGGATTCTGGGGACGATCGTCATCATCGCGCTCACCCTGTGGCTGCGCGGTGAGTCGCTCGATGCGCTCGGATTTGACCGGCCCGCGAGCTGGGGAGCCGCGGTCGGCCTCGGGCTGTTGCTCGGTCTGGTGATCCAGCTCCTGTCGGTCGCCCTCTTCGAACCCTTGATCGAACGGATCACAAACACAGCGCATGATCACAGCCTGGTCGAGGGGGTGCGAGGCAATTGGAGAGCTTTCCTGCAATGGATGCTGATCGTCTGGCTGACAGTCGCCGTCCTCGAAGAGGGGATCTACCGTGGCTTCTTGATGACCGAAGTTGCGGGTGTGCTCGGCGACGGTTCTGGCGCCCTGGCGCTGAACATCCTGTTCACATCCATCGTCTTTGGTCTCTCGCACGGCTACCAGGGGCGCAGCGGCATGTTGAGCACCGGAATCGTCAGCATCTTCCTGGGGGCAATCTTCGTGTGGAGCGGCTTCAACCTGTGGCTGGCGATCTTCGCGCATGGCTTCATCGACACGGTCGGGATCGGGCTGATCGCCATCCATGGCGACCGGGCGATCCGCAGATGGCTCTGGCGATCGCGGGAGTAGCTCCCCAGGCACGCCCAACTGGCGCCGCTCCCTCGGTAGAATTCCCCAGCCAGGGACCGGACAAGATTTCCGTCCCGATCCAACGGTACGTAGATCACTTCGATTCCGCCTCCCGGAGTCCTACACTGCGAAATATGTGGGAGCGCCGCCACGCGCCATACGCTCACGCTCCGCGCACGGCCTCACCCTGCCGTCGGGCCAGGTCACGCTGCGCCACCTCCTCGGCGGAGACTACACGCTGCTCGTCGCGCGGGAGGGCTACGCCGACGTCGAGCAGTCCCTGCGTCTGTCCGCCGGCTCGGGCGACATGGTGCGCTGGATCACGCTCGCGTCCCCGTAGGTCCACGACGCGGCGGGCGCCGGGAGGACGGCGCGCGCCCCCTCCGGGCGGGCGGCCCCGCCGATGGCCGCACGGCCCTGCCTTTGCCTAGAATCCGGCCCGATCCAGACCCCCTCCCGGGAGGTGCCCCCCTTGCCGACGGTCGAGCTCTGCGACCCGCGTGAATGGCTGGAGAAGCCGCTGGTCTTCGACGCGGCGGCCATCGCCGAGCGCCTGCCGCACCGTCACGAGATGGCGCTGCTGCACGGCGTCGTGCACCTCGACGACGAGCGGCGCTTCGCGATCGGCGTGCACCACGCCCGCCCGACCGACTTCTGGGTGCGCGGCCACATCCCCGGCCGCCCGCTCATGCCGGGCGTGGTGATGATCGAGATCGCCGCCCAGCTCTGCGCGTGGCTGGGCACCTTCAGCATGAGCGCGGAGCCGGGCAAGTTCATGGGCTTCGGGGGCGTGGACCGCGCGCGCTTCCGCGGGCAGGTGACCCCCGGCGACACGCTGCTCGTCGCCACCCGCATCCGCAAGCTGCGCCGCAACCTGGGCACCTTCCACACGCAGGCCTGGGTGGGATCCGACATGGTCTTCGAGGGCGAGATCCTCGGCGTGGTCGTCTAGCGACGATGCACCC
>JBFJVD010000074.1:0-12019 GCA_041624375.1 Anaerolineales bacterium
ACGTCGGCGCAGATCAAGGCGGCGTTTTGTGTGGCCCTATCGGCCCAATCTGGATTCGAGTCCCTGGTCTGGGATCAGGATCTGGACAGCTCAGACAACATCGCCCGAATTCTCGGGAGAAGGGCGTTTTAGATCCTCCCTTGATACCGCTTGGGCGTCAGCGTGCGCGGCTGCGGAAGGGGGAAAGCGCCGCCGCCAGGATGAGGAAGATCGGGATGAGAAGAAGAGCCCACGGTGTGAGCGGAGCGAGGGCGCGCCATTGCTGGCTGGGACCAAACGTGGCGCGCTGCCATTCGGCTTCGACTTCGGCGATGCTGCGCTGCAGCACTCGCTGAAGCCCTCCCTGGCAAGTGGCGCCTTCCTGATAGGTGTCCAGCAGGTTGGAAATCCCCCCGGCTCCGTAGACATCCCGTATGTAGCCAGCCAGAGAGGCGCTCTGCGCATAGGCAAGTAAGGCTTCTGAGCCGCCCACAGGAAACGGGCCGCAGAGGGACGTCAGCGGAAGCAACCGATTGTCGGCGGCGGCTTCCTCAAGCGCCAGTCGGAGACTCGGGTCCGGCACTCCTTCCTGGAGGGTAGCCAGGCCCTCACTCAGCCAGGAAGGAAGATCCTGGTAGCTCCCACCCATCCGCCTCGCAAGCAGCAGATGCGTCATCTCGTGTGGGATGCCGCGCTCGAGTTCGATCTGACCCTCAGGACCCGCGGGTGCTGCCAGCAGCATTACCCCAAGATCGACGATCGCATGCCCACCAGTCCAAGGATGGTTCCCGAGCAAAAGCCCGGCTCGTAGCTCCTCCGTTGAGGGATAAATGTAGATCTCGAGGGCATCGGGCTCCAGAACGTGCAGTTGCCGCTGAAGCTGGCCCAGTGCATCTGTCGCCAGCGCAAGGGCAGCCTCACCGAACGCGGCTTCACCCTCGATCCAGAAGACCGTGATCGGCGCCCGGGAAATTGAACGCCAGCTGAAACGGTTGTCTAGATAGCGAACATCGGTGGGATCCGTCTGCAGGGTCGAACCGTCGGCGAAATCGAGTTCCCACCAATAGGTCAGCATTGAGAAGGGGGGAAGCGGCTCTTGCTTTAGATCGAGCGTGGCAATAGCGATCGACACACCGTCTGCCTCGGTTACCTCTGCAAAGAAGTAGCTGGGTTCACCCGCGCTGCGGCGGTAGAGCGCCGCTCGCAGCAGTGGGGACTCGGATCGAATGCGCGCCTCGAACCGCAGCGAACTCCCGAACTCATAGTCTGCGCGGCTCTCGACCTCGGCTTCTTGCGCCGAAGCTGGCGGAAGGCCGGCGATAGCGAAGAAAGCGGAAACTATGGTCAACAAAGCGAGCCGGCGACGGACCACGGTTCAGCCTCCGAGAAGCGCCAGGATCGGCGTGAGTGTGAACGGGCTGAGGAGCGTTGTTGCAAGAACAGCGCCGGTGACAAACTCCGGCTCGACTCGATACTCGAGAGCCAACACCGTGGTCAGGACGGCCGTCGGCATAGCAGATTCCAGGATAGCAGCCTGCCGCCCCGCGCCGGTCAGGCCGAGTCCGAGCGCGAGCAACCAGGCCAACGCAGGGGAGACCAGGAGGCGGATTCCTGCCGCGGCCGCGATGAGTCGGCCAAGACGCGGCGCGCCGGCGCTGGATACCTGCAATCCGAGCAGGATCAACATAGAGGGAATGGAGGCCGCGGAGAGCAGCTCAATCGGACGGAGGATTGCACTGGGCAGGTTCCAACCGGCTGCGCGAACCAGCAGCGCAGCCACGACAGCGTAGAGCGCCGGGACCCGCAACAGCTCGCCCAAGATGTGTCGAAACGAAGACTTTCCGGCCGTTGCCACTACGACTCCGAGGGAAATGGTAAGCATCGCCGAAGTGATAAAGTAGATGCTCGCCCATGCGAGCGCTTCCGGCCCAAATGCGAAGAGGTTGAGCGGAAGCCCGAAGTTGCCTGAATTCATGAAGGTGGCGACGAGGATAAAAGCGGCGGCCAATGATGTGGGAAGCCGGAGCGCACGAGCGACCAACAGGCTCAGCAGGCCAGTTGCGATGGTCACTGCCAGGGCAAAGCTGGACATGAGGATCAGATCAGCGATCGCAATCTGCGAGTCGATCAACAATGTAAAGACCAGCGCAGGAGCGAAAGCGAAGAAGATCAGCCTTGAGATCGCAGTTACATCGATCCGAAGAGTCCGATGCAGCAACACGCCGATCCCGGCAAGCAGCAGGATCGGCGCGATGTTTTCAATAAAGAGCGCTGCAAGTCCGCTCAATCCTCCGCATCCTCGGATTCATCGAAGTCGAACAGGAGCAGGTCGCGCGTGCTATCGACGAACGCAAGGTGATCCAAGGAATCCTGTAGCAAATCCGCCTCTTCAGAGTCCACATCCTCTTCCTGCAGCTTGATCAGCGCTTCGGCGGCCGCCTCGCCACCAAGCTGACCCAGGGCCCAGATGGCCGCGTGCCGGACCCCATCGCTGACGTCGTCGAGCAGTTCAATCACCGTGGTGCGGGCATCCAAGAGTTCAAGCTCGCCCACCGCACGGGCAGCCTCTGCGCGAAGAACTGGTGAAGGGCTCGAAAGCTGGCCAAGCACTTCATCACGCCAGCGCTTGTTGGCGGAGCGTCCCATCGCAAGGAGCGCCGTTTGCCGGCTCTCAACATCGTCCGATTCAAAGGCCTCTTGTATCAGTGTGGGAACCTCTTCCCTAGAGGAGAATCCGAGCGACTCGGTTGCCTTCCGTCGTACAGGAAGGGAGGTGTCCTTGGCAGCGGCATGCAGCAATGCCTGCTCAATCTTTTTCAGCTGCTTCCTCGAAATCTCCTCGAGTTCACCAAGATAGATGAAACGGCCCAGCGCCTCAGCTGCGGCCTGACGGACGCCCTCGGACGAGCCGTCCTGAATCAGGTCGAGGAGGTCGGATATGAGAGCTGGGTCCTCGCATTCCCATAGATTCCGGATTGCCCGACGCCGGACGGCGGCATCCGGATCGTGGAGGGCCAGCCGGTTGACGCGTTCGAATAGAAGGTCGAGATGTAGTTCGGCCAGTTGACCGATTTCTTCAATGATCCTGCGTCGACGCTCAGTGGGCAGGGTCGGCCAAGCAAGCTCGACTTGCTGAAAGGCCTCGGTGGTCAGATCAGAGAGCTCAGAGAGTCGGTGGATCGGGAGGGGTTCGCTTTCATCTCCCAGTGCGTGAAGGAGATCATCCATGCGTGATACCTGACTGCGATCTCTAGCGCGGAAGCGCAATCGGATTCACGAAGTCCTGAAAGTTGATATAGACCATGAGGGCCAGCAACAAGGCGAATCCAAGCGCATGCGCAAGGCCCTCGTATTGTGGATCGACTCTTCGTCTGATGATGGCTTCAATGGCGACGAAAGTCAGCCTGCCACCGTCGAGGGCGGGGAACGGCAGCAGGTTGGCGAATGCGAGGCCCGCGCTGATCACCCCCACTAGATTCAGGGTGAGGAAGGGCCGCTGGGATGAGCGATCGATTTCGGAGGCCCAGGCCAGCATATCGTACATGCCCTTTAGGCCACTGACGCGTGCATCTTCCGGCTGAATGTCCCCGACGAGCAGCCTTGCCGGCAGACGCAGAATCTCACGAAATTGCGTGATCGTTGCCTGCCAGCCCATGCGGGCCGCTTCCAGGGTGCCCACTTCGCGAGTGGGGTTCCCAAGGAAGACACCGATGGGTCCTTCTCCGGCCGGTGGCTCCGCTCGCGGCACAATCTCGTATTCCAGGATTTCGCTTCCACGCTCAACAATGAGGGTGATCGGCTCTCCGAGATGAGCAGCTACAGTTTGCTGAAGGCTGCTGAAGCCATCAACGGCGACGCCCTCGACCTCGAGGATCATGTCGCCGGGCTGCAGGCCGATGGCGGCCGCCGGGGAGTCTGGCGAGATCTCGGTCACCAGCACACGCGAAGGGTCGGGCGCAGCCAGCCGGAATGCCAGGGTGAAAGCCAGAACGGCGAGCAGGATGTTGGCAGCGGGTCCAGCGAGCAGGACAAAGGCTCGGACGCGCTTGCTTGAGCCAGCGAGCCCTTGGGGTATCGATGGGTCGTTCTCACCAGCGGGGCGAACAAAACCACCAAGCGGGATCAGGTTCAGGGTGAAGCGTGTCCCACCGGCATGGAAGAGCGTCGTCACTCGTGGTGGGAAGCCGAGCCCGAATTCCTCAACCCGTACGCCGCTGATGCGGGCGGCGATGAAGTGCCCGAGCTCGTGCCCGACAATCAAAATACCTATCACCGCTACAAACAAAACGAGATCCACGAGTCCGCCTTCCTTAGCTCCCGCACTACCGGCGAATTCGCCGCATTATATCATTGCGCCGGAAAAGCGCTCTGGGAGCAGGGTCACACAAGGCGTGCGCCCTCTCCGGCCTCAGCGCGGAGCACCATCTTGACTCCAGCGAGCCCCTCAAGATGGTCCCGCGCCTGAGCTTCGTGTTCTGGCCGACAGATGCAATGGACGTTAGGTCCGGCGTCGACCGTATAGAAGACGCCCAGGCCACGGCTTCGCCAGTGGCCAATCGCGGTCATGATTGCCAACGTGTGCGGTTGCCAGTAATACAGCGGGGGAACCGACGTGAGCATCACAGCATGCATGGCGTTGCTGTCTTGCTCCGCGACTTCCGCCAGCTGGTCAAAATCACGCTTAAGGATGGCCTGGCGACAGATCTCGAGTCGCCGCTCTGCATCCCCCACGCGCGCCTCTTGCAGCGGGCTGGTCTGGGCCAGCGCGTGGCCCTCCGTCGAGCCAACGCTTTTCTCTTCCTGGCTGACGACAGCGATCAGATCCACCAGCGGCCAATGATCCGGCGGGGCGATCGGTTCGGCGAAGGAGGCGGCGTCGTCGGCGGCGGCGTGCCATTCGACAAACCCTCCGAAGATCGAGCGGGCTGCGCTGCCCGAGCCTCGGCGGGCCAGGGTGGAGAGCTCGCGGTCGGAGAGCTCGATTCCGGCGGCAGCGCAGCCCGCTCGTGTAAGCGCCGCGAACGCAGCGGCGGAAGATGCCACGCCGGCGGCATGTGGATAGCTGTTGTGGCTGCTCACATGCGCCCGGCTGTCGATGCCCGCCAGCTTGCGGATCAAGTCCATATGCCGGCTCACGCGCAGCAGGGCCTGATTTGAAGCCTTCTCACCATTCAGCCGGAATTCATCCTGCCTGAGCTCGGGCCGGAATTCGACCTTTGTCCTCGTCTCCAATCCCCCTAGAGTCATTGAGATCGAGCTGTTGGCCGGCAGCCGCAGCGTGGCGTCCTGGTTTCCCCAATACTTGATCAATGCAATGTTCGGGTGGCTGACTGCGGACGCGGCGCGAGGGGTCATCGACTCGGCAGGCTTCATCGATCGGGGCAGGTCTCCACGCAACCGAAGGCGGGTGAACTCAGGCCTGGCCTCGTACGCATTCCGAAAGCAGACGAACGGCGGTGCGGTACCTGCGCTTGGCTGCCTCGGCCTGCGCGAGCGAGCTGTTCATACGGCTGGATGACCCGCCCGAGGGGTTTGCCAGGGAGGGGGCGCGCGCCGCTGAGCTTGCCTGAAGCCATTGCCGGGCAGCTGCCTGAGCTTCTCGCCGGAGTTCCGTACAGGGATCGGCGTTCATAGGCGTGAATCTTTCAAGGTTGCCATTCGGTCCCCTGGGGCCGCAGGGTTTGGAGGCTCTATAGCGACAGGGAAGATGACGGACGCCCACGCGGGCGTCCGTGAGGGGCGACAGACGGGGCTCGAACCCGCAACCCCCTGATCCACAGTCAGGTGCTCTGCCATTGAGCTACTGTCGCCATGACCTCGATTCATTCTATCACGCTTCAAGATGCAGGCTGTGTGCCGAGGCGCTCGCGCAGCGTCTCCGCCACCTCGCGCCTGGGAACGGAAAGCTGCTCGCCTGTGCGCAGGTCCTTAATCGTCACCTGTTCTTGAGTCAGTTCTTCTGGCCCGATCAGCGCAACCAGCGGGATTCCCTGCCCATCGGCGTATTTGAACTGCTTGCCCAACCGATCGGGTGTCGGATACCACTCCACCTTGAATCCAGCATCCCGGAGCTCGCGCGACAGACGGAGCGATGCACTGATCGTGTCGTCGTCGAATGAGGGAACCAGAACTTCGGATGGATTTGCTCGCAACTCCGGGTAGATTCCTGCGCGCTCGAGAAGCAACCCGAGGACGACATCACCCATCGCGAATCCGACCGCAGGCAGCGACTGCCCGCCGACATCGGCGATCAAGCTGTCGTAGCGTCCGCCGCCAAGCAGGGCGCGCAGCTCCCCTCCCGCATCACGCGCTTCGAACACCGTGCCGGTGTAGTAGTCGAGGCCGCGGACGATCGTCGGGTCGTACAGGAAGTACGCGCCGAGCTCCATCGAATCGATCATCTCGAAAAAGATTCGAAGCGGGTCGAATTGGCGCCAGGCTTCAACATCCTTGAGCAGCGCGTCGATCCCTGAGATTTGGGCCTCATCCAGCCCGACGGCTTCGGCTTCTTGGAACCACTTGCTATCGCTGAGCCTCTCACGACGGTCAAGCAGACGAAAGATGAGAGTCGGATCTGCGGCACGTATCCCGATGGATTCCAGGCGCTGCTCGACGAGCTCGCGGTTGTTCACCCGGATCTGGACCTGCTCCGGTTGGAGACCGATCGATTGAAAAAAGGTCGCCGCAATGGCGGCCAGCTCGGCGTCGGCTGCTGCCGAGGTGATTCCGATCATGTCGATGTTCCATTGGAAGAATTCTCGGGTCCTGCCCCGCTGCGGCCGCTCATAGCGCCAGAAGGGTCCAAAAGACCACCAGCGGATAGGGCGGGGCAGGGACGCAGCCCGCATGGCGACCATCCGGGCAAGCGACGGCGTCAGTTCCGGTCGCAGAGTCAGCAGTTCTCCGCCTCGATCCGGGAAAACGAATGCCTGTTCCTTGACCAATTCTTCACCGGACTTGGCCGCATAGAGTTCGAACGGCTCGAGAAACGGCGCGTCCATCTCCTGATAGCCGAATGCCTCGGACGCTGCGCGGATGCGCGAATACAGCCATGTCCGAAACGCCATTTCGGTCGGGTAGAAATCGCGAGTGCCTTTTACGGTCTGTATGACGGACATCGGTTTGTCTCCGGTCCTTCAAACGAAAAACGGCGGGGCGCTGCCCACGCCGTTGCTTATCACGTTCTTCGTCTGCGGCTCGAAGGGCTGCGCGCCCATGGCCGCCCTATGCCAGGGCGGCTGGAAATGACCTCGGATGAGCGTGAATTTGAGCCAATACGTTCACGCCGGCGATTATAGCATACTGTCGCGGCACGCTTCAAGCGCCTGCATCTTCAACTTGCTGAATGAAATCCCACTCCG
Source organism: Anaerolineales bacterium (assembly GCA_041624375.1). Taxonomy (GTDB): domain Bacteria; phylum Chloroflexota; class Anaerolineae; order Anaerolineales; family E44-bin32; genus JBFJVD01. The sequence goes on from JBFJVD010000074.1 coordinate 7,341, forward strand.
CAACGCTCTCCGCCAGGCCGATGATATAGCCGTTCAGAGGAACATCAGAATCAAGGAATGGAATGATGCGCCGGATTGCCTCATGTGCGGCAGCAGTTCCGCGCCCAAGGCGGACGTCCGGCTGGAGCCGCAGTCTCAAGTCCAGGGCTTGTGCCGCCGCGAGCATTTCCATGGCCACCACGTGGCGCAGGTTCGAGATCAGCCCGAGAAGGTGGCGGGCTGCTGTGGCGGAGTTGGCGTTGGCATCCTCCTGGCCGGCGGACGTCGGAAGCGAGTGGATTGAATTCGGAGCGGCCAGTGCCTGATTCTCAAGAACAAGCGAGGCTGAACTATATTGCAGCATCATCAATCCAGATTGGAGCCCAGCGCGCTCCCGGTCCGAAATGAGCATGGGCGGCAGCCCGGCATTCATTTGGTCGGTTACCAAGCGAAAGAGGCGGCGCTCGGAGAGCGCGCCGACTTCGGCCAGCGCGATCTTCAGGTAGTCTGCCGCCAGGCCGAGCGGTTCTCCGTGGAAATTTCCTCCGGAAAGCGCCTCCTCGCCGAAGAGCAGGGGGTTGTCGGTGGCAGAATTGATCTCGATTTCCAGACTCTGCGCGGCGAAATCGAGCACTTCCCAGGCAGGCCCCTGGATCTGGGGGATACAGCGGAGGCTGTAGGCATCCTGGACCCTCGATCCGCTGTCGAGGAGCTGACTGCCCGCCGTCAGCTTTCGCAGGTGTGCGGCCACCTGCTGCTGCCCTGGATGGGGACGAACATCATGGAGCCGGGCGTCAAACGCAGCCGACACACCCAACAGCGCCTCCAGCGACATGGCCGCCGCAATCTCTGCCGCAAAAAGGATCCGCTCCGCGTCGCGCAGGGAAAGGGCGAGCATGGCGCTTGTGAACGTCGCTCCGTTCGTGAGCGCAAGACCTTCTTTCGGCCCAAGGGCAACGCGCTCAATTCCTGCCCTACGCATGGCTTCCGCCCCGCTCAGCACCTCGTCCCCGTAACGTGCCACTCCGCTCGGCTCGTCGCCGCCCCCGGCGGGGTCGCTAGTCAGAACGATCGACATATGGGCCAGCGGGGCCAGGTCCCCTGAGGATCCAAGGGACCCCTGTGAAGGTACCTCAGGGGTGACCCCGGCGCGTAGCATGTGCAGGAGTGTTTCGATGATGATCGGCCGGACGCCCGAGAAGCCGCCTGCGAGCGAATTCGCGCGTATCAACATGGCGGCGCGAACGATGTCCGGAGAGAATGGTTCGCCAACACCCGCGCTGTGGCTGAGGATCTGGTTATAGGAAAGCTGAGACGCCTGGTCTTGTGCGATCGCCCTATCGGCGAACGTGCCGACTCCTGTGCTCACGCCGTATACCGGTCGACCGCTCGATAAGATTCGTGCGACGGCAGCGTGCGAAGCCTCGACGCGTGCCCGTGCCTCGGGAGCCAGGACTGCGGGCGCGTGATGCCGGGCCACTGCCTCGACCTCCTCAATGGAGAGGCTCTGGCCATCAATGGGGATTGCGTTCGACATGTCGCTCCATGCAGTTGGGATGGCGAGCGGCGTGAACCCGCTCAGGTGTGGCCGAACCTCGGGGTCAGGGGCCGGCGGTCAGGACCTCGACCCGGATCGATAACACCAGCGCCCCTGCCGTTTCGACAAGTTCCTGTAGCGTCGGAAGGATGTTGACTGCGGCCAGTTCCTGCCCGATCGGCTGCGCTTCATCGATGGTATCGGCGCTTGCGATTCGCTGGGCGAGGCGTGCACCTTCTTCGGTGCTGCGCAGAACATCCTCAATCTGAGACGAGAGTGCTGCTGCCTGATCGCTGGAATCCGCATCAATCATCGCAAGCAGAAGCTGCAGATAGGGAATGAGTCCGAAGTCATCCCCGGGATTTTCCGGACGGCCATCGTTGTTCCAGTCGCTGAAGAGCTGGCTGTTTGAGCCCTCGGCGATGTTGATCACATGCTCAGCGTGGAGGCGCCCGCCCGACAGGCTTCCACCGTTCAGTGCGTCCACCGCGAAGCCACGATGATTGTTGAACTGCTCGGCTTGAGGAAGAATTCCAGAGACCAGCGCTTCGTTGGTTGGCGCCCCACGCGACACTTCTTCAAGATGACGAATGGGTTCAAGCACCTCCGGCGCGATTGCGGCTTCGAACAAGACCTCGCCGGAGAGACTCGGGTTTGGGTCGGGGTCTGGCTCGAGCGAGATCGCCAATCCGATGTAAGGGCCAATCAGGTTGCGTCGATCTGTATCGACGTGATTGAATCGGAGGATGCCGTCATTCACCTCGATAGGTCCCAGGCTGAGCGGCGGCCCGTCCTCAGACGTCAACCAGGCGTGGTAGTTGAACCCGGGGGGCGCAGCCTCCGCTACAGCAAGGCTGGCTTCTAATGCCGGACCATTGAAGGAAGCCGTTCCCACCGGGATCCCGGCTTGGACCTCCTCCGTGATTGCGGGAGGGGCTGTGGCCAGCGGCGTTTCTGCAGTGGTCTCCGTCGGATTCTCGACTATGAGGCCTTCGGAGGTTGCGGTCGCAGCGGCTGGTCCCTGCCCTGAGAGCAAGTCGCCCAGTCCACCGGTAGCGAGGAGCACTCCCACGCAAATCACCGCGGCCAGGCCGAGCAAGCCAAGGGCGCCAACCCCGGCAAAGAGGGTCCACGGCCGCCGGGCTGTGCCGGTGTCGTCCTCGATTGCCGGCTCGCCAACGGCGGGGCGTGAGACCTGGGATGGCTGAATCGTTGGCTGTGGAGCCAACGCCTTGCCTTCGGCGGCGGCGCGAAAATCGGCGCTCATCTCGCCGGCATGCTGATAGCGAGCTCCCGGCTCTTTCGCCAGCGAGCGAGCGATAACTTTGGCCAGGTCCGGAGCTGCGCCTTTCAGCGGTGGCGGCGATTCATGGATTTGCTTGTACATTACGGAGGCCGGCGTGTCGGTATCCGCGTTGAATGGCGGTGTGCCGGCGACCATCTCATAGATCATGATGCCGAGCGAGTAGATATCCGAGCGCTTATCCACCGTCTCGCCCCGAACCTGTTCCGGGCTCATGTAGGCCGGCGTGCCCATGATCGTGCCGGTTGCCGTGCGGGTGGTCGCCGTCGCGATCCGGGCGATGCCGAAATCTGTCAGGATCGGCTCCGCATCATCTGGGAGAACGTTCCCCGTGAGCGGCTTCTGCCCTGCTACGCGCAACATGACGTTCGCCGGTTTGATGTCTCGATGGACGATCCCTCGTTCATGAGCGTAGTCCAGCGCCGCGCCGAGTCCATCCGCGAGCCGGGCGATCGTATCTAGCGGCAGTCGCTGGTTCTGAGCGTGGATACGTTCTAGGAAGCTGGATAAGGACTCACCGGTGAGCAGCTCCATAACGATGTATGGACGCTCGTTGTACACATCGAAGTCGTAGACCTGGACGATATTGGGGTGGCGCAGCGCAGCGACGGATTGCGCTTCAGTATGGAATCGCTGCAGCAAACCTGGGTCATCGGAGAGATGAGCGTGCAGAACCTTGACCGCCACCGGGCGGTTGAGCGTTGTGTGAACCCCCAAATAGACCTCGGCCATGCCGCCACGGCCGAGAAGCTTTTCAAGGCGAACCTTGGAAAGCGTCGTTCCGACCCATTCCGTCATTCATAGGCTCCTTGCGAATGCGCACAAGCATTCTACTTGAATCTAACATCAATTACGAACCCGCCGGCGGAGTTGACCGAAGCTCCGGATCTTTATTGAGAGCGTGGTAAGCTATGGCGACCGTCCAAGACAGGTCCGAATGCATCCCGAGACCGGCGTGAAATGGCTTCCCTTCCTGTATTGCTGAGCTTGGCTGGCGCCTTCCTGCTGTGGACGCTGCGGACACGCGCGAGCAGGGTCCATTGGGGAGCATCCGTACTGCTGGCTGGCCTACAGTGGATCGTAATCCTGGCTCTAGCAAGCGGATTACCTGCCACGATGAGGGTTTCCCTGTGGCGGCCTGCTTCCCTCTTCGGGGATGGGTTGATCCTCCAGCTCGGCTCTGAGGCGTGGCAGTTGGTCTATCTGACTGCCACGCTTCTGCTCTCCTTGACATTAACGGCTGCCACGCGTCCGCAATCTACGACGGCGGCGACACGGACCCTTACCTTTCTTTACGTCGGTCTCGGGGTCATTGCGATTCTGCCCGGCAATTTGCTCACGGTAGTAGTTGCTTGGGCGCTGTTAGATCTTGCGACTGTTCTCCTGCCACTTGCGTTTCCCGGGCCAGAAGCCCTGCTCGAACGAAGCTTCCGCAGATTGGGAGTGGACGCTGCGGGTCTCTTTCTCGTGCTTCTGGCTGCATCATTGGACCGTGAGGGGACGCTCGCTGGCTCAGGCGCTCGCACGGACCTGGCTACGGTTCTTCTCTCACTCGGCATTTTGCTTCGATTGGGGCTCTTCCCGCTCCATTTCAGCTTGCCGCCCATGCCCGGGATTCGCAGGGGTCTCGGTACGCCGTTGCGTCTCCTGCCGCCCGTCGCCGCCCTGGCTGTATTGGGCCAGCAGCTGGAGGGCTTGATCGCGCCAGGCCTTGTCCCCTGGATACAGATTGCAGGAGCTGCAGGGCTACTCGTGGGCGGCGCGCGTTTTGCCTTGATGGCCAATAGCCTGGAGGCTCGGCCCTTCCTGATCTTAGGGGTATCCGGGCTATCGGTCCTGGCAGCCGCCTCGTCGCCGATG
>JBFJVD010000075.1:0-11950 GCA_041624375.1 Anaerolineales bacterium
CAACCACCATCGGCGAATCGGGCTGTCGTTCGATTTGCGTGAGTACGCGGAACGAATAGACGCCGATCACCAACACAATGAGCGCAGGGATCAGCGTCCAAATAATCTCGAGGCTGTTGTTGCCGTGATAGGGCTCGGCATCGGAGACATCATCAGGCCGGGCCCTAAAGCGCAGGATTGCGAAGATCAAAGCCCCTTCAACAAGGAGGAAGATCACCGTGGCCACACCCAGCAAGATCCGGAAGAGCTGGTCCACAACTACAGCGCGCGTTGAGGCCTGCTGCGGCATCAAATCCAGATTGGTCGCCGACCAGTAGCCAAGCCCCAGCAGGAGCAGCGCGACGACGATCAGCACAAAGATGGTCCGCTCTCTCACTTCGATCCGTCCTCCGCCTCCGAGGGCTTGCGATGAATTGTGGGATCTCGCTGAAGCTCATGCCTGAGCGCGTTTACAGCCACGAACTCGGGCGGGAGATTGTCCCCATGCAAAGCGCGTGCGCGCTCTCCGCCGGCGTGACACCGTTCGTGGCTCGCCAAGCTTGTGTATTTTACCACTTAGTCTGAGTCAATCCAAATCCCACGAGATCTGCGCGAGGCTAGATCCCATAGCAGTAGGCGAGGCCAAGCGTCCCGGGCCCTGTGTGCACGCCGATGGCAGGGCTGGCAACCGAAACCACCGATTCAATCGGCTTAAAGCGCGCTTCTGCTTCACGGAGCAGGTCTAACGCGTCGGCCTCTGCGGCGGCATGGATGGTGGCGATCCGGATCTTATCCTTGCCTGCCAGGCGCCCTTCCATGATTTCGAGCAAGCGAGCCGTTGCTTTTCGTTTCGTACGCACCCTCTCAAGCGCCTCGATCTTGCCCTCATTGACGGCCAGAAGCGGCTTGAGGTTAAGCGCCGTGCCCAGCAAGCGCGCCGCCCCGCCGATCCGCCCGCCTCGATGGAGGAATTCGAGCGTGTCGACTATGAAGATGACGCCGGTCGTATCCTGCGCGCTTTTGGCGACTGCGATCGCCTCCTCGGCGCTTGCACCTTCCTTGATAGCTCTCGCAGCCCCCAGGACCTGAAAGCCGAGTGCCATGGCGGCGGTTGCCGAATCAACGATCTCGATCCTGGCATCCGGGAAGAGATCCTTCGCCTGCATCGCCGACTGGTAGGTCCCGGAAAGCCCGGTGGAGATGAGAAACGCCAGGATCGTCGCGTCCTCCGCGACCAGGGGCTCGAAGATCTCTTTGAAGGCGCCAACGGTCGCCTGTGAAGTCGTCGGCAGAACCTCGGACTCACTCAATCGAACATAGAACTGGTCGGGCGTGATGTCGACCCCATCCCGCAGAGTCTCTTCGCCGAAGATCACCACCTGGGGCGCCACCCGGATATCGTACTCCCGGAGCAGATCGTCCGGAATGGTGGCGGTACTGTCGGTAACAAGTGCAATTCGGTTCACGGTTCCTCCTCAGGCCGGCGAGCTTGCGCTGGCCACAATCCCTCGCATCCCATTAAAACCCCGTCCGGAGGGATGGTTGCGGCCAAATCTCAAACGCGGCGGCGTCCGAGCCACGTGAGGAGCTGTTTATGCGACCAGGTGTTGATCACCGCCTCCCCCGGCACCCAGCCCCGGCGCGCGGTCGCCACGCCGTAGCGACGGAGCGCAAGATGGTCGGGATGGTGAGCGTCCGTGTTGATCGAAATCAGGCAGCCAAGTTCGACGGCGCGTCGCGCGTGAGCGTCCCGCAGATCGAGCCGCTCCGGATTGGCGTTGATCTCCAGGGCCACCCCGTGCTCGCCGGCAGCGGCGAAGATGGCCTCCATATCGAGATCGGCAGGATCGCGGCTTCCCAGCAGCCGCCCCGTTGGATGGCCGATCACATCCACATTCGGATTCCGGATGGCCCCCAGCAGGCGCTCCGTGATTTGTTCACGCGGCTGGCGAAGGGAGGTATGCAGTGAGGCGATGACAATGTCCAGTTCAGCCAGCACATCATCGGGATAGTCGAGGCGACCATCCGCCAAGATTTCAACTTCGGTGCCGTGAAGCAACCGAATCTTGTCACCGAGCTCGCCTTGAAGGCTATCAAGCGCTGCACGTTGCTCGAGAAGACGCTCAGGGCTCAGGCCGCGGGCCACCCCGAGGCTCTGTGAGTGGTCGGTGATCCCCAGGTAGCGCAGACCGGCTTTGATCGCCGCCTGCGCCATCTCGGCCATCGTAGCCCGGCCGTCGCTCCAATCGGTATGGGCATGAACTTCGCCCTGGAGTTGATCGAGGGTGAGAAGCTCCGGCAGCTCTCCATTTAGCGCCGCCTCGAGCTCGCCGGTGTCTTCCCGCAATTCTGGGGTAATCCACGGCAAGCCCAGCGTCTCATAGACCAGCGCCTCCTCAGGACAGAGAATCTCCGTGCCGTCCTCCTTTTTGAAGCCGTGCTCAGAGAGCGATAACCCCTGAGCGAGCGCCAGCTCCCGCAGGTGCACATTGTGCGCCTGGGAGCCGGTCGCATATTGAAGAGCGCTTCCAAAGCGCGCTGCCGGATGGACCCAGAGCTGGATCCGCAAGCCATCCTCAAGTTCCACGCTTGCTTTGGTTTCCCCCTGCCCGCGGACTCGATCCACTTCCGGAAACTCTATAAAGGCCGCCATCACTGCTCGCGGATCTTCCGCGGCAACCACCAGGTCGAGGTCGCCAACGGTTTCGCGCATCCGGCGGAGGCTTCCAGCCGATTCCGCCTGAAGGACCCCATCCAGGCTCCTAAGGCGACCGAGAAACAGCTCGGAGGCGGTCGCCGCGCGATCCAGCAGGATCCGCCCGGTTTGCCGTTTCTTCATCCGTTGAATGCTGTCGAGGATTTTGGCCTCGGATTTCTCGCCCATCCCGGCAAGCTCACGCAGCTTGCCTGCAACCGCAGCCTCTTCCAGCGCCGCCACGCTGTCGATTCCAAGCGCCTGATAGAAGAGGCCGGCCTTTTTCGGGCCGACATCAGGAACCTTGAGAACGTCGACAACCCCCGACGGCAGTTCAGCCGTCAGCTTGTCGTAGAATTCGAGGCGCCCGGTTCGCAGCAGCTCGTCGATCTTGCTAGCGATCGCCTCGCCGACATGCTGGATGGTGCGCAGCTCATTTGCCTCCCACAGGTCAACGACATCCTGCGGCAGCTCACGGATCGATTCGGCTGCCCGCCTGTAGGCGAGGACGCGGTAGACGGCCTCCCCTTTGACCGAGAGCAGGTCGGCGATGGTCTCGAAGACCTGCGCGATCTCTTGATTCTTCATCGGCTCTCATCCATCATGGCTCTTCCTCAGCGAAGATCTGGGCGATCATCCACCAGGTCCCATCACCCATCAGGCCGATTCCCGTGAAGCGAAAGCTCGGATCCAGCAAATTGGCGCGGTGGTCGGCGCTATCCAGCCAGGCATTCAGCACGGCCTCCGGAACACCATCGATGAGTCCGGTCATGGCGAAGAGGTTTTCGGCGATCCGGCCCTCGTAGCCGGCATCGGCAAGCAGCGTCCAGAGGACAGCTTCTCCAGTCGCCGGATCCAGATGACCATAGTAATCCCGGACAATCATGTCTTCGGAGCGCAGGTAGGCAAAATCCGTCAGCTGATCGCTGGATTGGAGCGGGGCAAGTCCGCGCTCGGTCCGGGCCGCATTCACCCCCTTGAGCACTGCGTCACTGGCCGGCCGAAGCTGCGAGCGGGCGTACGGCAGCCGGTATTGGCTGACGATGGCCTCGAGCGTCATCCGGGGGTCCGGGGTCTGGCGCAGCGCAGGATTCTCGAACGTGGGCTCGAGCGGGAGAAACGGAGTCGGGGTTGGTCCGCGGCCGGGGAGGAGTTGCTGATTCGAGCGATGGCTGGCCCCCTCGCCTGCACATGCACCGAGGAGCCAACCGGTAAGAATCAGGACCCGCGCGACTGCGATTCGATTCAACGCGCCTCCCGCCGGGGTGATTATACACACCGTCTGGAGGCGGCACCGGGGCTGCCTAATTGTCCGCGAGTGGTCGCTGTGCTATTCTTGGACCGGCCCGGTTGAGCCGGGGGGAGACGAGTGGAACAGACCACATCCATTCGATCGATCGTCGTCTATCTGATACGGCAGCATCCGCTGGACGGTTCGGGGCGTGAACCCATCTTCCATGCGCTCGGCTTCCGCGGCGATCTGCGCCGCAAGGTCGAAGACCTGATCGGGGAGCACGATCCGGACGACATCTCCCTGCTCGTCGACAAGCATCCCGCCGGTCCCGGATGGCGTGTCCTGCTCCAGGCGCTGCTGGAAGAACGGGTGAGTATGGTGATCACGCATCTCGCGCCCCTCAGTTCTGCGCAGCGCCAGCAACTCATCGGGATATGCGCCGAGCATGGCGCGCAGTTGATCACGCCGGCAGACGCAGGGCGCAACCGCGAGCGAGAAGCACTCGAGACTTGAGCGAACTGTAAGCAAACATTCCCATTGAGCCCCTCTCACGAATACGTCGGCAATCTCCACGCACACACCATCTATTCGGATGGCTACGGCACGCATGCTGAAGTCGCAAGGGCCGCGTTACGGGCCGGCCTTGATTTCATCGTCGTGACGGATCACAACGTGCTTGTGGAAGGGATGGACGGTTATTGGCATGACGGCGATCGGCGGCTGCTGATGCTCGCGGGGGAGGAGGTCCATGACGCCGCCCGGGTCCCGCAGAAGAACCATCTGCTGATCTACGAGACCCGCCGCGAGCTGGCGCCGCTGGCGACCCATCCACAGGACCTGGTGGATGCCGCCCGCGAAGCCGGTGGCCACACCTTCCTGGCTCACCCCGTGGATCCTCCAGCGCCGCTCTTCAGCCAGCAGGACCTGAGCTGGGTCTCTTGGGAGGTGCAGGGTTATACGGGCCTCGAGATCTGGAATTTCATGACCGAATATAAGTCGCTGCTCACGTCCTGGGCCTCTGCGATCTACTATGCCTACCGCCCCGAGCTGATCGCGGTGGGGCCCTTCCCGGAGGTGCTCGCCTGCTGGGATCAGCTCCTCGCAACCGGCCATCGCGTGACGGCGATCGGCAACACAGATGCTCACGCGACCCCCGTCCGGAAGGGCCCCCTGTTTCGCATTATCTTCCCGTACGAGTTTCTCTTCCGAACCGTGAACACGCATGTGCTGACCGATGATCCGCTGGCCGGTGATGTGGAGGCGGATCGGCAAAAGCTGTTTGCTTCCATCAGTCAGGGGAAATCCTTCGTCGGCTACGACCTGCTGGCTTCAACGCGCGGCTTCAGCTTCGCTGCCGAAGGCGACAGCGGTCGGGCTGAAATGGGGGAGACCATCCGGGGGCGGTTTGGGGTTACGCTGCAGATCCGCCTGCCACAGCGGGCCGAGCTGCAAGTCGTACGGCATGGCGAGATTGTCCGCAACTGGCCCGATGCCGACGTCGCTGTTCTGCCGGTGAACCGCTCGGGCGCCTATCGGGTCGAAGCCTACCTCCCTTTTGCCGGCAAGCGCCGCGGGTGGATCTTCAGCAATCCGATCTACGTCGAAACCCGCGACTGACGCGGCGTGCCCTCCCGGACCTCCTCCGCGCGGGGGAAGAGCGACGAAGCCGTTTCAAGGTAGAATGCTCCTGCCATGGAGAGCTTCAAGCTACAAGCCCCCTACCGCCCAATGGGCGACCAACCCGAAGCGATCTCCAAGCTTGTGGTCGGCCTTGAAAGCGGTGAGAAGCATCACGTCCTGCTTGGCGCCACCGGAACCGGAAAGACCTTCGCCATCGCCAGTCTGATTGACCAGGTCCAGCGACCGACTCTGGTAATCGCGCACAACAAGACGCTCGCCGCGCAGCTGTATGCCGAGTTTCGGAGCTTCTTTCCGGAGAACGCCGTCGAGTACTTCGTCTCCTACTACGACTATTATCAGCCTGAGGCGTACGTCCCCAAGCACGACCTCTACATTGAGAAGGAAACGGATATCAACGAGGAGATCGATCGGCTGCGCCTTTCGGCGACGACGGCCGTCCTCTCCCGCCGCGACGTCGTGATCGTTGCCTCCGTATCTTGCATCTACGGCATCGGCAACCCTGAGGCCTACGGGCGGGTGGTCGTCCACCTAAATGCCGGCCAACAGTACCGGCGCAATGCGGTTCTCCGCCAGCTGGTCGAGTGCCATTACCAGCGGAACGATCTTGAATTGCGTCCGGGAGCGTTCCGGGTGCGCGGAGACACACTTGAGATCGTTCCGGCCTACGACGATCACGGGTACCGAATCGAGTTCTTCGGCGATCAGGTGGAGCGAATCGTTGAGTTCGATCCGCTCACGGGCGAGCTCCTTGCCGAGCGCCAGAAGGCCTCCATCTACCCGGCCAAGCACTTCATCACCGAGGAGGAGAAGCTCCAGGCCGCCATTCGGGATATTGAAATCGAAGCCGAAGAGCGTCTCGCCTGGCTGAAGTCCAACGATAAATTGCTCGAGGCACAGCGGCTGGAGCAACGCACCCGCTACGATCTCGAGATGCTGAAAGAAGTCGGTTACTGCAGTGGAATCGAGAACTACTCCCGTCATCTCGATCAGCGGCCGGCCGGATCGCCGCCGTGGACGCTCATCGACTACTTTCCCGCCGATTACCTGCTGGTCATTGACGAGAGCCACATGACCATCCCCCAGATCCGCGGCATGTATGCCGGCGACCGCTCGCGAAAGGAAACGCTGGTCGAGTACGGCTTTCGCCTGCCTTCCGCGCTGGACAACCGCCCGCTTTCCTTCGAGGAATTCGAGAGCCGCACCTCCCAGGTGATCTACACCTCAGCGACTCCCGGTCCGTATGAGCTCGAACGCGCCGCACAGGTTGTCGAGCAGATCATCCGGCCCACCGGGCTGGTTGACCCGCAGGTCGATGTGCGGCCTGTGCAGGGTCAGATCGACGACCTGATCGGCGAGATTCACCAGCGGGTCGAACGCGGCGAACGGGTGCTGGTGACCACGCTGACGAAGCGTATGGCCGAGGACCTGGCCGACTACCTGCTGGAGCTCGGCACCAAGGTCCATTACCTGCACTCAGAAATCGACACGCTCGAGCGGGTGGGGATCCTGCGGGATTTGCGGTTGGGCGTTTTCGACGTCGTTGTCGGGATCAACCTGCTGCGGGAAGGCCTCGACCTGCCGGAGGTTTCACTGGTCGCCATCCTGGACGCGGATAAGGAGGGCTTTCTGCGCTCCGACACGGCGCTCATTCAGACCATCGGGCGCGCCGCCCGTCACGTGAACGGCCAGGTGATCATGTACGCCGACAAGGTGACGGATTCGATGCGCCGGGCGATCGACGAGACCAATCGCCGCCGGGCCAAGCAGCTCGCCTACAATGAAGCGCATGGGATCGAGCCGGTGAGCATCGTGAAGGAAATCCGCGACCTGACCGATCAGGTGGCGAAGCATGCGGTGGCCGAACTCCGCGAGACCTACGACGCCATCGATCCGGGCCAGATGCCCAAGGACGAGCTCGCCCGGGTGATCCGGGAACTCGAAAAGCAGATGCGCAAGGCCGCCGAAGCGCTCGAATTCGAGAAGGCAGCGGCGCTGCGCGACCAGATCTTTGATTTGCGCCAAACGATGGCCGAACTGGGAGACCTCAAGCCCTGGGAGCGGGTTCGCGCGCTGGCCGGGGACGGGGCAGACTAGCCGGACACGATGTCCACCACATCTGAGGCAAACAAGGCGCCGGCCGCTTGGTCGGCGTTTCATATTGGGCCGCCTGGCCCGGCTTCAATGGCCGAAGCTTGAGCCGGTGGTTCTGTCCGCTTGATGCGCGACGACGTTGGGCGCATGGCGCAGACCCCACACGTGGATGGCGTCGAATCTAGCGCTTTGAATGGGCGATGTTGGGGAAAGGTGCCCCCGTCAGGGCTCGAACCTGAAACCTGAGGATTAGAAGTCCTCTGCTCTATCCAGTTGAGCTACGGGGGCAAAACGATCTGCAGGCCGAAGTATACACTGGATGCTCCGGCGGTGTCAGGGACGGCGGGCACTGAGCTCGTCCAGCGCACGCTGGAGTTGGCGCAGCCGCTTCCGCTGCTCGAGTACCATCACCAGCAGTGAATATTCAATCGAAGTCAGGTGACGGGCCAGACTGGCGGCCGGGGCATGACCGCGTATCGCAGCCAGCATATTGTCCATCACCTCCTGATCTTCCCGGCGCAGCGCCCGGCGAAAGCGAGCCAGCGCCTGGCCGGCGATGCCCTCGCTGCCATCCACATCGAGCGTTTGATATCGGATGAGATCCTCGGTCTTCATGGCCGCACCTCCTCTTTCCACGAGCCTAGGGCAAGTTTCACCGCCGGCCAATCCCCTTGCCGGACGACCCTGCGGGGGGAATTGCCTCCCCCGAGAGGGTGAACTCAGGCGTGACAACCACAGAACCCACGCTTCTGCGTGGGTTCTGTTGAGGAGGAGAACAAACCGAAGTTCCTGCCGTGATGCGAACTGGGGTGAGAACAGAGGTTTGTGATCGCATCCTATCACTGCTTCCCTTGCAGCGACCTTACAGCGACCTTACAGCCTGTAAGGCAGCAGAAAGCCCGGCGAGCAGGGCTTCGCCGGGTCAGGAATGGCAGAGATCTGTGGATCAGGCGGATGGATTCAGCTCGCCAGGGGATCGAGTTCGGTCACCTTCCGCATGCAGACCGCGCGCTGGCGGGGATCGTCGCTGCAGCGAGCCAGCCAGAGCCAGGCCGCCACATTTTCCGGGTCCCGCTGGAGAACCCAGGTGAGCGCCTTGCGGCCGCGGGCAACATCTGCGCGTCGGATGGAGCCAACTGCGTAGGTGAGTGCCTCTTCAGTGCTCGGAATCGTCGCTGTCGCCATTTGCTGTCCCTCAAAGACGGTTTGACTTCGTTGTTCTGCGATGGCCCCATTCTCGCGCAAGAATGAGCCGCGCGAGATTACATCTGGTTTACAGGCTCAGGGCGATGGGTAGGGTTGGAGCGGTTACGGTGGGGGGACGGTCAGTTCTCGATGAAGGGCCGCATGCCTTTGTAGACCCGCGGACCGGAGAGCGTGCGGAGGATCATCTGAGCCGGACGCGCGAGGCGATCGCCAAGTTCAGTCGCCGTGAGGGGCTGATTCCCGTTCGCCAGGAAAATGCGGAAGATCGCGTTGACCAGGGTGGTCTGTGCCGTCACGTAGTCAGGTTGCTGCGCGCAATGAGAGATGAGCACATGTTGAAGGCCGGGAACCCGGGTGACTTCGGCGGTCTCCGGATCGACATGATCCACCAGAGAGCCCGGTTCCATATCGGCATAGGTTTCCTGATGCTCGGCGCATAGATGGCTGCGAAGGTAAACCTCAAGATCTCGGTCCGCCCGATCCCACCACCCATAGTCGATGTGGAACTGGGTGTCCAGCGTTGGGCGAACGAGACGCTTCGAAAAAGCCCGCTCCGGCGTGCTCATGCTAATTCCATTGGCTGTCGTCGAAGCGCCAGTAGAGGTCGCCGACATGCTCATAGTAGGGCCGTTCCATCAGCAGGGCGAAAAGCGGCCCGGGCGGAATACGGCGGAGGACATTCAATCCCGAATAGAACGCCTGCGCATGAACGGCGCTCTGAGGGTTCAACTTGGCAAGTTCACGGAAGACATAGGCAGCAAGACGCTCAAGGCTCATCTTGCGCTGCGATCCACGCATCCAGGCCTCGTCGAGGGCGGCGGGATCGACCAGCCCAACCACCATCCGCTCGTCATAGGCCGTGCCCACAGGCTGCTTGAGCATGGTGAAGCCGATTTGGCCTTCCTGGTCGATGGAAACCGTCCGGATCCAGTCGCTCCGGGTGCGGCGGTCAACCGCCTGGACGACGACCTCGCCCGCCGCATCGCCCGGCCGGATCCGGACCAGACCGCCGGCAGGGACGTGGTGGCGGCGGTACCACTCATCCAGCCCGAAGACATAGGCCTCCTTGCGGACCACCCAACCCGGGAACTTGTCGCCGGTGTGGCCGTCCACCAGGACGAAGCGGATGCGGGGCGCTTCGTAGGCGGTCGGAAAGAAAGGTCGAAGCCGGGCGGAAAGCGGCAGCGCTCCGACCCGCCAGTGCGGGAAAAGCACTGGAATGGTCAGCTCAGTGGCCTCCTCCACCGGTCCCTCTTGCGGATTGAGTTCATCGTCGAGCCGCCGCTCGAGGTCAAGCAGGTCGGGCGTCAGCACATTTCGATTGTAGGGGATCGGCTCGAATTGGAGGCGGGAGGGCGTGTACAAGACCTCTGGCGGCTCGTTCCGTTGAAGGAACCAGAGAACCTCACCGGCTGGACCGACCTCATCGAAGCGTTCGTCCTCCTGCAGCGCGTAATCCAACGAGAACGCAGCCAGCAGCGGATCGACGGTGTCTGGTAACTCGATGTGCTCCAGCAGGGAGGTCGTAGGCAGCGGCCCGCCACTGGCAACATCCAGCACAGCCTCGGCGAGGTTGAGGTGGCCCTCATGGATTTCAGCGAGCAGGGCGCGCGGGAACCAGCGCCAGGCGATGCGCACGATATCTTCCTGCTGCTCCAAGTGCGCCGTGAGACGGGCCTCAATCAACGCCCCATAGGCGGAAAGGACGCCTTCGGGAGAGAGCAGCTGGTCCTGATCCTCCGATGCGTCGGGAACTTGGTTGAGCGCATGCTCCTCAAACGAGGAAGCAAACTCCCGGGTACCGCCATCGTCGTCGAATGAAACCGCAATGACCTCGAAGGCTCCCAGGCCTGGATTCTCTCCCTGTCGGACTCCAGTGACCACGCCAACTTTGCCCTGGAGGGCCGGGAACGAGAGCTGGGTTCCGGCCTCGTAACGATCGCCTGGCCGGTAAGCCGTGTGTTCCGGCTTTGCCGCCTCCTCCGCCTGGCGCCGCAAACGTTCAATGCGACCGGCGATGATCGCTGCGCCCATCTCACCCGCCGTAAGTGGGGCCTCGCGTTCAAGCATCAGGTTATAGACGAGTTCGATGTCCGAGTCGTCGACTTCAAAATCAGCCCAGTACGACTCAAGAGGAAGGGGAGGGGCAACGGTCATCTACGGCGCAGTCTCTCCGGGGGAATCTCCGGTATTATACTACACGGGCTTTGGAGGCCAGATGAACGACTCTTACGTCGTTATCGAGACCGTGTACGGCCGCGTCCAGGCCGAAATCTTGCGTGGGATGCTCGAAGCCGCCGGAATCCATGCGCAGCTTGCACAGGAATCGGCCGGCACGGCGATCGGGCTGGGTGTGGGTCCGCTCGGGGCGGTCCGCCTCAGCGTCCCGTCAAAGCATGCCGACGCCGCTCGCGACCTTCTCCAGGCATATTACGATGGAGACTTGGATCCGGGACCAGACGCCAATTCAGCGCGCGGATCCTCCTCCGGCCCGGACTAGGGGAACGCTCGCTCGACCCACTCGAGCGGATCCACCGGTACGCCCCCAACGCGGACTTCCCAGTGTAGATGCGGACCAGTCACCCGGCCCGTCCCTCCGACCAGCCCGATCGTCTCGCCAGCTTCCAGTAGCTGACCAGCCTGGACCAGGATCTCCGATTGGTGCATGTATACGGTGAAGACTCCCCATCCGTGGTCGATGATGGTGGTGTTGCCGCGGACGGTCAGGGAGTCAGCGAATGCTACGCGTCCCCGGGCTGGGGCGTGGATCTCAACGCCGGTCCCACCATAGAAATCAAGACCCGTGTGATAGAACCGATAGCCCAGGTTGTTGTAGTTGCGCCGCGTTCCGAATACCGAGGGGAAGGCGTCGGTGAAATAGGTCGAAGGGTAACTGAACCCGCCATCCCAGAGCTTGTCGGGCGAACGGACATTAACCACGGAATCGAAGAGCGCGTCTTCGGGTTCTGTGTTCGCCGGATCAACGGTCTCTGGCGGGACGCTCAAGATCGGGTCGAAGCCATAGCCGCCAGACCTGACCCGAATAGGCTGGCTGAATTGATACGTGCGCGCACCCCCCTCGCTGGCATAGAGGTCGATCTGCA
>JBFJVD010000076.1:0-11929 GCA_041624375.1 Anaerolineales bacterium
GGGTCCAGGAACGGGAGGTTCAGCTCGGGAGCCTGCACGTTGACGCCGGCCAGGCACAGATTTGGGACCCTTCGCCGGGATGGGACCATCTGCGGGATGCCACCTGGCATATCTCAGAGGCCGTGCCCATCCTCGAAAGGCTCCTGAACTTGCATGGTCCGCCGGGGAGCCTGGCGCCACTGCTGCTGCTGGTCGATGGACAGCATACGCCGGCCGAGGACCTGGGGACGGCGCGCTTGCTGAAGACGGCCGCAGAACCTGCGAGACGTTTGCTGGCCGCGCTGCCGGGGCCCGATGTCCACGCCTGCAAGGAGGCGGCCAGCCAGCTGGCCGGCCTTGGCGCAGGACTCACGCCCTCTGGTGACGATTTCCTCGTCGGGGTGATGCACGCCCAATGGGCGGCCGCTCCGCCGGAGCTGATCGGCCCGCTGGCGGAAGCCATCACCGCAGCAGCAGCGCCGCGCACCACCCGGCTCTCGGCCGCCTGGCTACATGCCGCCGCGCGCGGAGAGGCTGGCTGGCCATGGCATGCGCTCTTCCAAGTCTTGCCCTCCGGATCGAGATCGGACCTCGAAACCGCCGCGCGCCGTTTGGTTTCGATCGGGCACACCTCCGGCGCCGACGCACTGACCGGTTTCCTGCTGGGGTGGAAAGCCGTGCACAGCCCCATGCGGGCGAACGCCGATGGTTAGCTCGCAGTGCCCAGCTTGACGCGAGGAGCCAGGTGACCGAACACAAGCAATTCCTGTATACGCTTCAACTCACCCGCACGGAGATGCTCCTCGACGGGGGTACGCGGGAGGAGCGGGACGTGGTCGACGCGCACTATCAGCGCTTAAAGCGGCTGGCCGCCGAAGGCGTCGTGCTTCTCGCCGGCCGGACTCAGAACGCGGATGCGAGCACCTTTGGCATTGTCATCCTGGAAGCCGACGACGAGGCAGAGGCTGAGCGGCTCATGCTCGAGGATCCGGCGGTGGTGCACGGCGTGATGCAGGCGAAACTTTACCCCTATCGGATTGCAGCCGCCGCGCCGAACCTGGGAACAAGTTCCCCACCCAAGAACCGCCAGTGAGCGGAGCCAATTCCATGCGAGCAGCGTGGATCGGGTGAAGTGAAGATGAGTATCTGGCAGCGGACCCCCGATATTGAGGCCTTGAATCAGCGTCTTGAAAACACCCTGGCCGGGTGGATCGGCATTCAAATCGTCGAGGCGGGTCCGAACTACTTGAAGGGCATGATGCCGGTCGATCGCCGCACTCGCCAACCCATCGGGTTCTTGCACGGCGGGGCTTCGGTTGTGCTCGCCGAGACATTGGGAAGCATCGCCGGCTGGTTGGTGCTGGATCCAACGAAGCATCTCTCCCTGGGCCTCGAGATCAACGCCAACCATGTACGTCCAGCCCATGATGGGATCGTATACGGCGTCGCCCGGCCACTACACCTTGGACGAACAACGCATGTCTGGCAGATCGAGGTCAGCGATCCAGATCATCGACTGATCTCGGTCGCTCGGCTCACCCTCGCGATCCGGTCGGTACATGAAGTGCCTGGGCCCGACGAGGAGTAGCGTGTCGGCACATTCAAGCGGTGACGGCATGCTGCATAGCGCGAAATCGGATGGCAGCCCGCAAAGTCCAGGGACGGCCACCACGCGGGATCGCTAGCTTCCGGGCCGACCTCCGATCGCCGCTCGACAAGTTCGGGAGCATCGCCAAAGGGCTGAATGCTGTGGGAATTCGCCTGCAAAACATCGTTCTGCCCGCGCACGACCTGGAAGCCTGTGCCCAGTTCTACCGGGATGGTTTGGGACTGGAGCAAGCCCACGAGGGTCCAGGGTTCTATTTCTTCCGCCTCGGGACGGCCAATTTGGCGCTGCACGCCAGTGATCCCGAGAGCCCTCTAACCCCGACCGGCCGGGGGTTCTATCTCGATTTGTTGGTCGACTCCCTCGAAGCCGCCCGCGAGCGCATTGTGCGAATCGGTGTAGGCCCCATTCGAGAATGGGAGGACGAAAAGCGCCGCTATCTCCTGGTTGAGGACCCGCAAGGCAACCACATCGAACTCATCGAGATGAAACTGCAGTGACCGGAGCCCCCCTCGGGCTGGCGCCGGGCCGCGTTGATCTGCGCCCCTATGACGAGTCGTGGCCGCAGCTCTTCGAGCAAGAACGCCGGCTCCTTCAGGCTGCGCTCGGCGATCGAATATTGGCGATTGAGCACGTAGGCAGCACGGCAATCCCTGGGATTATGGCCAAGCCAGTCCTCGATATCGCCACAGCGGTCGAACAGTTTGAGGCTGCGTTTGAGTGTGTTCCGATTGTGGAGGGGCTCGGCTACGATTACTGGGGTGAATATGGCATAGCCCGCCGGCATTATTTCATCCGCGGCGTGCCTCGAACGCATCAAGTGCATATGGTCGAACGTGGGAGTGAAACCTGGCGCGACTTCATCGTGTTCCGTGATCGGCTGCGGCGAGATGCTGAACTCGCAAAGACCTACGCCGAGTTGAAGATGGCCCTTGCGGCGCGCTACCCTGAAGATCGACAAGCCTACACTGAGGCGAAAGCCGAGTTCATCCGCGAGGTCAACCGCCGTGCACGGCAAGACAGCTAGCCTGCTGTGCAGGGACCACCGATCCATGGTTCGGCCCGGATGAACCGCGGCAGATAGAGGCAACCACGCGTGTGAGGGAACTGCGCATTGACCTCATGCAAGGATCGGAGCTTTCATCCGATGCCCGCCGCGCCATGATCGAGCTGTGCTCCGAAGCCTTTGCGGAGGATTACGACCGGCTCTATCGAGATTTCCGAGACCCGGTCCACGCGATGGGGTATCTTGGCAGGGAACTCATCAGCCACGCCCTGTGGATCACCCGCTGGTTGGAGGTTGGGGAGGTGCTGCAGCTGCACACAGCCTACGTGGAAGGCGTCGCCACCCGTCCCCACCATCGCCGCCGGGGCTTTGCCTCAGCCATCATGCGTCGCTTGATCGGCGAGGTTCAAGACTACGATTTGGCGGCCCTCTCCCCGGCAGACGTACCATTCTACGCGCAGCTTGGTTGGCAGCTGTGGCAGGGCCCCCTTTACGCTCGAACCCGGACGGGGCTATTGGCCACACAGGAGGATGCGGTGATGGTTCATCAGCTACGCCACACGCCGCCCTTGGATCTCATGCAGCCTCTCTCGGTGGAATGGCGGCCGGGCGAAATCTGGTAGCGGTTGAAGCGCAGTCCGGCACGGCCGGCTTGATACACGGGGAGGGGAAATACAGTGACCCTTGTCCATCATCAACTTCGTCTTCGGGTCTGCGCTGATCGGCGCGGGCCGCGAGCTCTTCTGGCTATTGGACGCCGGAGCCTGGTTTGTGACTGGCCTTCGGCTGGGCTCAGAGCGCCTCGATCGACGCCGCCACGGTGCTGATCAACAGATCGTGGTTGTCCTTCGTTTGCCCGGCTTCCGTATGGGCGTCGGGGAGGCAGAACATCGCCGCAATGAGGTCGTAGTCCGGATCAACCCACAGCATGCAACCGCCGGGCTCTCCCTGAGAGAAGGAACGCTCCGACAGGAGCGGCTCCGCAAAGGCCCTCTGTTTGTTCGCTCCGCGTAGGATCCAGCCATATCCGCGTGAGCCTTCCAACGAACCTGTACCGGGCAACCGGGCCGGAACCCCGGGAATCCAGTTCGAGGTCATCGCAGAGACCGAGGCCGGGCTGAAGATTCGCTTGCCGCCATATATGCCCTGGTTGAGGATCATCTGCGCAAAGACAGCCATATCCAGGGCTGTGGAGAGGGCGCCCGTCGAGCCGATGGGGAAATCACGCCAGGCCGCGCCGTCGCCTCCCAGATCCCCCTCGGCCTGGTCCGATGCGCCAAAGTAGGTATCGTTCATGCCAAGGGGCTCGAAAATTCTTTCTTGGGCGAAATCTGCCAGGCTCTTGCCCGCAACCCTGGCAATGATCTCGCCGAGCAGATTGTAGTTGCCGGTCGCGGGCGCCATTTCCGCACCGGCAGACTTATCCAGCGGAGTCTCCAGCACCAAACGGTAGTCCCCGGCGAGGGAGCCGGGGCGCGATCTGTCCGTCGCTGAGGGGATCGAACGCCTGGTGCGTTTCAGCGCGGTCCGTTCAAGGGTCTCATCCCGGAAGCCCGACGTGTGCGTCAGCAGGTTGTGGATCCGCATCCTGGCCTTGCGTTTCCCCCGTCCGGCGAGCTCGGGGAGGTAATCGACCACCGGGCGGTTGAGGCCTAGGCGCCCTTCTTCCACCAGAATTAATGCTGCTGCAGCGGTGAGTGGCTCGGTAAGCGGGCCAAGGGGGAAAAGAGTGCTCAGGGCGAGCGGAGGAGCGTCCTTTCGCGCCTCAGAGCGTCGAAACGCCTCATGCAAGGCGATGATCCCCTGTCTGGCGACCAGCAGGATCAGCTCGCTACAGATGCCGCTTTCCAGCCAGCGGCCGGCGAGCTCGAGCATTAGCCGGCAACGTTCTGGCGATATGCCGGCCTCTACGGGTTTGCCAGTCCGCAAGACAGCCGGCCCCGCCGCTCTTCGGGCGTCTGGTTTCCTTGCGGCTGGCCGTTCGCGCCCCTGTGTGCCATCCACATCCACTGCAGCCGTCACCACATTCATGAACAGATCGGCTTCGGTCACGCTGAAGTCAAACTCATCGACCATCGGGGAAACGGAGAAGAAGACGCTGACGATGTCGCGTTCAGGGTCGATCCAGCACTCCACGCCCCCAGCTCCGCCATGATTGAACGCGCTGCGAGGGAGCAGCGGCTCGCCGTAGATCCGGTCTTTGAAAGGGTAGTTGACGCTCCACCCAAAGCCCCAGCAAGCCTCCGGGAAGACCTTGTCACCGAATCGGGCGGAGACGCCAGGGATCTGATTGCGCGTCATCGCGGCAACGGTGGCCGGGCCGAGGATCCTTTTTCCACCGTAATGCCCGGCGTTCAAAAACATCTGACAGAACGCCGCCAGGTCAATGGCTGTGGCATAGGCCCCGCCGGAAGGCGAGGGCCGATCCTGCCACTCGGGCGTGTTGTACACGGCGTAGGGCACGTCTGCCGGACGCAGGACGATCCGGTGCCTGATCTCCTCCGGCACAGAATAGAAAGTGTCCTTCATGCCCAGCGGGTCGAAGATTCTCTCCCGCGCGAACGCTTCCAGCGACTTGCCGCTCACGCGACGAACGATCTCCCCCAGAAGATAGATCCCGATATCGCTGTATTTCTGGCGCGCTCCCGGTGGGAAGGCCAGCGGGACATCCAGGGAGTAATGCAGGATCCTGTGGACCACTGGATGCTCACTCTCCTCCAGCGGCGGGACCGGGGCAGAAGCGGCCTCTTTCTCTCCAACCGCCGCCATTACGGCGTCATCGTCGAGACCGGCAGTGTGCGTCGGCAGATGGTGAACCAGGATGCGGTCCTTATGCTCACCGACCAGCTCAGGGATGTACTCGCGAACCGGGCGGGTCAGGCTGAGCAGGCCATCCTCCACGAGGATCATTGCCGCTGTGGTTGTGGGCAGTTTGCTGATGGAAGCCAGTGGGAAGAGGGCATCCGGCGGCAACGGGGGCGAATCATCCTCGGGGGTCAAGGATCCAAAGGCTGCGTGAAGGAAGATCACGCCGTGGCGGGCAGCCAGCAGCACCAGCGCTGGGTGTGCGCCTTCGGCGACCCAGCGCTCCGCGTGCGCCAGAATTCGGCGAATCTGCGAGGAGTGGACACCCACATCTTCGGGTGCGCCAGGCATGAGCTTCATCGGTCGACGCTCCGGGTCCCTGCTCCAGCCGCCTTCAGGACTGCGGCAACGGTCGGGTTGTCAATAAAGGCTCGCTTGTGTCGTGGATCATCGATGGTCTCGACAAGTCCGAGGAGCGTCTCTGCGGCGCGTTGAAATGCAGTCGCGGCATCCTTCGGCCTGCCAAGCGCATCCAGCGCTCTCGCGCTCGCAGCCTGCAGTCGCCAGAGCGACAGCCGGTGTTCGAGTTCGTCCGCCAGCTGAGCGCCAGCCTCGGCTGCCTCAAGAGCCTCAGCGGGAGCCTGCAGTTCCAGCAGGGATCGCGCCTCCAGCAGGCGCGCCCAGGTGATCTCCGGCCGACGACCCATCTCCTCTGCATTCATACTCATCAATCTGGCGAGCCGAACCGCCTCCTCGAAATCGCCCCGACCGCGGGCCGCCTCGCCACAGGCGTAGAGCGATGGCGGATAGTCGTCCCCCTCCAGATTCGTCAGAAGATCCGCCAGGCCCATTGCGCTCGCGCTTCCGCTCTCAACGATGGCTCGGGCCAGATAGGCCTCCCCCATACTTGCCAACCACTGGCGGCCGAGCTTCTTGCCCATCTGGATGACAGATTCTAAGGTCTTGATGGCATCTTCGTACGAACTCACCTCGAGCAGATAGATCCCCACACCCGAGTCTCTGAACGCCCTGCCGAAGGGATGTGACTCATCCGCGACTTCCTCCTCCAGAGCACGGCGGGCTTCACCGAAGCGCCCCAGCCGCAGCAGTGCGATCGACTTGTAGGTAGCGTACTGAACGGGAGGGACGCCGATCCGGCCGGCCACGGAGATCCCCATTTCGGCGCATTCGATCGCCCGGCGAAAGTTGCCCACCACCAGGTGAGTGCCCATCAGGCCAAACAACAGGTTATTGAGACGGGTGAGGTCCTGCCGCTCTTCGAAGAGCTGCAGCAGCGCTTCCCCTTCTCGCTCACGGTCCTTGAGCGAACCCGTGTGAAAGAGCGCCAATCGGCTCTCGAGCATAAGGTCTTCGTCTTTGACAGCCTGACTGAGCTTGTCTGCCTCCTCGGCGTTCGCCCGCGCCATAGGCCTTTTTTCTGGCCAGAAGTCGGAGATCCAGATTGTCGAAACCAGCGCCCGGACCATATTCTTCTTGTCATCGAGGTCGCGCGCCAGGTCATGTGCCCGCTGATAGGCTTCCAGAGAGGTCGTCGCGTGAGCCGTGTCGCCTGCGTCCAGAGCCACAATGTAATGGGCGCGCGCCAGACCCAACAGCGCTCTCAGCTCCACCGGACTTTCGCCTCCCTGTTGGGCGAGCGAATAAAGCTCCTGGAACGCCACCACGGCCTCCTGTCCTTTGAAGAGGTCGAGTAGAGTCTGAGCCCGTTCAGTCTTCACACGGATCGCCGAAGAGGACTCATCGTCTATAAGCCGAAGCGCCCGGTTGAAGTGTTCGAGTGCTTCGACGTGGGCATGCAGGTGGCGGGCGCGCAATCCGGCCAGAAGCAAGTTCTCAACAGCTCTCTCGATGTCACCCGCTTCGCCGTAGTGCCGGGCCAGATGAACTGCGATATCCTCTGCCCGACCTTGATAAAGCTCCTCCAGGACCGCCGCGATTTCGCCATGAAGCAGCCTTCTCTCGGCAGTGCTCAGGCTTTCATAGAGGTAGCGCTGGAAGAGGTGATGCGCGAAACGGTAGAGCGACAGAAGCTGGCGCCCGCCCGGCCGCTCCCCCTGCTCACGGACCAGGCGATGCCGCCGTTCGAGTTCCTGAGAGAGATCTCGCAAGACCTTGCGTTCCTGCTCACGCTTTACCCGGGCGACCACCTGAGCGGTGAAATCCTCGCCCTCGACGCTCGCCACCGCGAGGAGATCCCGCAGGTCTTCCTCGAGGCGGGCGATTCGCTCCTCCACCGCCGCCTCGACGCGCGCCGGGAGTAGGTTCCAATTCAGGGTCCTTGCAGCGATCCATTTGCCCGTCTGATCTCTCACCAGGTCGCCCCGCTCCTGCATAGCTCGGAGTAGCTCGACGGTGAACAGTGGATGACCTTGGGTGCGCTCAAAGAGCGCCTGGCGGAAGGCCTGATCGAGCTCATTCGGCTCAGTGTCGATAAAGGCGTCAACGAAGCCGCGGTTGCGCTGCTCCTGCAGCTCCGCCAGGTCGATCTCAATGTCGCCAAACTTAAGCTGAAGCTCCGCAATGACCTTTTCCAGCGGATGCCGCTCCCCAGCGATGCCGAGCGCCAGCTCCTCCCGGCGGTAGGTCCCAAGGACGAGAATACGTGCGCTGTCGATCCTTCTTCCAAGATGAAAGAGCAGGCTTATGGAGGCCTGGTCCGCCCATTGAAGATCGTCGAGCAGGATCAGCAACGGCTGCCGGACAGAGAGCGTGCGCAAGACAGTCGTGTACTGCTCGAAGAGTTGTCCACGCTCCACGTTGCCCGCCCGCGCTTCCGCCTCTTCCAGGTGTTGTTCCAGGCGCCTTACAAGGTCTGGTGAAACGCCGCGGCGCCGCGACCGCTCGGCAAGACCATGGCCATTGATGAACACATTCAAGAGGTCCGACCCGTGATCAAGGCTCGCTGAAAGAGCCTGGGGAAGATGCTCCCACAAACGCCTGGCTTGCTCGCTGGTGATGCTCCCGGCTGCCCAGCGGCCTTCGACGTCCCCTGTAAGCATTGTCAGGACGTCCCGAAATGGGAGGTACGGGTCCCCATAGCCCGTGTACGCATTGCCGTTCCCGACACCCACCAGCAGGTCTGTAGTCTCAAGTTGGGCCCGGCGAGCGAACTCGTGCGCCAGCGCCGTCTTTCCCCGACCCGCTTCTCCGGCAATGAAGACGACCTGGCCATGTCCCTGCATCGCCCGCCGCAAACCTTCCAGCAATCGCTCCAATTCGGGTTCACGGCCAACAAACATTGGCTCGGGAGAGACCTGCGAAGCGGCCTCAAGAAAAGCGGGCGGCTGGGCCTCCACCGCCATCTCCAGAGCCGGCGCATCAAGACCTTCACCCGCCGGCGCCCGAAGCTTGATCGGGTCGGCCCCCTCGGAAAGCTGCTTGAAGAGCTGACTTGTCTCCTCTGAGGGTTCGACTCCCAGTTCCCGGCTCAAGACTTCGACGCAACGCTGGTAAGTCTCGGCGACACCAGAGATTTCGCCCTCCGCGGCGTAGGCCAGCATCAAGGTCCGAAAGGCGGCCTCCGGTACATGGCCCTGGGCGATCCAGCGCTCAGCCCAGTCGCGCGCTTCGCGCCAGCGCTGCTCGTGAACCAGTCGGTCGAGCAGCAGGTCGACGCGATCTCCAAAGACCGCCTCCAACCGCTCACGCTCGCGCACCACCCAATCCTCGTAAACGCCCGGGAGCAATTCGCCGCGATAGAAGGAAATCTGATCTAACAGCGCCTCAGCGGACGCCGAGGCCAGAGGCTCCTCGTACAGCTCAGCGACGTCGAGGCGCCAGTCGCCGTTTGGTTGGAAGGTGATGGCGGTCTTATCAACCTCGAAGTGCTCTTCGCCGAGCGCGCCCCTCAGCCGCCACAAGGCATGGCGCAGGTTACTGCGCGCGTTCTTCTCGTCTGAATCAGGCCAGAGCAGGCCGCCGAGCTTTGCGCGCGGCTGAGCCTGGCCGGCATGGAGCGCCAAATAGGCCAGGAGCAGTTGCGCCGGACGCGAAGGCACCTCGACAGGCCGGCCGTCGATTTGGACGTTCATCTGGCCGAACAGGTGAATCTCCAGCATGGTCTGCCTTATGACCGGCTCGGGGGTTGGAGGTGTCAACGGCGTTCGCGGCAAAACGGCCGCTGACGAAGCTGCTGGCGCAACGGGTCGTTCCGCCAATCGGGTTTGCGTTGTCTGGAGGTGATGATACCATCAAGCGCCTCTTCGATGCCGTAAGCGGCTCTGGCCGGGTGGCCATTGTGCTTTCAGCATTTCCCCGCTGGGGGCGTGTGGGCAGCGGGAACTGGCGCCTTCTAATGGCTGGATGGCCCTGCGCAGAGTTGACCTTTCGGAACGCCTCACTGCCAGGGACAGAGAAGCGCCGCTGCTTCCGCCGTTCAGGCTCCGGGGTCGGGCATGCAGTCAGTCGAGAGGAGGAGAGATTGCAATGACCCTATCCACCATCATCAACTTTGTGTTTGGAGCGGCCCTGATCGGCGCCGGCCGCAAGCTCTTCTGGCTGTTCGTCGCCGGGGCCGGGTTCATCACCGGGCTCCGCCTGGCCTCCATCTTCCTCGAAGACCGCCCGGAGTGGCAGCTCATCCTGGTGGCGCTGATCGCCGGCGTGGTGGGGGCCGTTCTTGCCGTCGTCCTTCAGCGGCTGGCCGTAGCTGTAGCCGGGTTCCTCGCCGGCGGCTATTTCCTGCTGACCCTGATCGAGCTGCTCGGCGTTGAACCCGGTAGCCTCGATTGGCTGGTCTACGTGATCGGCGGCGTCCTGGGGGCGGTTTTCGTGGCCGCGCTGTTTGATTGGGCGCTGATCGCGCTTTCATCACTGGCCGGCGCGGCGCTGATTGTCCAGTCGCTCGATCTGGCGCGGCCGGCCGCCCTGCTGCTTCTGCTGGGCGGCATCGCCGCCGGCGTGCTGATTCAGGGCCGCGTCTACCGCCGCGAGCAGCGCGCCGGACACATGGGCCGCTAGGCCCCGCCCCCGCCAGTCGCGCTGCCGGCTGCTCAGACGGCGAACAAGAAGCCCAAAAGCGCAAGCTCCGTCCCCCTTCCAACGCTTCCATTCCTCGATTAGATTCGATGTGTGCATCCATCCCTGAACCGGCGATCCCGCCGGATCCGGGCCGCCCGGCCGCAGATCCTGGGCGCCTTCCTTCTTGCCAGCCTGACGCTCTACGCGCTCTGGCCCTGGCTTGCTCGCGATCAGATCCGAACGCTGACCGTCTACGGGTTCAGTACGCTGGGCGAAGTGATGAATCAGGCCATCTTCCCGGCGTTCCAGGCGGAGTGGCTTGCATCGACCGGGGAGCGGATCGAGTTCATTGCTTCCTTCGCCGGCTCGGGAACCATCACCAACCAGATCCTGCTCGGCGTGCCGGCTGAAATTGCATTGCTCTCACTGGAATTGGACGCCGAGCGCCTGGTTGCCGGTGGGATGCTCTCCGGCCCAACCTGGCGCCAATTCCCGCATCAGGGCGTGGTCAATCGGACACCGTTCATCATCCTGGTCCGTCCCGGCAATCCCCTGGAAATCCGGGATTTCGCCGACCTGGCACGCCCGGGGGTTGGTGTCGTTCATCCGGACCCGCTCACCTCGGGAGCGGCCCGCTGGACTCTGCTGGCGGAATACGGGTCGGCGCTGCGCCAAACGAACAGCCCCAAGCTCGCCGAGCAGCAGCTGCTCGGCATCTGGCAGAACGTGATCGCCCAGGCCGGATCGGCACGCGGCGCGCGTACCCAGTTCGAGAATGGTTTCGGGGATGCGCTCGTCACCTACGAACAGGAAGCGCTCTTTGATCGTGCCCGCGGCCGACTGGACGCAGATCTCGTCTACCCGCCAAGCACGGTCCTCAGTGAGCACATCCTGGTGGTGATCGAGCGCAATGTAACCTCCTCACAGCGCGACCTGGTGGATGCTTTCACGGCGTTCTTATGGGGCGAGGGCGCACAGCGACTCTTCGTCGAGTACGGCTTTCGCAGTGTCGACGAAGCACTTAATCAAGCGAACCCCGAATTGGGCGCCATCGAGGATCCTTTCACCGTCGAAGATCTGGGAGGCTGGCCGATGGCAGAACGCCAAATCGTCGAGCAGATCTGGCAGGGACGCATCCTACCCCAGGTGGGGCCATGAACGCCCGCCCGCGTCGAGCCGGGCCAAGATCAGCCTGGCTTCCGGTCGGATTCTTGGTCGTCGTCCTGCTGCCTTTACTGCTGATGCCGCTGGGCGCAATCTTCATCTTTGCTGGCAAGGGTGGGCCAGCGGCGTTCATCAGTGCGCTCTCTGCGCGCGACGCGCAATTCTCCCTGCGTTTCTCGCTGTTGATCGCTCTGGCCACCGCACTGGTCAACGGCTTGCTGGGCGCCTTCGCCGCCTATGTCCTTTCCAAATACCGCTTCCCCGGACGGGAGACGCTCACCATCCTGGTCAACCTGCCGGTCGCCATCCCGACCGTCGTCGTCGGCACCTCGCTGCTTCTTCTGTGGGGCCCGATCGGTCTGCTGGGCCAGCTGCTCGACCCGCTCGAC
>JBFJVD010000077.1:0-11758 GCA_041624375.1 Anaerolineales bacterium
CCTGCCCGGCGCAGCTCGCCCAGATTGGCGCCCTTCCCACCGACAAGCGGAAGGTCACTGGCGGACACCTCATCGAGGGTCAAGATGAAAGGGTCGGGCATCGTGAGGGGAAACCTAGCGCTCAAGCCGGCGCGTTCTGCATGCTGGCAACCGCATCGGCGAGCGTCCGGTGGTACGGGGGGCGGACCACCCCGGCTTCGGTGACGAAGGCGGTGACCAGCGCGTGGGGCGTGATATCAAACGCCGGGTTGCGGGCCCGGCTGGACGGTGGAGCGATCGGCTGACCGGCCTGCTCGAGCGCGAGCACTTCACGCGAATCGCGCTCTTCGATTGGAATTTCGGCGCCCGAAGCGACGCCCAGATCGATCGTCGAGGTCGGCACGGCCACGTAGAATGGCACGGCGCTGGCCTGCGCGGCCAGCGCAAGCATATAGGTGCCGATCTTGTTGGCCACGTCGCCGTTGGCCGCCACCCGATCGGCGCCGACGAAGACGGCCTGTACGTCGCCGCGGCTCAGGAAGTAGCCGGCCGCGTTGTCGGCGATGATCTCGTAGGGTACCCCGTACCGCTCCAGTTCCCAGGCGGTGAGTTTGGCGCCCTGGAGCCGCGGGCGGGTCTCGTCGACGAGCACATGGACCTGTTTGCCCTGCTCATGCGCGGTGCGGATGATCCCGAGTGCGGTCCCGTAATCGACTGTCGCCAGGGCGCCGGTGTTGCAGTGGTGGATGACAGTGGCCTTGGACGCGATTAGCTCGGCGCCGTAGCGGCCGATCGCCTGGTTGATCATCACGTCTTCATCCGCGATGCGCTGCGCTTCCGCCAGCAGCCGTGCGCTGACCGCCTCCAGGCCTTCGGCGCGCGCCGCCTCTCCGGTGCGCAGCATCCGATCCAGTGCCCAGGCGAGATTAGCCGCGGTAGGGCGCGCCACCCGCAGCAGATCAGCCGCCGCCGTGACGTCCTGCCAGAGCGCGGCGACGGTCTCCGCCTGCGAGCGCGCTGCAGCTAAAGCCAGGCCGAACGCGGCCGAGGCGCCGATGGCCGGCGCGCCGCGCACCGCCATCTCGCGGATGGCATCGGCGACGGCCTCCGGCGTTCTCAACTCGATCTGCACATACTCGGCCGGCAAACGGCGTTGATCGACCATTCGAACGCAAGGGACATCGCCGTCCCAAACCACAGTGCGCATGATGTGTCTTCCCTCACGGTGGAAGCAGTTTCTCCGCCGAGTATAGCCCAGCCAGGAACGCAGATCACTGGGACCTGAGCCCGGCGGATCGGACCCCCCAGCGTCGGTCGCGGCTGTGAGGAGGATGAGGTCCATCTTCCGACCAACGTGTACAATCCCCTTAGTGCGCCGCGCCACGCTGCGGGTCAGGCTGAAGGGAGATCGCCGCCTCGACTCCCACGCTCCGCCGGAGGGACCTGTGACCGTCATAACCCTGATGACCGATTTTGGCCTTAAGGATGGCAACGTCGGCGTGATGAAGGGCGTGATCTGGGGCATCGCCCCTGAGGCGCAGATCGCCGACCTGAGCCACCTCATCGGCCCGCAGAACGTCCGCGAAGCGGCCTGGATCCTCGGCCGGTCGGCACCCTACTTCCCGGAAGGAACTGTGCATGTTGTGGTCGTCGATCCTGGCGTGGGCACAAAGCGACGCCCGATCGCCGCCCGCTGCGGGCCGCAGCGCTTCGTCGGGCCGGACAACGGGGTGCTTTCGCTGCTGCTGGCGCGCGCCGAAGCGGAGGGTTGGCCGGTCGAGATCGTCCACCTGAACCGGCCGGAATACTGGCTTGAGGAGATCAGCCATGTCTTCCATGGTCGGGACATCTTCTCTCCGGTCGGCGCCCATCTGGCCGCCGGCGTGCCGCTGGCAGCGCTGGGCGACCCGATCGACGATCCGGTGCGTTTGAGCTTTCCTCGCCCGGAACGAACGGACGGCGGGCTGCGCGGCGAAGTGATGCACATCGACCACTTCGGGAACGTCGCCACCAACATCATGCGCACCGACCTTAAGGGTGTGGAGCAAGTGGCCGTCCAGCTCCGGGGGACCGAGGTCCCCGGCTTGTTTGCCACCTTCGGCGAACGTCCAGTCGGCGACCTGATGGCGCTGTACGGCAGCACCGGCAGCCTGATCGTCTCGGTCGTCAACGGCAGCGCCGCCTCACGGATCGGGGCCCAAATTGGCGATCCGGTTGAGGTGCGGTTTGCGGACGAAAGTGGGGCGGTCTGATGGGAGCGGACCGGACGAACGATCACCTGCCGCTGGAGGTTGAGAAGCTCTCCTTCCGCTACAAGCTGCGCCCCGAACCAGCGATCGAAGAGATTTCCTTCGGGCTCCGGCCTGGCGAAATGCTGCTGATCGCCGGCGCCAGCGGCTGCGGCAAGACGACCGTTGCCCGCTGCATCAACGGCCTGATCCCGCGCAGCTACAAGGGCGAGCTTAGCGGCGCCGTCCGCCTCTACGGCCAGGATATCAACGCGATGTCGCTGGCCGAGATCTCGCAGACCGTCGGCACACTGCTGCAGGACCCTGAACGGCAGATCGTCGGCAGCAACGTGCGCGCCGAGATCGCCTTCGGTCCGGAAAACCTTGGCCTGCCGCGCGATGAAATTGAAGCCCGGATCGATGAAGTGTTGCAGCGACTGGGCATTGAGCACCTGCGCGGCCGGGAGACCTTTGTTCTCTCGGGAGGCGAGAAGCAGAAAGTGGCGCTGGCGGGCATCCTGGCGATGCGCCCATCGATTCTGATCCTCGACGAACCGCTGGCCTCGCTTGATCCGACCTCCGCGCATGAAGCGCTCACCATCTTTCGCCGGCTGGCGGATGAAGGCTCGACGGTCGTCATCGTCGAGCATCGCGTCGAGGATGTGCTCGGCATCCAGCCGGATCTGCTGATGTATATGCAGGAAGGTCGGGTTCACTACCTCGGGCAGGCAGCGGACATGCCCTCGGCGCTCGACCACCATGAAGTGAAGCTTCCGGCCCAATGGGTGATTCGCAGGATGAGGGAGACGGGCGAGACGCCAGCGGAGCCCCCGCCCATTCCGATGGCCGATCCGGCAAGCGAGCCGCTCGTGCGCTTTGAGGGGGTTTCATTCGCCTACGGCGACGGTCCGCTCGTGCTGCGGGATATCGACCTCGAGATCCGGGAGGGAGACACGATCGCCGTGCTCGGACCCAACGGCGCCGGCAAGTCCACGCTGGTCAAGCACGCCATTGGCTTGCTGAAGCCGGTCGAGGGTCGAGTTCTCATGGCGGGGCAGGACACACGCCAGCTCTCTATCGCGCAGGCTGCCGGCACAGTTGGGTATGTGTTCCAGAGTCCTTCGCATATGCTCTTTGCACCATCGGTGCGCGAGGAGCTTTCCTTCGGACCTCGAAATCTGCGCTTTCCAGAGGAGACCATCAAGACGAGTGTCGAGCGCAGCATCGAGGCGGTGAACTTGCGCGGCCTGGAGGATTACTCCCCGCTGTCGCTCTCCTTCGGCCAGCAGAAGCGAACAGCGATCGCCTCCGTCCTGGCCATGCGCTCGAAAATCTTAATTCTCGACGAACCCACGGCCGGACAAGACTATGCCAATTACACTCGATTCATGGACGCGATGGCCGGCGCCAGCCTCGAAGGCGGACGCTCTGTGCTGGGCACGCACTTCGCCGCCACGCTCTTCATCACCCATGACGTCGATCTGGCGGTAACGTATGCCAACCGCATTGTGTTGCTCAGCGAGGGACGGCTGGTAGCCGATGGTCCACCAGACAGTGTGCTGTGCCAGTTCGATCTGCTCCGCAGCTGCCGCGTGCGCCCCACTTCGCTCCTGGAGCTCAACTGTGAGATGATCGGCCAGACCGGGCGCTTCCTTCCAGCGCCGGCGCTGGCGGGCTATGTCTGAAATCGCTGATGCGGGCAAGGCATTCATTGGATCGGCAGCTCGAAGGCAGCAACCCGGATAGCGAGAGAGCAAGGCGCTGAAGGTGACAGCATTCGATTGGCTTACATTCCTGCAGGGGTTCAGCGAAGAGCTGCTTGCGGATGAAGCGATTCGCGAGGCGCAGCCCAAAGCTGCCGTGCGCGCCGGCTGGATGGGTTTCAAAGGCGCGGCGGCCGAAGACATTGCCTCACTCGAAGATCGGCTGCAGGTCGATCTGCCCCCCTCCTACCGGGCGTTTCTTTCTGTCTCGAATGGCTGGCGGAACACGGGCTATTTCATCGACCGCCTGCTGCCGACCACGGAGGTCGAATGGTTCCGCGAGCGGTTTCCTGAATGGATGGCTGCTTATGTGCGCAGCTACGAGAATTTGCGGCCCATCACCGATGAAGAGTACTTCGTCTATGGCGAGGCCCAGGAGTCGACGGCCATCCGCACAGCCTATCTCGAGGCCTCGCTGGCCATTTCGGCGCACGGGGATTCGGTGATCTACCTCCTGAATCCGGAGGTGAAGTCGCCCGAGGGCGAGTGGGAAGCCTGGTTCTTTGGGGACTGGATCCCGGGAGCCGAGCGCCATCGCAGCTTCCAGGAACTGATGGTCGTCGAGCGGAAGGCCTTTCAGCAGGAAGGCGGGCCAGGCTAGCGCCGCCCCGTCTCTGGCCAATCTCCTCTCTCAGTCAACTGCGAGACGGCAGCCTCTTCCCCTCCCCCCGAAAGGGGAGATGGCAGGGCTAGGGGTGCGCCAGGGCCAGCGCCCTCACGCGGGTTCCTTTCCTGTGCCTCCTTCGCGCAGGCGTTCTGCCAGGCGCGCATGCCCATTCGCCGCCGCCAGATCCGCCGGCGTGCGGCCGTCGCCGGCCTGGGGGGCCGGGTCGGCTCCTTGCGCAAGCAGGTAGCTGACCAGCGCTTCGTTCCCGTGCGCGGCGGCCTGGTGTAGCGGGGTCCAGCCCCCTTGCTGACGCACGTTCACCGGCGCCCCGGCGGCGACGAGCAGCTGCACCAGCCGCAGCGACAGCGCCGGGTCGCGCTGTGCGGCGGCGCTGTGGATGGGCTGAACCTTCATGCTGTTGTGGGAGGCGGCGTCGACGGCGGCGCCGTGTTCGAGCATCTGCTCGGTGAGGCGCTCGTGTCCGAAGAAGGCCGCCAGCCCCAAAGGGCTGAAGCCGTCCGGCGAGACCGTGTTCACCGAGGCGGGATCGGCCTCAAGGGCCCGCGCGGCGGCGGCGTGATCGCCGAGCGCGGCCGCCTCGAACAGGTCGAGTGAGGCTTTGGCACTGGCGAGCCGCTGGGCCAGCGCGGCGTGGCCATGGTACAGCGCCAGCAGAGGGGCGCTGACTCCTTGCTTGTCGCGGCTGGCGGCCAGGGATGGATCTTCCATCATGGATGCATCCACAGTGTCCATGTCGCCCGCCCGAACGGCCTCGAGGAACGTCGATTGCAGGTCCATCGCTCCCTCACGTTTGATTAGTTAGCCTAACTAAATTATAATAGACAGATGACCCCTCCAGCAAGCCCCGACCACCAGCAGGCCGTCGCCCTGTCCGTCGCCGAAGGGCTCCACCGGGCGGCCATCTACCTGCTCCGCCAGGTGCGGCATGAGGATCCAGCTTCGGGCCTCAGCCCCGCCCGTCTCTCTGCGCTTTCGGTCCTGGTCTTCGGCGGACCGCGCAGCTTGGGCGAACTGGCCGCCGCCGAGCAAGTGCGGCCGCCGAGCATGTCGCGCCTCGTCCGGGCGCTCGAAGAACAGGGGCTGGTTGAGCGCCGGGACGATCCGCAGGACGGCCGGGCGATCCGCCTGCGAGCGACGGAAGCGGGCCACGCGCTGCTGGCTGAGGCCCGCCGGCGTCGGATTGAACGGCTGGCCGCCACCCTCCGCCACCTGACCTTGCCAGAGCTCAAGGTGCTTCAAGAAGCCGTCGAGCTGCTCTCAAGCCTCGGCTGGGATCGCCCTCAACGCCGTCCTTCTTAAGGCCAGCGGCGCAGGAATCCGTTGTAGGATAGGGATGCGGCGCGCCGACATATGTCCGACCTGCTTCGCGCTTTGCTGCTATGGATCATCAGTTTCGGGCGTGTTCATGGTTGTCTCGCCTTTCGCTGCTGGTCTTGCTGCGGCTGCGGGGTGAATTGAACTGTTCCGCATCCTCATCAGCGCCGCAGGGTTAATAAGGTGTGAGGTGGGTCATCACCGGAGGTGACCCGAGCCATTCTCCCTGAGAGGAGAGATTCGTCATGGGAAAGGAGCCCATCACCATGGAACGGGAAAGCATGTGGAAGTTTGGTACCCGTGAGGTCGTCTACGGGGCGATCGGTGCCGCGCTGTACGGCGTGCTCTCATGGGCGACGAATGTGGTGCCGCTGCCGGCGGCCGGCAACATCTCGTTCCGCCCAGCCGTGGCGGTGCTGGTCTTCTTCGGCGTGGCCTATGGCCCGTGGGCGGGCCTGATCGCCGGCCTGGTGGGGAACACGCTCGGCGACGCCCTCACCGGCTGGGGCCTGTATTGGAACTGGAGCGTCGGCAACGGGCTCATGGGGCTCTTCCCCGGCCTGGCGGTGGCGATGATCCACGACTACCGCAGCGGCCGCGGCATCGGCCTGGGCATTGTGTTTGGCGCGCTCGGCATCGCGGTCGGCATGCTGTTCGCCTCACTCACCGAGATATGGGTCGGCGGGATCGACCTTAATACCGCCCTTGTCGGTTACTTCACGCCAGCCTTCATCGGCAATATCGTGGTCGTCGCCATCCTGCTGCCGATTCTGATGGTCGCCTACCAGGCCGTCGCTGCAGGCAGAGGAAGGTAGGTGCTCGTCACCTGGAAGTATCGCCAACGCGATACTTTCGTTCAACGTCTCGATCCGCGCGCCAGGCTGCTCTTCCTGGCGTGCGTGATTCTGGCCATCACCATCCCGCAGATGTGGGATATCCGGCTGCTCCTGCCGCTCTTCCTCCTGGTTCTGACTTACTACGCGCTGGCCCGCATCGAATGGCGCGATGTGCGGCGGGCCTGGATCTTCATCCTGCTTTTTGTCACCTTCATCATTGGCCTCAACGCGCTCATCTCCGGGCGCGGCGGTCCGCTTGAGGTGCTGCAGGAGCAGTCGGCGGTGATCTTACAGCTGCCGACGATCCGGCTGCCGTTCACCCAGTGGAGCTTCACGCCGCAGATCACGATCGCCAAGGCGTGGTTTGCCGTGACCCAGATGGTGCGCGTACTGACGATGGCCACGCCGGCGATCATGATCCCCTACACAATCGATCCGAGCCTGTACGGGGTGATCTTCCGCCGCATGCGGCTCCCCGATAAAGCGGCCTACTCGATCGATCTGGCCTTTCGTTTTGTTCCCACCTTCGGCCGCGACTTCATGACCACCCTCGACGCGCAACGTGCGCGCGGCTATGAGGTGGACAAGCTGCGGGGCGGTCTCTTCGAGCGCATCCGCCGGTTGGCCCCGCTGGTCGTGCCGGTCACCATGTTGGGGATCGTCTCGGGTGAGGATGTGGTCGACGCGATGGATCTGCGCGCGTTTGGCACCCACCCGCGCACCTGGATCAATTGGGACACGCTGCGCTTCGAGCTGCGCGATTACCTCTTCATGGGCCTCGGATTGGCCATCCTGGTGCTGTTCATCTGGCTCGGCTCTCAGGGGATCGGCGTCTTCTGGATCCCTCCCTGGTTTGAGGCTCTGGCCGGCTGAGCGCCAAACGGCGTCCGCAAACAGGCACCCAGGAATCCCGGATCCTGGGTGCTTTCGCGTCTGCGCCGCTGCTCGCTGACTTAGATGAGGTGCTGGGTGACGTCCGCCGTGCTCTCCAGGACGAGGTGAGCGCCCGCCTCGGCCAGCTCCCGGCGTTCGCCGAAGCCACACAGCACGGCGATGCTCTGGGCGCCGGCGGCCACGGCGGCCCGGACGTCGAGGACGGTGTCGCCGACCATCAGGCACGCGTCCACCGGCACGCCCAGCTGATCCGCCGCGTGCTGAACGGGGGCCGGGTGGGGTTTGGCGCGGCGGACGCTGCGTGCGGTGACCACCTCGGCGAAGTGCTTTTCCAGCCCGGTCTGCCGCAGGGCATGGTGGGTGCTGCGGTGGCCGCGAGCGGTGACGAGCGCCAGTGGATAGCGCCGACCCAGCCTCTCCAGCGCCAGCGGCACGCCGGGGATCACACGATGGGCAGGCTTGTCGCTGCCCAGGCGCTCGGTGAGCGGCGCGATCAACTCATCAAGGTGCAGCGAATCGGCCAAGGCATACAGGTTGTTGAACGGCGATTCCAGCGCCATCACCAGCCGTCGGGCAAAGCCAGATGGGTCGTCGCCGTCGAAGAGCGCTGAGAATGGACGGAGCAGCCTGGTGAGTCGGGCGACGGCGTCGTCGTCCGTGTCGATCAGCGTCCCGTCGAGGTCGAAGAGCACGGCGCGCACGCTAGCGGGATCGAGCCCCACGGTCATGGTGAGGGCGCCGGGAAGGTGACAGCGGCGCGCAGCGCTTCCCCGGTTTCACGGTTGGGCGCCAGGATCCAGAGCGTCTGGTCCGACTGCCGCTCGACCAGGACGTAAACTGATCGGTCCGACCAGGTGTAGCTGAAATCGGTGGCCGAGTGCTCGCCGAAGCGAGCGTCGCCGTAGTCACGCATGGCCAGCATGAAATCCTGCGCGTCGCGAATCGTGTCCCACGCGCTGACCAGGACCAGGGCGCCGGGCGCCAGATCGTCGTGGTAGTAAGCGGCGTACGCATCGCCGCCCCAGCCGGCGGCCGCTTCATGGGCCTGCTCCGTCGGAAGGTGCACTTCGAGCATCAGGCGGCTGAAGAGCTCGCCGAGGACGTCGCGGTCCAGCTCGCGCCACCCGGGCCCGAGCGCGGGAAGCAGATCCGGCAGTTCAAGCTGAACCGGGGCATCCTCCGGGTAGCGCTCGGGATGCAGGATCTGTTCGGTCGAGCGCGGCGGATCGGCGTAGGCGGCGTCGACCGCGGCCCAGCCGCCCTGGCGGAAGAGGTGCTGAACGAAGTTCAGCCCTTCGGTGTAGGCGAACAGGAAGTCCTGCTGCAGGAACGGCGGCGCGCTGTCGAACACCGGGCTTTCATAGCTCTCGTAAAAATCGAGGATCTGCCGGATGTCGTCCTGGCTCGCGTAGGTGCGCAGCCACTGCTCCTCAAGCAGAGTCGCATCGCCTTCGATCAGCGCTTGGATCCCGGCGCAGCGCTCGCTGTCGGCCTCGCAGCCCTCTTCGGTGTAGTCGAGCCCGTCGTCGAAGTCGAAGGCCAGGTCCTGCAGCGCGTGAACATACTCATGGGCGTAGGTCAGGCGTTCCGGCCCGCCGAAGCTCGAGCCGCGCACGATATACATCGCTCTTTCATCATCGTCGTAGAACCCTGCGATCTGCTCGCTGTACAGATCCAGATACAGACCCCACAGGTCGAACGACTCACTCACCAGGCCGAAGAGCGCCAGAACCAGGGCATCGTCCCGAGCTTCCTGCTCGGAATAGTCGGCCAGGAAGTCTTCCAGCACATGCTGGACAAGCTCTTCCGGGGTGAGCAGGTCGCGGATCACCGAGCCGGTGGCCCGCAGCCCGCGCAGCGCAATGACCTGACTCTCGATCTCATCCATCTGCGCGCGCACATCGGCGGGCAGCGATTCGGATTCATCGATCAACGCCGGGGCGGTCGGCCCGCTGGTGGACGTTTCGAGCGGGATGACCGGAGGGGAGGAGGCCGGATCCCCGCCAGCCGAACGATCGCCAAGCGGGAGACCGCTGCGCAGCACGAAGAGTCCAACGACGAGCGCGGCGCCAAGGCAGAAGGCGATCCCACCCCAGAGTGCCAGGAGCAGCCAGGCGCGATTCGATGATTTCATGTTCGTCTGCTAGCGCCGCCGTCCGGCGACGGTGAGGCTGCCTTCGGTGACCGTGATTTCGTTCACTTCGACGAAGTCCTGTCCGGCGAGGATCGCCCGGGCGAGCAAATCGCCGAGGGGATCAAAGAGGAATTCCGGCAGCGGCGCCCGGCCGAGCTGCCCCTCGACAAAGTCCAACACCAGCTCACCCTGCGTCGCCGAGGCGATCACCACCAGCCGCGCTGGAAGCCGCAAACGCGCCAGCCGGCCCTCGCCGCGCACGATGATTCGTCCGTCCGATTTAAAGTAGACCTGCGGCTCGATCAGCTGAAGCTGCAGGTCGAGCAGCCCGCCTTCTGAGGACCCCTCATCCGAACCCGGAAGGAGCTGGCGAAGTCCTTCGAACTGCTCCAAACTCTCGATCCCCTCCAGTCCCTCCAGCCCGCCGGGAACTGGGACGGTCTCGGCCATCTGCATCAGCTGGGCGCCAAGGTTGAGGAACGAAGTGACTTCTTCCTGGGTCACCGTGAAGCGCACCTGACCGTCCTCGACGGCGCTTTCGCCGATGGTCAGCGCCTTGGTGACGAAGCTGAGCGCCGCTTGTTGTGAGATCGCCACCTGCGGCCCGTCGTCGGGCAGCTCCGCTGCGCCGCAAGCGGTCAACGATACGGCGGCCAGTCCGATCGCCAGCCATCGGAGTGTGGGGCGGATCCATTCCCATAGAGCGAGCATGCGATGATCGCCTCCCATCTCAGGTCTAAAGCCGGAGGATTATATCGGAACTTGGGGGCTTGTTAAGTGGATTCCCCTGAGCTTCCGAGAGCTTTAAGCTTCCCGGAAGCTCCTACAATGCGCGGCGGAAGTCTGGCGGCGCGTAGATTCGCCCGGCCGATACGCCAGCGGCGATTCGCACCGTTTGCAGGTGAATGTCAACGATGTCGTCCACCCTGCGCGCATAGCCCCCGCCCATCACCACCGCCACGGGCAGTCCGGCTTTGTGGCACGCAGCCAGCACCATCTGGTCTCGGGCGGCCAGGCCGCGCTTCGTCAACCCCAACCGTCCAAAGGTGTCGCCCTCAAAAGGGTCGGCGCCCGAAATGTAGATCGCCAGGTCGGCGCCCGCCAGCGACAGCGCCCGCCAGAGTCCCTCTTCGAGCGCCTCCAGGTATTCCGCATCGCCGATCCCGTCCGGGAGCGGCAGGTCCAGGTCGCTCTGCTCCTTATGGAACGGAAAATTCTTCGCACCGTGGATTGAAAAGGTAAAGACGGTCGGGTCGCCGGCAAAGATGAACGCCGTCCCGTTGCCCTGGTGCACATCGCAGTCGAGGATGACCACCCGCCGCACCTCATCCGTGTGCTGCAGCGTCCGGGCGGCGACCGCAGCGTCGTTAAACACGCAGAATCCTTCACCGTGATCCGGGTAGGCGTGGTGCGTGCCGCCGGCCAGGTTGACGGCGATCCTTTGCTCGATGGCGGCGCGGCAGGCTCCGATCGTGCCGCCGACCGAACGCCGGGAGCGCTCGATCATCTCTGGGGACCAGGGGAAGCCGATCCGGCGCACCTCATGCGGG
This sequence comes from Anaerolineales bacterium, assembly GCA_041624375.1. Classification (GTDB taxonomy): domain Bacteria; phylum Chloroflexota; class Anaerolineae; order Anaerolineales; family E44-bin32; genus JBFJVD01. Next base: position 11,327 of record JBFJVD010000077.1, read on the forward strand.
GATAGCTCGCCGGCGGTCAACCGGCGCAGGTATTCCGGCGTATGGACTCGAAGCAGGTCCTCATCGCTGGCCGCGTCCGGGACTTGGAGGTCGCTGCCCGCCACCAATCCCTCGGCCACGACCCGCTCCCGCAGGCGTGTGTACTTCGCCATCGGAAAGCGGTGGCCGGGCGGGAGGGGAAGGACGAAATGATCGCAGTAAAAGGCCTGCATAGGCTGGCCGCATTGTACCCCGCGGGTCGGCGCAGACGGTTAGCGGGGATCAGCGCAACGCCAGGCGGAAGAGCTGGTAACTGCCATCATCGAAAAGGGGTTCAAACCCGTCACAGGAGAGGCCGCGCTGTTCTGGTCCCAGGATCACATGGGTGACGCCCGACGCGGCGACCCGGTCAAGCAGCCGGCAGTCGATCCCCTCGGGCGAGTCGCGGAAGAA
>JBFJVD010000078.1:0-11746 GCA_041624375.1 Anaerolineales bacterium
ATCGCCTGCATCCCGAGGCCGGTCAGGATGCCGTAGGTGACCGCGATCAGCGGCCACTCCATCCGAACCGCTAGTCCGAAGATCAGCAGGGCCACCGGGGCGGGCAGCAGCACAAACACGTCGGCGACCCCCATCAGGAAGATATCAATCCACTCGCCCAGGTAGCCGGCAGCGGCGCCGAGCAAGGTTGAGATGCTGACGGCGATCAGCGCCGATAGGATGCCGGTGGCAAACGAGACCCGTGCGCCAAAGATCAACTGGCTGAGCACATCTCGACCGAAACCGTCGGTTCCCAGCCAATGGGTTCTGCTCGGCGGGGTGGGATGGGGGACAATTTCCTGATCGAAGCCGGTGATCGGATCGTAGCGGATGTGATCCCACACTGTGTTCATGAGCAGAGGCTGAATCAGGACCAGCAGCGCGAAAAAGCCGATGATCCCCAGCCCCAGTAAGCCGAGCGGCTGTTCGCTGAACCGCGACCATTGAGCTGAGAGCCGCTGCCGCCGATGCCGGCTGCTGGTCAGGGCCAGCGGGGAGGAGGTCGACGGCTGCTTGATGGTTTCAACGGACACGGGACGTCAGGCTCCTTCGACGCGCCGCACACGCGGGTCGAGCAGCATGTACACGATATCGAGCAGGATGTGGGCGCCAAGCGCGATCACGCCGACAAATGACAGGATCCCCAGCAAGATGGGGATATCCTGGAATTCGATCGCATCGAAGATCACCTGTCCCATGCCGCGCCACAGGAAGATGCGTTCGATGATCAGGCTGCCGACCAGCACAATCGGCAGGTTCAGCGCCAGCCGGGTGATCACCGGCAGGATGGCGTTGCGGGCGACGTGCCGGTCGCGGACGGCCTGATCCGTGATGCCCTTAGCCCTCGCTGTGGTCACATAGTCCTCGCTCAAGGTCTCCAGCATGCTGGTGCGCATGATCATCATGGTTTCGCCGAATGAGAGCAGGACGACCGTGCCGATCGGCAACACCAGGTGGCGGGCGACATCCAGCGCCAGGTAATCGACCCCGCTCCCGCTCCACCATACCCAGCCGACCAGTAAACCGATTCCGAGGACGGCGCCCCGGATTCCGATGCGAGTCCTGAGGCTCCGGACACGGCTTGTGCTGAGCACGGCGACATACAACGCGCCGAACAGCAGGCCCGCGCTGAGGACCATGCGTGCAAGCAGCCAGTCCACCGAGACCGGAGCATTGACCCAGACATTAAAGTCGACGAGCTTCTCGTAAGGGAACCAGTTGAGGTACCAGGCGAAGAGATTGATGATCAGGAATGCGAGCCAGGGCGCAAACGAGGTGTATCCCATCACGCCGCCCAGGGTCACGCCCGCTTCCACCCAGCCACCGCGGCGCCAGGCGATCATCTTGCCCAGCCAGAGGCCCAGCAGGTAGGCGAGCAGCGCGGCGGTAAGGAAGAGCAAGAGCGTGCGAGGGGCCCTCGCCATGAGGATCTCCTGCACGGGCGTCCGGGCATAGACGAAGGAGGTGCCAAAGTCGAATCGGACGAAATTGAGCAGCCAGCGCCCATATTGTTCAAGCATGGGCTGGTCCAGGCCGTAGTAGCGCCGCAGAAAGGCGCGGCCTGCGCGGTCGCCGCCGGCGATGTTGGCAAAGTCGCCCGGCACCATGTGGATGAGGGCGAAAAGCAGGGTCTGGAAAGCGAGGAGCGCTACGGCGCCGCGCAGCAGCCGGCGGACGATGAATCTCAGCATGGATATTCAATAGTATATACTTGCCGCCTTCAGGGCGCGGTTCAGACGGACGACCACCGGGATGGAGCCCGCGAGAGTGGCGAAGGTTACGGTGCGCTCGCACTGGCGGCGCGAGGCTTGACTCCATGGAAGACGGACCATCGCGTTCCCTGACTCTTCGCAGCTCCGCCAGGGTGGTGGTGAGCATGAGCCGGCCGCCCCAGCTTGGAGCCGTCTCGCTGGTCTACCTGCTCGGGGTCTTGATGGCCGGGGGAAGCGGTGGGTCGGCCTCGTTGACCACCCTGCTCATCGGCTGGCTCGCCCTACTCTTCGTCGCCGCCAGCATCCATCTTGCCAACGAATACGCCGATGCAGAGACCGACGCGCTGACGCGCCGCACGTTCTTCTCCGGCGGAAGCGGCGCCCTTGCTGCGACTGGCGCCCCACGCGAGCTGGCCCTTCGGGCGGCGGGCTTTGCGCTGGCGATTGGGGCGGGATGTGCCCTTCTCGCAGCCATCGGCGGGGCGTTTCCGCCGCTTGCACTGGGTCTGCTCATCCTGGGAGCCGGACTGGGCTGGATGTACTCGCTGCCTCCGCTGGCCCTCGCCTGGCGCGGTTGGGGCGAGGCGTTGAACGCGCTGCTTGGCGGCATGCTGCTGCCGCTCTTCGGCTTCACCGTGGTTTCGGGAAGGCTCGAAGCGTGGGCGCTGGCTGGGACCCTTCCGCTTTCGGTCCTCGTCTTCGTCAATCTGCTGGCGACAACCTGGCCGGACCGCGGCGCGGACGCCCTGGTCGGGAAATGGACGCTGGCGACTCGTTGGGCTCAGGGACGGCTTCGTCGCACCTACCTGCTCAGTGCGGGGATGGGTGTGCTCCTGCTCCTGCTGGGGAGTGGTCTGCCGGACCCTGTTGCGCGCACCAGCCTGCTGGTGCTTCCGCTCATAGCCTGGGGAGCCGCCAGCTACACGCGGGTGCGCTCGCCTTTCCCTTCGGTTGCTGCCATGATCAGCCTCATCCTGCTTCAGATCTTGGCCTGGTGGAGCATCTCCGGCGGCTTTCAATTTTAGCCTCGGCTGCAGCCGCTTTCACTAGAGTCGATGGGTCTCGCGCACCTGCCGGACGACCTGCTCGACGGCGTGTCGCGTGGCGCGGTCGGATCCGCCCGGCTCGGGGTCGTGGAGCGTCGCGCCGCCATATCGCTGGCGATAGGTCTGGGGCAGCTCCCGAGGCAGCTCGTGGTCGATCATCACCCCAAACGCCAGCGCCCAGCTGCGCGGGACCACATCCAGATGGTAGCCACCCCCGCCGAGCGCCAGCCACACCGGGGCCAGACTCGCCAGACGCTCGAATACGGTCTGGTGGCCGTGGGTGGTGAGGGCGAGCGCGGCAAGCGGGTCTAGTCGATGCGTATCGACGCCGAGCTGGGTCACCACCACCTCGGGCCTGAATCGCTCGAGTAGCGCAGGCACAGTTTCCTCAAAGGCAAACACATAGGACTCGTCATTCGTACCCGGCGGCAGCGGCACATTCACGCTCGTACCTGCACCGGCTCCGCGACCCGTCTCATGGACGAAGCCGGTACCGGGGAACAAGGTCCGCCCATCCTGGTGGAGCGAAATCGTCAGGACCCGGTCGCTCTCGTAAAAAGCGTCTTGCACGCCGTCCCCATGGTGCACATCGATGTCGACATAGGCGATGCGATCAACCCGCTGCAGCAAATGGTGGATGGCGACGGCGGCGTCGTTGAAAACGCAGAATCCGGAGGCACGCGCCGGGGCCCCGTGATGCAGGCCGCCGCTGTAGCTGAACGCTACGTCGCACTCTCCTCCCAGGAGCAGGTCTGCTGCCTGCACCGCGCTACCGACCTTCAGCCCTTCCGACTCGTACATGCCGGAAAAGACCGGGTTGTCCCCCGCGCCGAAGTTGTAACGGGTGGGGTTTACGCCGCCCTCCCCAGTGCTCAGCGCCCGAACCGCGCGCAAGTATTCGGGGGTGTGAAACAGGCGGAGTTCGGCCTCGGCTGCGAGGCGCGGCGCGACGACCTGCACGCCGTCTAGGCGCAGCAGGCCGTAGGCCTCGAGAAGTTCATGGGTCCGCCTGAGCCGTTCGGGCTTGAGCGGATGGTTGGGTCCGTGTCCGACCTGCCATACGGCAGGGGCGCTGAGGAAGACGACGCGTCGCATGACATCATTGTAGCTTTGGCGGCGGTACATTCGTTCCATCTGTACCTGTCATTCGTCCTCAGAGGTGTTCGGGAGCTAGAGGGCCTGTGGTAGCCGCTGTAGAATGCGTTCAACATGCATGTCAAGCAGGAGGGACGGTGAACGTGAAAGCCCGCTTGAGTCTCCGCCTGATCGGAGTGCTTGTTTCGTTTCTGATGGTGGATGCGGTCGCCGCGCAGGCGCCGGTCGTGCGTTCTGTCTTGTTCTATACGCAAACCTGTCCCGCCTGCCGCAAGGTGATGCAGGAGGATCTCCCGCCGCTGGTTGAAACCTACGGCGAACAGCTCGAGATACTCGCTGTAGATGTCACGACCGCTGCAGGACAGCAGGTGTATCAGACGGCGATCGCCGACCTGGGGATTCCCGAATCCCGCCGTGGTGTCCCGACTCTGGTGGTCGCGGATACGGTGATGGTGGGGGCGGTCGAGATTCCCAATCTCTTCCCCGGGCTAATCGAACAGGGCCTGGCAGCGGGCGGCGTGCAATGGCCCGCAATCCGCGGGATCGAGGCGGCCGCCGATCGCTTTCCCGATTTCGCCGAGCTCTCGGAGCGCTCGACCTCGGTGCTCGAGACCATTGGGCGCGATCCATTCGGAAACAGCCTGGCCATCGTGGCGCTGGGCGCCATGGGGTTTGTGGCGCTGAAGGTGATTCCGCAGCTGCCCTTCTTCCGCTCGGCGGGCCGGAAGGAACGGCGGGCGGCGCTCCGGACGGAGCCGAGTGAGGAGAGAAGTTGGATCACCCCGGTGCTGGCCCTTGCAGGTTTGGGTGTCGCCAGCTACCTGGCTTTCATTGAAGGCAGCGGCAATGAGGCCTTCTGCGGCCCTGTCGGCGACTGCAATGTGGTCCAGCAGAGCGTCTATGCGCGCCTCTTTGGGGTGCTTCCGGTTGCCTATCTTGGGGTGCTCGGGTTCGCCGGCATCCTGGTCTTATGGGCGTTGACACGCTTGGGAACCGGGACGCTGGCCGACTACGGCCGCGTGGCGGCCTTGAGTGTGGCTGCCCTGGGCACGCTCTTCTCCTTGTATCTGACCTTCCTCGAACCGTTCGTCATCGGGGCCACCTGCATGTGGTGCCTGGCCTCAGCGGGGTTGATGACGGCGCTGCTCTGGTTCCTGGTCGACCCGGGGCGGGCGGCCTGGATCCGGCTTCGGTAGGGCGGACCTCAGCAGCAGCTCACACAAACCCCCTGCCCTTGACGAGTCTCGTCACTTATTTTATATTTAGCTAAACATCTAAATATTCGTATCGATTTCTTCTTTGTACCGGGAGGAAAGGTCCCTTCATGGCGATGGTCAGCGTCTCCGATCCAACTGAATCGCAGCCGGCGGTGAGTTCCTGGAAGGTGTTCGCCGTCCTGATGATGGGGGCGTTCGTCGGTACGCTCGGATTGCTCCCGCTTGTCGCGGTGCTGCTTCGAGATCAAGCTCAGCTGCCGGACATGCCGATCGCGTTGCTATTGGCGCTCTCGATGATCCAGCCACTGGTGCTCGCAGCGCTGGCCAGCGGGCTGGGCCTGTGGCTCGGCGGCAAGATCGGCCTCGGCGCGCCGCTGCTGGCAGGCCTGCTCGCTGGCAGCGCTGAAGCCCGGGACCAGCTGCGCGCGGCGCTCCTGCCCTCTGTCTTCCTGGGTATTGCAGCCGGGACCGTGATCATCTTGCTGGATCTCGGCATCTTCTCACCACTACTTGCGGGCCCTGTTGCCCGGGAGGCGGCTTCAGATGCCCAGTCACCCTGGGTGGGGCTGCTGGCCTCGTTCTACGGTGGGATCGTCGAAGAGATCCTGCTTCGGTTGGGACTCCTCACCGTTCTTGCCTGGCTAGGCACCCGGCTTGCGCGCGCCGAGCGGCCCGGATCGGCTATCCTGTGGGGGGCCAACATCGTCGCTGCGCTCCTCTTTGGCTTGGGGCATCTTCCGGTCACCGCGTCCCTGGTGCCCGTGACCGGATTGGTGGTGGTGCGCGCCCTGCTTCTGAACGGGATCCCTGCGCTGGTCTTTGGCTGGCTCTACATGCGACGCGGCCTGCTGCCGGCGATGATCGCCCATTTCAGCGTAGACATCCTCCTGCATGTTGCCGCGCCGATCGCCCTCGGGTGAGTGGCATCGATCAAGGAGATGGAGGGCTCACAGAAGGGATGAATGAGGCGTTCAAGGCGCTGGCTGACAGCACCCGGCGGGAGATCTTGAGCCTGCTTCGCCAACATGATCTGACGGCCGGCGAGATTGCGGCGCACTTTGAAATCAGCAAGCCGTCCATCTCGCATCACCTGAACGTGCTGAAGCAGGCCCAATTGGTTCTGGTTGAGCGAAGCGGCCAGGAGTTGATTTACTCCCTCAATACGACCGTGCTTCAGGAATTCCTCTCGGACGCGCTCGCTTTCTTTGGAGTGAACCAAGATGACCTTTAACTTGAGGCGCGAGTGGATTCCGATCGCTGCCATTCTGGGCTCCTTCCTCGCCAGCGCAGCGCTGTACGGCCGCTTGCCTGAACCGATGCCGATTCACTGGAATGCCGCCGGGGCTCCCGATAACTTCGGCTCGCGTCTGACCGGAGCATTCCTGCTTCCAGCGACCAGCCTGGGGGTGTACTTGCTCGTCTTTGTCCTGCCGCAGATCGATCCGCGGCGGGCCAATATCGAACGCTTCATCGAAACCTACCGCTTCATCCGCACGGTGATCGTCCTCTTCCTGACCTACTTTCATGGGGTGGTCCTCTACGCGGTGGTTCGGGGCGACCAGCGGCTCAGCTCTTCCGTGATCACCGCCGGCGTCGGCATCTTCTTTGTCGTGCTTGGCAACTATCTTCCGCGTGTGCGCTCCAATTGGTTCATGGGGATCCGAACCCCGTGGACGCTTTCCAGTGAGCAGGTCTGGCGCGCCACCCATCGCCTCGCTGGGCGTCTGTTCGTCGTCGCCGGTCTGGCCACTTTGTTCCTCTCCTTGTTCCGTGCGGCTTGGACCGTCTGGGGCACGATGGGGAGCCTCCTGCTGGCCGGGCTGGTCCCCATCGTCTACTCTTATCTCCGCTACCGGCAGGAACATCTCACGACCTGATCCAGCCGTCGGCTCGGCCTGGCAAGGCTGCGCCAGAATCGTCTGCTAAGATCGGGGCACCGAACGGATCAGCAGCAGGAGGGATGGTGGAGCACGGACCTCGCATCGCCGTTGGCGGCACCGCCGACATCTACCTCTGGGATGAAGACCGTGTGCTCAAGCTGTTCCATGCCGACCGCCCAGAAGACGTCATCGCCTACGAAGCGGACTTGACCGCTCGCGCCCACGCCGCTGGCCTGCCAGCCCCTGCTGTCTTTGAACGCGTCCGCCTGGGTGGACGATCGGGGATCGTCTACGAGCGGATCGTAGGCCCCCCGCTCGCTCAGCTGGCCTTGACGCAGCCATGGAATGTTTCGATCTACGCCAAGGAAATGGCCGAGCTCCATCTCCGCCTCCACAGCGTCGATAGCCCCGATTTGCCCGATTATCGGGACCGGGTGGCGCGCAAGATTCGGGCGGTGGAGCCCCTGCCCCAACCGGCAAAGGATGCCGCTTTGAAGGCGCTGGCGGATCTGCCGGAAGGGCGGTCTGCCTGCCATGGTGACTTCCATCCAGGCAATATCCTCATGGCGAAGACCGGACCTATCGTCATCGATTGGATGGACGCCGGCAGGGGGGCGGTGGCTGCGGATGTTGCCCGAACGCTTCTGCTGCTTGAGCAGGCGCCATGGCATGCCCCAAACTCACTGGCCCGGCTTACGCTGCGGTTGATGACCACCGCCTTCTCGCGAGCCTACCTGCGAGCCTACCTTCAGCGGTCGGACCTCTTGCCCGCGGACATCGACACCTGGCGGGCGCCGCTTGCCGCGGCCCGCCTGGCGGAGCGGATCGCTGTTGAGCTGCGCAGCCTTCTGGCCATCGTCCGCGATGCCTACCCGTTTGAAGAGGCTGGCTCAGCTAACTCGCTGGATCAGGGGGGGTAAACGCAGCGGAAACCGAGGTCCGGTCCGGCGTGGTTGGCTGGGCGCCAGGCCCGGTTGGCGGCACGCGCTGCGGGCACCTCATCCCGCAAGAACGGGTCCAACCATGAGCCGCCGCGGATGACGTACGGTAGGATTCCCGGCGACGGGGTGGGGGTCGCTTCCGTCCTGTACGCCGCCGGTCCGTAGACCTGCGCGACCCACTCCCATACATTGCCGGCCATGTCCAGCGCGCCGAAGGGGCTAGCGCCGCTTGCGAAGCTTCCGACGGCCGCCGTATCGGCGTAGCCGTCATCGACCGACTCCATTCGGTACTCGTACGGACATTGGGCATCACAGAAGCTTAGACGCACCAGGCCTCCGCTTTCAGGCGCGCCGATCCACCCCCAGGGGTATGGGCGCGCGTCGGGGCCGCGCGCCGCTTTCTCCCATTCCGCCTCGCTGGGCAGACGCCGATCGGCCCATGTGCAGTAGGCCTGCGCCTGCGCCTGGGACACATAGATCACCGGATAATTGGCAAAGGCCGGATCGCCATAGTACCTCTCGCGGGTTGCTGAACCGCTGGCAGCCGGCGGCGCGCACGCCCCGGAGGCGACACAGCGGGCATACATGCTGTTGGTCACCTCAGTGGTGTCGATCCAAAAGGACTCCAGCTCGAGGCGGCGCTGCGGCCGTTCGTCCGGCTCGGCGACTGTCGATTCACTCCCGCTGCCCATATAGAAGGCCCCACCCGGTACAAAGGAGAGAACCATCCCATCCACAGCGGAACGCCAGGCATCGCCGCGCTCCGGGTTGGCCGGAGGCGAATCCGGAAGCTCGAGGTTCGGGGTGGGGGTCTCCAACGGCTGATCGGTGCGCCGTGGGATCGAAGTCTCGCTTGGCCGGGGCGTGGACCGGGTCACCTGGGGCGACGGGAACGGGCGCAGCGTCGCCGAGGCGGTTGGGGTTGCTGTTGGTGGGGGCAGTGTCGGCGCAACCGGGCCTGGCGCGGCGCAGGCAGCAATAAAGGGAGGCAAGAGGATCATTGCGATCCGGGCGGGTCGACGAGCAAGCATCAGCGTGACATCCCTCTTAGCGCACTCCGCGAGCAATCATAGCATCCGAGTGAGAGATCATAGCGTCCGACTGGAGACGCAATTTTGCAGCCCTTTGGTTCTTCGAATACAATGACGAACGTTGCCTGCCTGCGATCAGGTGCCCCTGAAACGCAAGCTATCCAATCCGGCAGCGGATTCTTGTGGAGAGATACATGCCCCCATCCTTCGGCAAACTGATCCTGACCCAGCCCGGTCTGGCCGAACAGGAATTTAATCTGGCAAAGGGCCAGGTGACCTTGGGCCGCGCGGCTGTGAGTGACATTGTGCTGCTCGACCCAAAGGCATCTCGAAGCCACGCGCGGCTGGAATGCGGCGAAGCGGGCTGCGAGGTCATCGATTTGGGGTCAGCCAATGGGGTGCATTTGAATGGCGTAAGAGTCGATCGCGCCCGCCTTAACGCCGGTGATGTGATCGGAATCGGTGATACCCGCTTCCGTTACGAGCCGCCGGCCGAGTCGCTCAGTGGTGAATTGACGCTGATTGACTCCGAGGCCGAGCTTGAAGCCACGTTGCTCGATCAGAGTGTGGCGCTGACCCTGAATGAAACGGGTCACCCCAGGTTGGCCGTCTACACACCCCAGCGGACCTGGGAGATCCCCCTGGTGGGCGATGCCTTGACCATCGGGCGCAACCCGGACTCCGATGTCGCCATCGATCACGCCCGGGTCTCGCGGCAGCATGCCAGGATCGAGCGCCGCGGCGACGGCTTCGTCCTGCGGGATCTCGACAGCGCCAACGGAACCTGGCTTGGACCGCTGCGTATCGACGAGCACGTTTTGGGCGTTGGCGACAGCGTTCGCATCGGGAACGCCCGGCTGACCTACAAACCCGGCTTCGAACAGGAAGAGCTGACGGTGGTCGCGGATCCGCTCGCGGGGGCACCCTCTGCGCGGCGGCCGGTGATCGTTGTCCCCGGTCTGGCTGGCTCCCAGCTCTACCATGGCAGTGAACGAGTCTGGCCCAATGTGCGCTACCTGTTTCGACACCCTGAGTTATTCCGGCTGCCGGAGGGCGACGGGCTTGAAGCTCGGGGGGTGGTGGATGAGGTGGTCATCATCCCCAACCTGGTGAAGCAGGAGCAGTACAATCGGCTTGGAGACTATCTGGTGGAAGGGCTCGGCTATCAGCGCGGGTTCGATATGCTCGAGTTCGCCTATGATTGGCGTAAGGATGTGCGCGAATCTGCCCAGCAGCTTGGGGCGCTTATCGAATCCTGGGAACTGACGACGCCGGTCACCCTGATCGCGCACAGCCTGGGTTGCCTTGTCAGCCGCTACTACGTCGAGCGGCTCGGCGGCAAGCGGCGGGTCGAGCGCCTGATCCTTCTTGGAGGGCCCCACTACGGCGTCCCGAAAGCCCTGGCCAACCTCCTTTTGGGGCCAGAGTTGCTGCCCTTCGGGTTGTTTGGCGACCGGATTCGGGAAGTCCTGATCACCTTCCCATCCGTCTACCAGATCCTGCCCATCTACCCATGCACGGAGGATCAACACGGCCAGCCGATCGACATCTTCGAGGATGCATCCTGGCTGCCGGAGCGCTTCGTCCCGCTGCTTCGGGAGGCGAGTGCGTTCCGTCGTGAGCTGGGGACGAAGAGCAGCGTGCCTTGTGTTTCGATTTTCGGGTATGGGATCAAGACCATCTCGAAGCTGAATGTGCAGCGAGCTTCTGATGGCACCTGGCAAAAGGTGGATTATACGGTCGAAAAGAGTGGGGATGAGACCATCCCGGAGCGCAGCACGGTTCTGGAAGGTTCCGAGATTCACCCGGTCGAGCAATTTCACGGCTCGCTCTATATCGACAACGATGTCAAGATGAGGCTCAAGTTCGAATTGACCCGCTAATAGCGCGGCCAAGCGACAGCGAAAGCGTTCCATGACCGTAGAGCAGATTGGGAAATACAAGGTCGTACGGCGCCTCGGCCGTGGAGGGATGGCGGAGGTCTACGAGGCGCGCGACCCGATCCTGGACCGTCCGGTTGCCATCAAGCTGATCCTCCCCGGGCTGGGCGCTGAGGCAGGTTTCGCCGACCGCTTCCGCCGTGAAGCGAAGGTGGTCGCCGGGCTGCGCCACACCCATATCGTCCAGCTGTTCGATTTTGACTTTTCCGGCGAGCAGCCGTTCATGGTGATGGAATACCTTGACGGCGGCACGCTCAAGGACCGGCTCGACCAGCATCGGGCTCACGGCATGCCCATGCCGCTGTTGGAGCGCTACTTTAAAGCGGTCGCCTCCGCGCTCGATTATGCCCACGAGCGCGACGCCATCCACCGGGACATCAAACCCACCAACATCCTCTTCACAGCTGGCGGGGATCCCGTGGTCGCCGACTTCGGCCTGGCGAAGATCCTCGGCAGCTCAACCCAGATCAGCCGCACCGGGACGGTCATGGGGACTCCCTCTTACATGTCTCCGGAGCAGGTGCTCGGCAGCGCCTCCGACTCCCGCACCGACATTTACGCGCTCGGCATCCTGCTGTACGAGATGGCGACCGGCCGCGTGCCCTTCCAGGCGGCAAGCCCCACCGAGGTGATGGACCAGCAGGTGACTCAACCACCGCCGGAGCCGCGCATGTTCAACCCGTCGCTGGGTAGCGAGCTTCAGGCAGTGATCATCAAGGCGCTGGCCAAGGATCCGGAAGACCGCTATCCCACCGCCGGCGACTTTTCGGCGGCGCTTCATGATGCGCTCCAGTTCAGCGAAATGGGCACGGAGATCCTTGACCAGCCCACCGTCCTCGACGAGG
>JBFJVD010000079.1:0-11633 GCA_041624375.1 Anaerolineales bacterium
CTTTTCGAGAGAGTCACCACCATCGTCTGTGCTTCCCGGTTTTCAATACCCTTGATTCCGACTTGCATGCTGGGGCATAGATGATCCTGCCCGCTGCAACCTGGATGCTGCGGATGGATTCGACACGATGCGTCCTTCATCCCCGGTAGATAGCGAGCGACGATCGACTGCACTTTCACCCGCTCTGTGTCGGCGAGATCGTCGCTCGCCTCAGTGAGCGGACCGAGGGCGCACGCAGTCTGCATGCTCTTCGGCCTGGACGCACGTCGCTGGATCGTCTTGCGTCCGCGAAGCGGCATCATTGTTGTTGGATTGTAGAGGGGGTCGCCGTAGACCAGGAAGGAAATGAGTGCCTTTTGATCCTCCCCGTCCAGGTATCCTTGCCGCCGGTGCATCTCGGCCGCCAGGCCTAGCTTCGCTCTCCGCAGCGCCTCACCGACGGGGTGGTTGCGCTTCAGATTGTCCCAGAAGAGTCGCCCGAGCAGATCCGCGGCGAGCAGCGGGGGCGTGACCGAGCCATAGGAGATCTTGGTCGATCCGACGACGGCCTGGCTTCCTGAGGCGAGAAACTTGAGCGCCAAAGCCGTGTCGATCGACTTCCCCAGCACGTTGGCGCCATAGCAGGCCTCGGTGAACACGACCCGCGGGGCACGCCCGCCGTTGACGACGTCGGATGGCCGCAGCGCCACTGGAAACTCTTCCGCCACATCGGCGTCTTGAAGCGGGTCCCGCTGTCCGAACCACTCGGGCGCGTCCTCCAACCCATGCAGGTTGAAGTACGAGAGATGTGCCGCAGGGACGCCGACCCTGTGAATCCAAGAAGCGTTGATCGGCGGCGAGGTCATCAGCGCGCGCGGTTCTCCAATGGTTCGAAACACGTCCATGGAGGCCTTGCGCCAGATATTGGCGGAATAACCGAGCGAGCCGACCTGACCTCGGAGGATGCGCGAGAGCCGCTGAACGATCCATGCCCTGAAGCGGACGAGGGGGCTGACCGGCCTGCGGGCATCTTCATGGCGGTCGCGGGCGGTGCGCAGCAGGCTCACGATCTGATCGCAGTCATCGTCAAACGGCAGGCGCCCCACAGGCCATTCTGGCGCGAAGTAGTTTTCGTCGGTGGCTGCGTAGGGGTTATCCGATGGTACAGAGTCGTCGATATCGTCCGTCGGATTCGGCAAGAGATGGAAGGGAACAATCTCATGCCCGCCGACGATCAGAAGCGCGCCAATCATCTCGCCCCGGTTGGCGAGGCTGCGGTCGAGATCGGCAAGCCGGTGCTTGACTTGCCAGGCATTTCCTGGGTCGGCCGGCTCAAGGTCGAAGGCGGCGAGGATCGCGGGGTCGTCGGCATAGAAGCGGTAGGCGTTCCATCCGGGCCGGCGACGGACCGCTTCGACCAGGCAGAGAATGGCCTCATCGATTCTGTGAAAACGATCCTCCCCAAACATCTGGATCAGGCGCGTCCGAGAACTGAGCACCACATAAGCCGGAACCCGGCTGTCCAGCTCTGGCCGTGGCGTGTCCTTGCCGAGTCGTGTCGAAATCTCATCGAGTTCCTGCTGGATCCGGCGGACCTGTTCGGATTCGCCTTCCCCGAGCGGATCTTCCAGTTCCGTCCCTGGATTGGGCCCTCTGAATGCCTCCCACGGTTCCGGCTTGGGCCAGTCATCCACGGCGGGGTCAGACCCCGTTTCGGGTAGGCCGGTTTGATCGTCCGCTTCAGCTGGAGACAGTGCGTGATTTTCATATTGGTCAGGCTCCACCTGACCCCGTTCATCCTGTCTAGGCCCGTCATTCGGCGGCGCAATCCGATTCATTCCCAGCACTGCCGCAAGTTCGGCCGGCAGCGGCCGTTCGATCGGTGCTTCCAGGCTGCGTGGCCAGAGCCCCTGGAAGGGATGGTTCTCGCCCAGGATCTTTCGTGCAATCGAACCGGTCGGATCATGGGCAGCGGCACGCTTCAGGCTGGCAACGCCTTCGGTGAGGTCTCCGGATTCAAGCTGATAGCGTCCAAGAAAGAGCCGAAATGGCGCCCCATTTGGCCAGCGAGCCCGCGCGCTCTGGGCGAGGGCCATGGCCGCGTCTTCTGCCCCACGGATGTGGTTTGCCTTGACCGCAAGCCAGGTTGGAAGAGGCTCATTAAGCTCGATGACCAGGACGCTTTCAAGATGTTGCAAGGCTGCCTCGCCGTCGCGTGCATCGAGCGCTTCCAGGGCTGACTCGAGAGCGGCCATCCAGGTTGGGGCGGAATCGTGGGAGTCCATGCGTTCCCCTCGCAAGACTCCCGCCAATGCTCGATAGATCACAACTGCCGGGTCGCGTGACCCCTGCAGCGCATCCGCCATCAGGTCGTAGGCCTCGGGGTCCTCTGGATCAAGCTCGATCGCGTGGCGGATTCGCTGGGCAGCGGTTTCGTTTCGACCTTCCCCCACCTCCATTCGAGCGAGCTGAAGGATGACCTCTCGATCGTCCGGCCAGCTTGCGAGCCAATCGGCCGCGAGCGTGCGAAGGAAGGCGCGTTTGCCTGCAATTTCGGATGCCTTGAGCCATGTGAGTAGCGTTTTGCGATCCATCATCGTGCCCCTATCAGCTTGCCGAATCCACCATGCACCAATTCCAGTGCCCTGACGGCTGCGAGCTGGTGGTGCGCGTCGGCGCTCCTTGGATCCAGCTCGACGACACGCTCAAGCCATCGGGCTGCTTCTGGGTAGGCCTTCAGCTCCTTGAGGAGCATGCCGCCGCGCAAGAATGCCTCTCTGGCATCGGGTTTCTGTTCTGTGATCCGCGCATAGAGTTCAAGGGCGACCTTGGGTTGCCGGCGGGCTTCATAGACCCGGGCAAGTTCCTGCAGCGGTCGCCAATCGTCTGGATCAAAATCCCGAGCCTTGGTGAGTTCATCCAGGGCCCGATCGAGATGTCCGGCTTTCCTAAGCATTCGCCCAAGCATCAGACGACATTCCAGTGAACGCGGAGCCAAGGCTGCGGCTTGAGCGGCGGCGTCGGCGGCCTGTTCGTAGGCACCCTCCGCCTCGAGTGCGAGTGCCAGGCAAGACCAGGCGTTCTCATCGTCCGGTGAGCTCTCAACCAGGCGCTCAGCTTCATCGGCAGCTTCCCCATTCCGCCCCACCAGGAGCAGCAGGCGGATCTGCGCACGCACGATATCATCCCGCCGGTCGGAGGTCTGCACCGCTTCGGCGACTGCCTCGAGCGCCCGATCGTGTTTGCCCTGATGTGCGAGGACAGATGCCAGCGTGCTGAGCACGTCCGGATCACCGGGGGCGAGCCGCAGCGCCGCCCGAACAAACCCACTGGCCGCATCGATCTGGCCCAGTGCCATATTTGACTGCGCAGCGCCTGCGAGGGCAATGGGGTCATCCGGATTCAGCGCCGCAGCTCGCTCGTACCACGCGAGAGCCTGCTCGGGTTCGCCTGCATGAAAAGCAACCTCACCTGCTTCACGCCAAACCTCAGCCTGCTGAGGAGTCAACTGAATCACGGATCCATAGGTCGAGCGGGCTGCCTGGAGGTCCCCCAGCTTGTGCTGCAGCCGCGCCAGCAGCAGAAGGGCCGTGGCATCGTTCAGGTCGAGTTCCACGGCCTGTTGTGCATGGGCGATCGCGGCGTCAAATGAATTCTGCGCCAAATGCTGTTCGGCCAGGGCACGCTGCCAGGCCGGCTCATCCGGCCAGAGCGTGATGGCCCGCTGATAACGGCTCAAAGCTTCGAGGGCCCACCCTTCACGTGCGCCCAATCTTGCGCCGAGCGCCAAGGCCAGCGGGCCCACCAGAGAGCCTTCCTCAGCCTGATCGTAGGCCTTCAACGCATCGTCCAGCTGACCGAGCGCCTCGAGCGCAAGACCGTCCAATAGTCCATGCCACTGCCCGGTAGCTGCCAGCTGAATCAGCTCTCTGGCCTCGAGAGGCCGCCCCGCTCGCAGGAGTCCGATCGTCAGCGCTTCGACAATCTCGGGCTCCGGGTTCTCCGGAAGCGCTGCTCGTAATTCCGCAACAATCGGCAGGTCGCTGGCGCTTTCGAACGCGAGGCGGAGCAGGCGAGATTGCTGCGCCTCCATGTCCCCGACCTGGGAACCCATCTCCATCGTTTCGAAGGACTCCGGGGATAGGCTTTCAGCTGATGGCCCGTGCTGATGGGCCTCAGCCTGATCGACGAAGAGCCAGCGAGCAGCGCGGAGACGGACCTGCACCCGGATCATCTGTGCCTCGAGCCTGGGATCTTCCTGGCCCTTTGAACGGGGTTGGACGACATTTAGGGCGTGGTCCCATTCCCCCAACTGCAGTGCAACGTCTGAAACGGTGATTCTGTCCAGCGTCGAACGGACGGCCTTCGAAATGGCCTGGTTGAATGCCGAGCGCGCCGCCGCGGCCCGGCCGCTGGCGAGATGGGCTTTCGCCAGAAGCGAATAGACCTGAACAGCAGCTCCAGGGAGACCAGCGGCGTGCTGCAGCGATCGTGTGGCGGCCGCCGTCCGGCCCAATGCCATCAATGCCTCTCCGAGTCCGACGAAGGGTTCCCATCGGTCAGGATGGGCTTTCGCCGACTGCTGGAGCCAGGTCACGGCAGATTCCGCCTGCCCGGCCTGGAGGGCAGTCCGACCGGCCTCGAGGGCAAATGCTGCGTCATCTGCGCGCAGGGCAACCGCCTTGCCATAATGGTGCAGGGCCAGCTCCAGCTCTTGCGACGCGCTGTGGGCCCGCGCCAACGCGACATGGACTTCGGGCGTGGGATCAAGTGCCAGGGCTCGCTGCCACGCACCGATGGCCCGCGAGCGTTGATCCCTGGACCACAGTGTTTCAGCGTAGCCAACCCAGTAGCGTGCTTCTTCGGGATGGATCTCGGTGCTTTGGCGCCATGCCGATTCGGAGACATCCAGATTTCCCGCACGCGCCGATACCTGGGCGAGCTTAGCCAACAACGCAGAGTCGCCATTGTCCAACTTGCATGCCATCGTCAGGAGACGTTGGGCGCTTGCCAACCATCCCCTGGAGGAGCAGGCTTCGCCAGCGAGCGTGAGAACTTCCGACTCCCGTCTTCCATACCATACGGCTCCAGCAAGAGCCTTGCGCAGCCGCCTCTCATCGTTGAGATCGGAGGCGATCGTAGTAAGCACGAGCCAGGACTGGGGATCTCGGCCACTCGACGCGCAGAGCTGGTCCCAGGCGTTGAGGGCATCTTCCCAATGTCCCACCTTGCAGGCAATTTGGGTGAGGCGCTGCAAAGCGCTGGGCGAGCCAGAGTCAAGCTCTGCGGCAGCTTTGGCTGCCTCGAACGCCTCATCCAGCAGGCCGTTCTCCTCGAACGCGCTGGATATCGCCAATTGGAGGTCTACCGACTTCGGGAATTCCCTCACCAGTGGCTCGAGAAGGGAAAGGGCCGCTTCGCTCCTCCCCTGGCTTAACGCCGTTCGGGACATTCCCAGAGCAGCTTGTTCGCGAGCGCCAGGAGCTGCATCTTCTTCTTCCATGAAGGATTGATAGGCTTCGAAGGCCTTTTCGGCTGATCCCTCGAGTTCATAGGCCCGTCCCAGCCAAAGGTGCAGTTCGGGATCTGTGCAGCCACGTTCCTCCGCAGCTCCGAGCGCTTCAATGGCCCTGGAAGCTTCTGCGGGATGATTGGACGTCCGGACTCGGATCCGGCCAGCGGCAAAGAAGCACTCCTTGGACGCATAATCAGGGATCGAGTCGAGCAGATTGGATGCTTCTGCCAGCCGATCTTGTCCTTCAAGCAGCTCTGCGAGCCGAAAGCGGGTCTGCCAGTCGCCCGGCCGAAGGCGGTGAGCCGCCTCGAGCGCGGTGAGGGCCCCTTCGGGATGGCCCATGTCCAGCAGGATCTCGCCTTCCATGCGCAGGAACTTGGGGTGCTTCGGATTGAGATCAAGCGCTTGCGCGATCCATTCACGCGCTTCGGAGAGGCGCCCTTGCGAGCGATCCCAATCGGCGAGCGCGTGCAGAAGATCTGCCTCCTTGGGGGCAATTTGAACGGCGCGCCTGAGTGTCTCGCGGGCCTGTTCTTCGTCGCCCTCACTAAGGCTCTGAGCCGACTTCTCCATCCAGGCGTCTGCGAAATCGGGTGTATCGTCAATCAGCTCATCAAGAATTGCCTGTGCCCTCTGATCGTCGCCGTGAGATGCGTGGCATCGCGACAGCAGAAGACGGGCTTCCGGGTTCGACGGTTCTTCGGCCAGGACAGCATCAATGGATTCTCGAGCGAGCTCGTCTTCCCCAGCATCCAGCGCGCAGCGTGACATGGACAGGATGTGTGCAGGATCGGACGCCGCAAGATCTTGCCAATATGGGAGGGCGCTCCGTGGCTGTTGGCTGACGCAGAAACACTCGGCAAGGAGCTGTTTGATCTCTGGCTCCTGCGGCGCAAGCGTGAGCGCAGTCTGAGCCCAGTCCAGCGCTTCGACCTCATAGCCGCTCTCCAGGAACCGTCGCGCGGCCATGCCCAAGCGGTCCGGGGATGAAGATCTGCGCGCCAGGTCGGCGCGTATCAGCTCCACTGCAGCAGCGATCTCGTCGCACTCCCAGAGTCCCTCTTCGAGGCGCGCAATCCAGCGGCGGCTCCAACGGAAGACCTCAACGATATCCTGTGCGGCCTCGAGGAAGGCGGCACGGGCTGGTTCGCGCTCTCCCTGCAGCGCGCTAGTCATGCCCTTTGCGATCCAGTCCGCAGGGGTGCCTGGGTGACGGACCAGGTCCTGGGCTTCGGCTATCCGTCCTGCGCGCGCCAAACTTACTGCCGCCTCGGCCCTGCGTTCGGCGGTAGGCCGCGCCTGCAGGGCTTGCATGCGGGCCTCAAGCTCGATCACTGGATTGCCCAGCTGCGAGCCGTGTCCGGCGAGGCGATCGGCCAGTGCGCCAGTAAACTCGGTGGCTTTTTCCCAAATCCGCTCAAGCTCAGCGGCTGCCTCCTCCGGTGAGCCGATGATCGAACGTGCCGCCGCCGTATCCAGGCGCCTCTCCATGCCTGGTCCCTGTGCCTGCTCCGCGATCAATGCTTCGGCATAGAACTGAGCCAGCTGCGCCTCGCCGTTGTCCTGGAGGAAAGAAAGTAGGGCTACAGGAGAAAGCGAGTCGATCCCCAGGAAGGCTGCCGCCGCCTCGGAGGGTTCCAAATTGGCGAGATGGCTATCGACAGCCAAGCAGAGTGACTCACGTCCCGGAGCTTTCAAGAGTGCCGAATAGAGACGTCGACGGTCTTCAATCAGTGGGAAGGCAATCGTGAGGATGTCGTGCCAGCTCGCCGGCACCTCCCGAATCCGCTGGGCTAGGGAGTGAATTGAGACCTGATCCTCGGCCAGCGCCCGCACCAGTCCAATGCTCGCCAGGGCCAGATCCTCTGGGTTGCTCGGCGTTGCCTGCCCCTGCATGGTGGCGTGAAATGCCGCCGCAGCTCGCTTAAGAACTTCCGGATTGCCCTCACCTGAGGCAATTGCAGCGACGTCTTGGCCCACAATTGCCATGAACAGATGAATTGGCGATTCGCGAATGCTGGCAGGGACAGGATCGAGCTTTAGTTCACGAATCGCTTGCCAAACAGCCGGCATGCGCAGCAAGCGGCCGACGATCTGCGCCACCTCACCAGGTGAAAACCGTTCGCTCAGCGCGGCAAGAAAGGGCGGTGTGGACTGCATGATTTCCTCCGTCTGATCTCAGACCACGACCCAATTGATCTGGAGGGTGACCCAGTATGCGGCGATGATGAGGACTAGGCCGAGAATGACCAGGAAGACGCCGATTCCACTGGCTGTTCGGACGAGCTCATTAATCGAGGCGATCAAATCGGCTGCGCTGCTGACGAGACCGGTGACTTCCTGGGCGATCCCCTTCTGACCCAGACGCACCGATTGAGCGGCAAGCATCCGCAGTTCCTTTGCGTACCCGCGTCCCACCAGGATGATGATGCCCGTGACCAGGCACCCGCTGCCCATCAGGAAAAGAGAGGCAGCGAGCACAAGTTGGATATCACTGAGACTGAACGGAAACATGGCGCCCTCCCGAAGACCGTGCGGTTTCAGGAGGGCTTGATGCAAGGAGCGTGCCAAGCACGCTCCTTGAGACAAATTCGATTCCCGCCGCCGAGGACCGTCGGAGGGCTCGGCGGTTTCGGGGCTATTCCTGGAATTCGGGAGGCAAATGCACGATGTCGATCACATCTTCATCGCAGAAGAGCATGGCGCGCTCAATCGCGTGCTCCAGCTCACGGATATTGCCGGGCCAACTATGCTTCTTTAGGGCATCCATGGCGCGGGGGGTCATCCCTGAGACGTTGTTTCCGGTGCGCTGGTTGATTTGGCGGATAAAGCCTCCCACCAAGGCAGGGATATCCGCGATCCGTTCTCGAAGTGGCGGAACATGTAGGTCGACCACCTTCAGTCGGTAATACAGATCCTCCCGGAATTCCCCCGCTTCCATGGCCGCCTTCAAGTCTCGGTTCGACGCCGCCAGGATTTGGATATCGACGTTGATTTCCTTCACGCCTCCCACTCGCCGGAAAGCCTTCTCTTCCAGCACGCGGAGAAGCTTCACCTGCATGGCGGGTTTGGTCTCCGAGATCTCGTCGAGGAACAAGATGCCGCCATCGGCCACCTCGATGAGACCTGGTTTGCGCTTCTGGGCTCCGGTGAAAGACCCCGCCTCATGCCCAAAGAGCTCCGACTCGATCATGGTATCTGGCAGGGCAGCGCAATTGATCGGGATGAAAGCTTTATCGGCGCGTGGCCCCATCTTGCGGATCGCCTTGGCGAGAACTTCCTTCCCGGTCCCCGTCTCGCCGGTAATCAAGACCGACACCGAGGAGCCGGCCGCGCGTTCGGCCTCGCGGACGATCCGTTTCATCGAAGCTGATTCGCCCACAACCATCTCGATCTGATTGTAGGCGTTCTCGCGCAGCAGGTCCAATTCGCGGCGAAGAGCGATGATCTCGCGAGAGCGCTCTACAGCCTGCAGCATGCGCTGAAGATCCAGCGGCTTCTCCAGGAAATCCAGCGCACCCATCTTCATGGCCTTCACAGCAGTCTCAACTTCACCGAAGGCTGAGATCAGGATGACGGGAAGGCTCGGGCTTTCGCGCCCGATCCGATCGAGGAGCGACAGTCCTGATCCATCGGGCAGGACCAGATCGAGGAGGACAATATCGGCTGCGCCCGTGTCGATAGCCTCGTGAGCTTTGGTAAGATCGCCGGCTTCGATCGGCTCATATCCTGCGTCACTGAGCGTCTCGCAGATGAATGTGCGTGCGGTTTCTTCATCATCGACCACAAGTACAGTGGAACTCATGTCAGCCCTCCCTGGGTGATCCGTTAAGTGCCGGCACCCTCAAGATGAAGACAGTTCCGGCATCCGGGTAACTCTCCACGGCGATGCTTCCCTGGTGTGCAGCCACGATGCGGCGGCTGATCGCCAGCCCGAGGCCTGTCCCTTCCTTCTTGGTTGTAAAGAAAGGATCGAAGAGCCGTTCCAGCAGCTCCTTCGGGATCCCCGGCCCGGTGTCCGCCACCCGCAGCTCAATCAGTTCGCCGTGAGGGGTATCGATCAGCTCGGCGGAGAACGACAAAGTCCCGCCTTCGGTCATCGCTTCGACGGCATTGGAGATCAGGTTGACGAGCACCTGCTCCCAGGTTCTCGGATCGGCTTTGATTTGGAAATCGCCGTCGCCCATGTCCACATGCCAGCGCACATTCGCCTGATTGAGGCGCGGTTCCCAGCGGGCGAGAAGCCGGTGAATGGAATCGCCCAGCTTGAGAGGCTCCATCTTGAGTTCCAGCGGCCGCGAGTAGAACAGGACGTCCTCCATCAGCTGGTCGAGGCGGACGCACTCCCGCCGTACGCGCTCGAGCGTGCCGCGCAGGGGGTGATCCTCTCCTAGGCGTGAGGCCACGAGCTGTACCCCCGTACTGATATTGTTGATCGGATTGCGGACCTCATGGGCGAAGATCGCCGTCACCTCGCCCAGGAGCGCCCGCTGGGTTAGGCTTTCGGTCTGATCCTCAAACTGCTTCTGCTCCGATTGGTCACTCAGGATGACCAGCGAACGGGATTTTGCATCGGACTCCAAGGGCACCGCCCGGAGCCGAACTGGAATCGGCGTCCCATCTCGCCTGTGGAGCGTTATGCGCGATCGCTCCGAGGGTCGGTTGTGCCCCACTGCGTCCAGGATCGTCGCGAGAATGTCCTCAGGCCCAACCAGCACGTCCTGAATGCGCTGGCCGCGCAGTTCGCCGGCAGCGTAGCCGAGCATCTCATGGGCTGCCGGGTTGGTGCGCGCCACGATCAGATCCTCGTCCAGCGCCAGCAACGCATCTGAGATTGCTGCCAGTTGGTTTTCGGATTCGGCTTCGAGCTGTTCGGCCCACTTCCCCAGATCAGCTACCGTCGCCTGCTGCGTCCCCAACTGTAGTGCTGCGTGGCACAGATTCGCCACGATGTCCATCAGATCGTCGATGTCGTCCGGCACCCGCTCTGGATCGCGCCAGCCGACCACCAGTGCGCCGATCCACGCTGTGCGGCTTCCGATGGAGGCGATCGCCAGGGCGTGGAATCCGGATGCTCGGGCTGCTCGGTGGAGCGCATGCTCAGGGCGCTGACCTCGTGTCCACAAACCGGCCCGCGGCAGCGGGCGTAGCTCGGTGGCAGGCTGGACTTGAGGGAAGGGGGCTGGCAAGTCGCCCTCAAGGAAGTATCGAGGACCGTCCGCTGCACCACGATAGAGGCCGCACGCCGAAGCATCAAACAGCTCCCTGGCACGCCCGAGCGCCTGCGGTAGGGCGGTCAGCGTTCCCTCTAGGAGGGCCTGCGAGATTTGGAGCAGGATTCCAAGGCGCTTCTGCCGCGCCCTGCGCTGGATTTCTTCGATCTTCCGTTCCGCGCTCAGTGAAACCCAGACCAGGATCCAGCCGCTGTTGGGTCGAGTGGCGCGCGCCTGGAGGTCCACCATCTTGATGCTCCCTGCATAGGTCTGCAGGGGCACATCTTCAATCCGAAGCTCCGGACCCTCTTCAAGATCGACGAGTTGTGCCAGCGCTCGCTGCCCGAGCTCGCCTGGGAAAAGGGTGGCGGGGGAAAGGTCGTCGAGATCCGATCGAGAATATCCGGTTGCAAGCAGGAATGCATGATTGAAGGTGAGGATCCGCCGCCCATCGCGCTGCAAAATGAAGAAGGCGTAATTCATGCTTTCGGCCAGCGCATGGAAGAAGTCGCGAAACGTGTCGCGCTGGAAGATGCGCAGAAGGGCGCTGGCCGCGGTCGGCGGATTAGCCAAGGGGCGCCTCATCGCAGGTCGTCTGTCCACCGCCGGCGCCTTCACATTCCTTGCGGCGTAATCGGGCGGGCAAGATATCCTCCATCGACCGGTACTTGGCTACCGTACGCCGGGCAACCTGAACGCCCTCTTTGGCTAACTCAGCGGCGATCTGCTCGTCGGTGAGTGGCCGGTCTTCATGTGCCACGATCTCTCGAATACGCGCTCGAATCGGCAAGCTCCGTTCGAAGAAACGGGCAAGCGGAAGGATGCGCCCATCTGGCAGGGCGATCGATTTGTCTGCGACGGCACGCGAGATCGTCGATTCGTGAACGTCCAGTCGGTCGGCCAGCTCGGCCCGGGTCATGGGGATC
>JBFJVD010000080.1:0-11556 GCA_041624375.1 Anaerolineales bacterium
CGAGGGGACCTCGCTCGGCATCCATGAATCCCAGTCGCGCATGTACGAAAACCTGATTGGGCGCAGCCGGCCCTTCTGGCGGCATTACTACCCCAAGCTGCAGGCTGTCTTTCCGCAGCAGTTGGGGGAGGTTCCCCTCGAGACGTTCTACCAGGCGATCAACAAGGTGGTGCCCTCTTACATCCGCGTCGAGGCGGATGAAGCCACCTACAATCTGCATATCATGCTGCGCTTTGAGCTCGAACTGGCGCTGATGGAGGGCGACCTTCAGGTCGCCGATCTCCCCGCAGCCTGGAATGAGAAGATGCAGGCTTACCTCGGCCTGACCCCGCCGAACAACGCACAGGGTGTGCTGCAGGACATCCACTGGTCCGAGGGCTATATCGGCTATTTTTCGACCTATACCCTCGGCAACCTGATCGCCTGCCAGCTGTGGCAGGCGATGGCGGCAGCGATCCCCGATCTCACGGAGCAAATCGAGCAAGGTCAGTTTGAAGGCACCCTCGAATGGCTGCGCCACAATGTTCACCGGCACGGCGCCAAGCTGCTCCCAGGTGAGATTGTCGAGCGCGCCACCGGCAGCGAGCTCTCGGCCGAGCCCTATCTGGCGTACCTGCAGACGAAATTCGGGGAGATCTACTCGCTTTAGCTCGACGGCCTCCGTACCTCAGGCTGGCACGCCGGTGATACAATGGGCGCCGACACTCGCTGGCCAGGGAAGGACCCAACTTGACTCTGATCCATGACCGTCTCGCCAGTGCCATGTTCCTGTTCGCGCTGCTCGCCGGGGCCTGGGGGCTGGTAGCCTACTTCCGCGACCGCGGTGTCGACGGCCGCTTCTGGGGCATCCTTGCCGCGGGGGAGCTCCTGTTCCTTGTGCAGGCCGTAGTCGGAATCACACTCTGGCTCCAGGGGCTGCGCCCCACCCGCACCATCCACCTGCTCTACGGGGCCGTGATGGTGCTCACCTGGCCCGGTTACTACGCGATCAGTCGCGGCCGCGACGACAAGGCCGCCGCCTTCGTCTACGGCCTGCTCGGCGTCTTCCTCGCCGGAATTGTCTTGCGGGCAAACGGCACCGGGCGTTGAAAGACCGCTCCTTTGTCCTCTTCTTCGATACCCGGCCCTGAAAGATCCACAGCCGACGCAGCGAAACCTCTACCTGCCGGGCAGGCAGCGGCTGCCCGGATCCCCTGGGTGACGATCCGGGCCCAACCCTCCTGTCGAACCCTCGACCAGGGCAGATCTCTCAACCCGCAACCTGATGACTGAACAAGCGTCGCAGACCATCGTCGTCCTCGACGGCGACCAAACCGGCCAGGAGCTGCTCATCGAAGCGCTACGGGTGCTCGATCCGGCAGTGTCGCGCGTGGCCCTGACATTTGAGCGCTATGACCTGAGCCTTGAGAACCGCCGCGCCACCGGTAACGAGGTCATCAAGCAGGCGGCCCGCGCCATGGAAGCTGCAGGCTACGGCCTCAAAGCCGCCACGATCACCCCGCTCGATGCCGACGACGTTGGCAGCCCGAACGCCCTGCTGCGCGAGGCGATGGACGCCGAAGTGATCTTGCGGACCGGCCGCCGGCTGCCCAATGTGCGGCCCGTGGGCGGCGTGCATGCGCCAATCTCCGTGGTGCGGATGGCCGTCGGCGGCGCCTACGGCGCCAAAGAATGGCGCCAGACCGAGGACGGGGATGAGCTCGCCTTCCGCACCGAACGCATCTCAAGGAAGACCTGTCGGGCGGTGGCCGAGTTCTCCTTCCAGCACGCAGAAAGAACCGGCGCCAAGGTGTTTGGCGGCCCGAAATTCACGGTCAGCCCAGTCTATGAGGGCATGTTCAAAGAGGAACTGGATACAGCTGCAGAGCGGCACCCCACCGTCCGCTACGATCCTCAGCTGATCGATGCCACCTACATGATGCTGCTGCGCAGCGCCGGCGAGTCGCTGGTCATCCCCACCCTCAACCGGGACGGCGACTGCATGTCGGATCTGGTCCTGCAGATGTACGGCTCGATCGCCGGTTCGGAGTCGCTCGTGCTCTCCTTCGACGAATCAGCGACGAAGGTGCGCGCCGTGATGGCCGAGGCTCCGCACGGCACCGCGCCGGCGCTGGAAGGCAAGAACATTGCCAATCCGATGGCGATGATCCTCGCTGGAGCCGCACTGCTCAGCTACCTGGATGATCCGGCTGCCCGTCAGTCCTCGCGGGCCATCTACGAATCCGTCCTGGAAGCGCTCTACCAGGGCGTCGCTACGCCTGATCTCGGTGGCCAAACAACCACGCAGGAGTTCACCGACGAGGTCATCCGCCGGGTCACGGCGAAGCTCGAGGTTTGGGCCACGCTCTCATGAGGCACGCCGGCACGCCGCTGGGGACTGACCCCCGGAGGCGAGGATGAAGTTCGGACTGATCCTCCCCAATTACGGCGCCCGAATCACCGCGCAGACCCTGCTGGCCACGGCCAAAGCCGCCGAGCGGCTCGGCTTCGAATCCATCTGGACCAGCGATCACGTCTTGCTCCCGGCCGCCGACTCCGATCGTTTCGGCCGCATCTTTGAAGCGGTCACCGCCCTGGCTGTTCTGGCCGGGCACACGCAGCGGGTCCGGCTGGGGCTCTCGGCCTTGATCCTCCCCCAACGCAACCCGATGATCGCCGCCAAACAAATCGCCACCCTTGATTCGCTCAGCGGCGGACGAACGCTGCTCGGCCTGGGCGTCGGTTGGTCGCGCGGCGAATTCCGGAACCTGGGCGAGCGCTTCACGGATCGCGGCCGCCGCATGGACGAATATATCCAGCTGCTCAAGCATTTGTGGGTGGCCGGGGGCGACGAACCGGTTCATTTCAAGGGCCGCTACGTCGCATTTGATTCCGCTGTCTTTGCGCCGCCTCCCGCCCAGCCGGGCGGGCCGCCCATCTGGATCGGCGGATCGTCCGAAGCCGCCCTGCGCCGCGCGGCCGCCTTTGGCGACGGCTGGCATCCGAGCAGGGTAGATCCGGACGAGTTCCGGCGGGGCGTCGAGCGTTTAACCTCGCTTGCCGACGGCAGGAAACTCACCCTGAGCGCCCGGCTGCGGCTCTCGTTCGACGGATCAGATCCCGACGCTCAGCTTTTGGGAGAACCGGCGGCAATCACGGAGACCCTGCGCGCCTACCAGAGCGCCGGGCTCGAACATGCGGTGATCGATTTCCGAACCGCAGCGCCGGAAGAGCCGCTTGAGGCCATGGAGCGTTTTCAGCAAGTGGTGATGCCGGAACTGACCTCGTCTGCGGCATGATCGGCCGGCGGCTGGTCATCCTGCTTGGGTTGCTGCTTGGGGCATGCTCCGCGCCGCCAGAACCGGCGCAGGAGAATGACGCTTCGCCAACTCTCACAGCGATCCGCGCGACCGAATCACCCGCTCCAGGAAATCCGGCCAACACACCATCTCCCGCGCCGCTCACCGAGGCCACTGTGCCGATCGTGCTCGAACCGCCAGAGGCACAGCCGTCACTCACGCCCACGCCGCTGCCGATCCGCCTGCCGTTCGCCCGGCTGGCCATTCTGCGGCCGGGGGCGGGCTCTCAAGTCACCAGCCCTTTCCGCATTTTGGGGTACGGCGGACCGAGCTTTAACGAAAGGGTCGAGCTGCGCCTCTATGGGGAAGACGGACGCCTGCTCGATGAGCATGTCACCTACCTGCTCGCTTTTCCGGGCAACGCAGGCCGTTATGCTGCGGAATTCAGCTTCGAATCGCCATGGGTGGCCGAAGAGGGCCGGCTGGAAGTTCGTGTTTTCGATATCCGCTTCGGGCGCCTGAGCCAGCTCTCAACGGTGGACCTGATCCTGCTTTCGAGCGGAACCGATCGGGTTCAGCCCGCCCAACATGGCCCAGAGAAACTGGCGATTCTCTCCCCAATAGACGGGCAGCGGGTGGCCGGGGGCAGGCTGCAGGTGGAGATCGCCGGCTGGGTGAACGCCGACGTGCCGTTGACGATCGAACTGCTCGACCGCCAGGGTGCCGTTCTGAGCGCCGGACAGGTGTGGCTGGACTCGCCGGGTGTGGGCCAGCTGGGTACGACGACGCTGGAGTTGGCCTATAGCGTCCCTTTTGCGCAGTTTGGGCGTTTGGCGGTGAGCGAGCCGGCCACCGGCATCCCGGGGATGCGGCACTATTCAAGCGTGGAAGTGTTCTTGCAACCCTGATGGCGGTCCAGGGACGAAAGCTGGCTGCCGGGTAGAACCTCGACGGGTTCAAACCGCCGAAGATGATATAATCTCGCCCCTGGATGCCGCGATGAATCTGACCCAACCCTTCTCACGACGCACGTCCGACCTGCCTAATCTTGCGCAGCGGCTGTTGCTGATCGCCGCAACCGCGCTGGCGACTCTGGCGGCGGCCGTGATCTTGTTCACGCTCGGGGTCCGTGTGGCGTACGCCGGTCGGGCGCTGCCGGGCGTACAGGTCGCCGGCCTGGACGCCAGCGGCATGCGGCCGGCCGAGATCGAACTGGCGCTAGGCGCCGCGCTCACCTATCCGCAGAACGGCACCATCGTGCTGCGTGACGGCGACCGTCAATGGGTGGCGCGACCGGCCGAAGTGGGTGTGATCATCGACATCCCGGAGATGGGACGGCGCGCGGTGGCCCTTGGCCGAACCGGCGGGCTGCTTTCACGGATCGCCGATCAATATGAGGCCTGGTACGAAGGTGCGCGCATCCCGCCGATCGTCATCTTCGACCAGCGGGCGGCCGGGGAATACCTGGCACGCATCGCCGCCGAGATTGACCGACCGGAGGTCGACGCCAGGCTGCGGGTCGAAGGCACTGAGGTGATCGTCGAACCCGGTCAGATCGGCCGCTGGCTGGATCCCGTTGCCACACTCGAATCACTGATCCCCATCGTTTCCCAGCTTCACGACGGCAACATTTCGCTGGTGATTGTCGAGACGCCGCCGCGCGTGCTGGACGCCAGCGAACAGGGAGAGATCGCGCGCCGCTTCCTGGACGCTCCCCTGAGCCTGACAGCTGAGGGAATGGAGCCGCTCATCCTCGCGCCCGCCCGCCTCGCCGAAATGATCCAGTTCCGGCTTGTGGAGGGTGAAGAAGGGGCGCCCGCCCGCTACGAAGTCGGGCTCGAGCCGCAGCAGCTTGCTGCGCTGCTGGAGCCCCTCGCGCCGGAGCTTGAGCGCCAGCCCCAGAACGCGCGCTTCATCTTCAATGACGACACCCGCCAACTCGACCTGCTCCAGCCAGCAGTGATTGGACGCTCGCTCAACGTGAATGCGAGCTTTGAGGCCATCCAAGAAGCGGCCGGGGCAGGCCGCCATGAGGCGCCCCTGGTCTTCAACCTGGCCGAACCTTCGGTGGGGGATGATGCCACCGGCGCTGACCTGGGGATCACCGAAAACGTGGTCGCCGTGTCGACCTACTTCGCCGGATCAAGTCCGGAGCGAATGCAGAATATCGCCACCGCCGCCGGCGCGTTCCACGGTCTCTTGATCGCGCCGGGCGAGACGCTGTCGATGGCCGAGGTGCTCGGCGATATCAGCCTGGACAAGGGCTACGCCGAAGCCCTGATCATCTTTGGCAACCGCACAATCAAGGGCGTCGGAGGGGGCGTCTGCCAGGTGAGCACCACCCTCTACCGCGCCGCATTCTTCGGCGGATACCCGATCGTCGAGCGCCACTCACACGCCTACCGCGTCCTCTACTACGAGCAGGGGCCAAACTCGCCCGGTCCGGGGATGGACGCCACCGTCTTTGTCCCCCTGGTTGACTTCAAGTTCACCAACGATACGCCCTACTGGCTGCTGCTCGAGACCTACATCTACGGCACCCAGCTCCTGTGGAAGTTCTATTCCACGTCGGACGGCCGCACGGTCCAGTGGAACTCGAGCGGCGCGACGAATGTGGTCGAGGCGCCTGAACCGCTGTACCGTGAGAATCCCGATCTGCCAGAGGGCGAGATCGACCAGGTCGACTTTGAAGCCGATGGAATGGATATCGTCGTAACCCGGACCGTGGTCCGTGACGGTCAGGTCATCTATGACGACATCTTCAAGACCCACTACCTCCCCTGGCGAGCCATCTATGAGTATGGGCCGGGGACCGAGCTGCCCAAGGACGCCAAGACCGAATAGCCAGCGCTCGCCTGAGCCGCTCTAGGGGCGATGGGTGCGCGAAGTCCCCGGTCTTCTGCAGGAGCTGGCCGGACCGGCATGGTACAATCGCGCCGGTTCGAGGAGTGAGAGATGATCAGCCAAGATCTGCTTGAGATCCTTCGCTGTCCCGCCTGTGTCCAGGATCACGAAGGCGAACTTGAGCTGGTGCGCGACACCTGGCTCGTGTGCAAAGAACCTTGCGGCCGCAAGTACCCGATCGTCGACGACATCCCGGTGATGCTCGTGGAAGAAGGCGACAAATGGATCGACGTGGCCGTCGAGGACCTGCCGGTACCCCCGCCTTCCAGTTAGATCGGTGTCCCTGCATACCCACCTGGCTGCGCTGACCGCAGGGGACGACGCAGTGGCAGAGGAGGCTGTCTCCGCCTTGGCCGCCCTCGGCCCAGAGGCCGTCCCACCCTTACTTGAACTGTTCAAAACGAATCATGGCGACGATCGTTGGTGGGCGCTGCGCGCGCTGGCGGAATTCGATGACGAGCGTGCTAAAACCGCCTTGGTGCATGCGCTTGGGGACGCCGACCCCGCCGTCCGGCAGTGCGCTGCGCTGGGGCTCAGCCAGCGGCCGGCGCCGCATGCGCTCGACCCACTGCTGAACCTCCTCGGGAGCGAAGACCGCTTGCTGGCGCGCCTCGCCGGCGAGGCGCTCACTGTGTTGGGATCACGCGCCGTCCCCGGTTTAGCGCAAGCAGCAAAAGACCCTTCTGTTCAGGTGCGCATCGAGGCCGTCCGGTCACTGGCCCAGCTCCGCCACCCGGACGCGATCGGCCCATTGTTCCAGGCCGTCGACGACCCCTCCGGCCTGGTCGCCTACTGGGCCGAAGAAGGATTGACACGCCTGGGAATCGGGATGGTGTTCTTCCACCCCTGACCCGGCATGGTAAAACCAGGACAGGCCATGAAGCCATCAACGCCAGAGGACCTCGGCCTACGGTGGCTCCCCCAATGGGCCCCCGTGGTCATCGCCGCGGCCAGTGTGCCGCTGCTTGGCCATAGCTACGCCGGCACGGCCATGCGCTATGTAGGGGACGACTACTGTTACGCGATGGTCCTCCGCCAGCATGGGTTCTGGGGCGCCCAGGTCGCCTCCTACCTCGGACCCTCGCCCTACCACGGCAACCGCTTCAGCCTGACCCTCTTCGCCGATCTGAGCGGCCTGATCGGACCCCGCGCCAATGCCTTCCTCCCTGCAATTGCGGTCCTGCTTTTGATCTTCACGGCGGCGTACCTGGCGGCCGGCCTCTTCGGGCTTGCGGGGCGCCGTCTTGGGCCTGGCGCTGCGCTTGCCGCTGGCGCCTGGTTGACCTTCGCGACGCTTGATCAATCACCTGACGTGGTGCAAAGCATCTACTGGCGGCCGGGCATGCTGCCCTATACCGCGCCATTGATCGGCGCTTTGGGCCTGGCCGGGTTCATTCTCGATCGATCCGGCCGCGCTCGCATCCGACCGGGAACGCTGGCTGCCACAACGCTGGCAGGCTTGATCGCCGGCGGATTCTCGGAGACCGGGGCAGCGCTGCTGATCACCGTCCTGCTGCTTCTGGTGCTGGCCGGAACATGGGGCGTCTGGCGGGGCAATGCTCCGCGATCACTAGTGCGGCTCAGCGGCGCGGGTCTCTTGGGCGCCGGCGTCGCTCTTGCCATCCTGGCCATTTCGCCGGCAAACGCCGATCGATGGGCGGGCGAGGCGCCGGCCCTGCTCCCCTCGGCCCGTATGGCCGCCTACCATGCCTACCTCTTCCTCCACGGGTCGGTGAAGCACCTGTGGCTGCCGACGCTGGTGACCGCCCTACCTTTCTTTGCCGCCGGACTGCTGCACGCAGGTGACGCGGTTCCGCACACGCGCAAGACCGCGATCAGCCTGGCGCTGCTCCCGGTCTTCTGCTTCGTTCTCCTGGTTGCCGCGATGGCGCCGAGCGCGTATGCCCTCTCAAGCTATCCGGCGCCGCGCGCATTGATCGGAGCACGCTTGATGCTGCTGCTGACGGCAGCGGGCTTCGGCTGGTTCGGGTCGCAGCTTGTGATCCTGCTGGTGCCACGCCAGGGCCTCTTGCGGCGCTGGAGTCCGGGCTTGGCCGGCGCGCTGCTGGTGGCTGCGCTGCTCTACCCGCTCTCGGCGGCGCCCTCCATCTACGCACAGGCCGGCGCTTTTCGCGAGTGGACGGCGCGCTGGGATGCACGTCACACGGCAATAGTGCAGGCCGTCCAGCGAGGCGAGCGCGAGGTGGAGGTGCAGCGGTTGCGAACGATCGTTCCCGGGGTTGGCGAACTCTCAACCGATCCTGATCACTGGTACAACAACTGCGCTGAAGGTGCCTACGGCCTGCGGCAGATCCGGGCTGTTGACCCCTGAGCGGTTCCCCCTGCTCGCCCAACCCGAGTTGTCCGCAGGGACACAAAGCTCAGGCCAGCGCAGCCCAGACGACCCACGCAGCGACCATCCCAAGCGCCAGCAGGAACTTGACGACAAATGAAGCGCCAAATCCCAGGCCCATCCCGAGCGTCCCACGCGCGGCCTGGCGGGCATCTTTTGAGCGCCAGTATTCCACGAGAAAGGTCCCCAGCAGCAAGCCCACAACGCCGCCCACCGGCGTGAAGAAGATCAGGCCCACCACCCCAAGGGCAAATCCCCCCAGGATGCTCCAAAGCGAGGCGCCACCCAGTTTGCCGCCGACGCTGCTGCCGAGGACCTCGATGGCCGCGCCAATCAGCCCCAGAAGCGTGATCAGGGCAAAGAGCCAGGGACCCTGTTCCCCCCAACCAACAAGCAGCCCGTAGCCCAGGGCCGCCAGCCAGATGAACGCCATGTCCGGCAGTACCGGGATGGCGACGCTGATGAGCCCCACCACCATCACCACTGCGGTGAGCGCGGTGATCAGACCATCGCTCACCGGGTTTCCGCCGTCAAGGTCTCACGTCCGCCCATATAGCCGCGCAAGACGTCCGGGATCACGACGGTGCCATCGGCCTGCTGGTAATTCTCGAGAATAGCAATCATTGTGCGCGGCAGCGCCAACCCCGAGCCGTTGAGCGTGTGGACAAACTCGGGACGACCATCGGCCTGGGGTCGATAGCGCACGTTGGCCCGTCGTGCCTGGAAGGCCTCACAGTTGCTGCAGGAGCTGACCTCCAGCCACTCGCCCGTTCCGGGTGCCCACATTTCGACGTCGTACTTCTTCGCTGCCACAAAGCCGAGGTCCCCAGTCACCATTTGCACAACGCGATGGGGAATCTCGAGGGCCCGGCAAATATCCTCGGCATTGTCGACGAGCGATTCGAGCTCATCGTAGGACGTTTCGGGCGTGGTGAACTTGTACATCTCGACCTTGTCGAATTGATGCCCGCGCTTGATCCCGCGCACATCACGGCCCGCCGAGAATTTCTCCCGGCGGAAACAGGGTGTATAAGCGACATAGGTTCGAGGCAGGTCATCCGCCTCAAGGATCTCATCCCGGTGCAGGTTCGTCAGCGGAATTTCGGCGGTGCCGATCAGCCACAGGTCGTCTTCAGCATCGCGGTAGATGTTGTCGGCGAACTTCGGCATTTGCCCCGCGCCCCACATGGCTTCTTCTTTGACGATGAAGGGGGGATAGACCTCAAGATACCCGTGCTTTTCAACGTGGAAGTCGAGCATCCATTGGATCAGAGCCCGCTGCAAGCGCGAACCGGCGCCGAAGAGAACGTAGAACCGGCTGCCAGAGAGCTTCACGCCTCG
Organism: Anaerolineales bacterium; assembly: GCA_041624375.1. GTDB lineage: Bacteria > Chloroflexota > Anaerolineae > Anaerolineales > E44-bin32 > JBFJVD01. The sequence continues at coordinate 9,877 of JBFJVD010000080.1, forward strand.
CTCAAAATCAAGAATGCCTAACGATGGGCCGAGCTCCCAGTGTGGCTTTGGCTCAAATCCCAGATCGGCCTCGGTCCGCGGGTCACCTTCTTGACGAAGCACCACATTCTCGCTTTCATCGGCGCCGACAGGGACGCTTTCATGCGGAAGGTTGGGCACCAGATACATGGCGCCCTGAAGGTTTTCGTCGACCCCGCGGAGCTCCGCTTCCAGTTCGCTGATGCGGGCGTTCACTGAGCGCATCGCCTCGATGTGCGGCTCGCGTTCGGACTGCTCTTTCATCTTCCCGATGCGGTCCGAGGTCACATTGCGTTCGTGGCGCAGCCCTTCGAGCTCCTGGAGCAGCTCCCGCCGTTGCGAATCCAGAGCCAGGATCTCATCAATCGGCGCTTCCGTGCCAAGTTTCTCGATGGCGGCGCGCACCTCGTCTGGATGCTCACGGATCGTCCGCAGATCAAGCATGGCCTGCCTCCTCCAGAAAAGCATAAGCGTCCCCTCGTCGCAGGACGAGGGGACGCCCCGTGGTGCCACCTGCGTTCACCAACCCCATGGCTTGACGGGTTGGTCTCATCTCCGCGCTAACCGGCGGGCTCGGGCGCCCTTACGATCTCTGTGCAGAGATCCCTGCGGGCGCGATGCCCCCCCATTGGGAGGGGTGGCGGAGCGGAACGCCTGCGGTTCCCGCCGCCTCACAGCGGCCGGCGGCTCTCTGTGTGGGCACGCCTCAGACGCATGCCTCCGCGCACATCGTTCGAATTCCGTTGAGTTGTGCGTTCGATTATACCGGCCACAGAAGGCGAGTTCAAGCGGTGCGGTCTTATCAGAGCGAGAGAAAAAGCGACCGTCCGCTCAGGACGGGGCATGCAAGAACGGCAGCCTGAGCTGCGGCCTCTTGCCTGGGTTGGCGGCTTCGAAGATTCTAAGGGAATCGGCTTCAGCGGAGCGTGCGCAGCGCGTTTGTCGGGCTGGCGACAACGATCAGCCGGTGGGTATTGCTGACATACGGCCAGCAGGTCACCAGTGTCAGGCGCTCATCCTCGGTCGACTGAATCCAGCGGGCATTGGCCAGCCTGACCTCAAGCGGCTGGGATCGCTCCGGCAGGATCTCAACGTGCGTGATCTCGTAGCTGTAGCTGCGCCCGCCGGAGTAGGCGAAGATCAAATCGCCGACCTCCAGGTGTTCCAGGTTGCGGAAGACCTCCCGGGCGACGTTGTGGTGGCCGTTGAGGACCGTGTTCCCGGCAGTACCGAGTCCGGCGGTGTCGTGATGCCAACCGGCAGCGAACCCGTTCGGGGCCAGCCACTGGCGGTACACCTTGTCACCGACTTCAATCTCGGTGAGCTCCGCCGCAACCACCGGCGCATCCAGCTTGATGGCCGGAATCACGAGGCGCTCCGGAATGTTGACCGCTGGCATGGATCCGGCGTTCGCCGGTATCGCATCGTTTCCGCCTGCCGCCGGCGGGCGTCGGGGTCCACCCACTTCGGCTTCCGCTGCCAAGGCCTGCGCCAGTTCCGGCTGGATCGGGCTGGCCGCCATCATGGGCAGGAAGCCAGTGTCCGCCTCGGACAGCTGGAACGCTTCCGGCATGAAGTCTGGCGCTGGCGCGACTTCAGGGGGCTGGAGCAGGCGGAACGCCCCGATGGCGATGAACAGCGCCCCAAAGAGCACCATCCACA
>JBFJVD010000081.1:0-11479 GCA_041624375.1 Anaerolineales bacterium
CGCCGAGGAAAGCTCATCCCCGATGAGCCGTTCGTTAAGGTGCAGCACGCGGGCGTTGGCAATGAGCTGCGTTTCAATCGCTCCGCTGTTCTCGCCGATCTGATCCTTGAATGTGTTGTGCCAGACGGCACGGATATCTGGTGGGCGTGGGGCGCTCGGGCGGTGGAAGCGCGCGTTCCTGGAGGCTTGCTGAAAATCATAGACGCGCCAGGAGGCCAAATCATCCATCAACTTCAGGATTCCGGCGATGTGGTCCTGATCGATGTGGGAGACACAAACCAGGTCGATCGCCTGCTTGCGATTGGCCAGCCGGCCGAGGGCCGGCGCCACGTGGTCTTCATACGACCCTTTGAGCCCGCCATCAACTAGCAGGTTAGTGCCGTCCTTCAGTTGGAGCAGCAGGCTGTCTCCGTTGCTCGCCTGGAACAGACGGATCTTCACGGCGTAAGATCCCTTCGCTCACGCAGCCGCCCGACTTCATCGAGGCAGCCGGTCGGGTCGATCCGGCCGAAGCCGCTGTCATTTCGCCAGTCGAAGTTGCCTTCTTCAAGCGGTCGAGCCGTGCGGCGCAGGATCCCCCCGATCTGTGCCGCCGTCAGCGTGCGATCGAACGCCAGCATGCGCCCGATCACGCCGGCTACATGTGGACTGGCCATACTGGTGCCTGTCATCGCCACCCAGGGTCGCTCTCGGTCGAAGCCATGGGCGGCGACAATGTCGGTTCCCGGTGCAGCGATCTCGGGTTTGGAGCGACCGTCGCGCGTCGGCCCCTGGCTGCTGGTCATGTGGATGCGGTCGCCGGCTTCGTCGAGATTTGCCACCGAAATGATCCGCTGGCCGCAAGCAAGCGAACTCACCGATGAGTTGTCGACATTGGTTTCCTGTGTGAAAAAGGAGGGGAATGCCCAGGCCTCGCGGACGCCCAGGCGCCCGAAGCGTCGTGGATCGTCGCGTTCAATCCAGGCATGAAAATCGCCGTCGCGGAGGTCGGTGCAGTGAAGGCGAACACGCCAGGTCCCGGCGCGCACCCCGACGACGCCCCTGCTCGAGAAGAAGGGACTCAGATAGCAGGCGATGTAGTTCTGGCCGTTTGGCGGCGCATAAAGTTCGTTGTAGACGCTCAGGAATGTCCCGCTTTGGAGAAGCTGGTTTTCGATGAACGCGCCCGGGTCAACCGGCCCGATCCAGCTTCCGTCTGGCGGTTTGACCTCAATTGAGATGCGATCCTGCGGGCTGTACCAGATTTCGAGTTCATTTTCCGAGAGATCGGCGATGCCATCGCCAATCACCACCCACTCGAGCTCACGTATCGGGTTCTCGGGAGTGAAGCGTCCACTGGTGTGAATCCGGCCCATGACGAAACCCCAATCGCCTGGCGCGGCGGGCGCCTCCTGACCGGCGTTGCCGGCGGCGATACAGATGCTTCGGCCGGCGGTCCCCAGGGCGTAGTCGATCCAGCGGCTGGTGACGCTGCTGGCATCGTGGGCATGGCCATTGGTTCCCAGGCTGATATTGACGGAGACGGGGAGATCGAGCGTTTCCCCGAGCGCAAAAATGTAGTCGACCGCGTGCGCGATGCGGGTTGAGTCATAAAACGACCGGCGCCGGTCGGTGTCCTCCGGGGACAGCGAAATGAGGACCCCGGCGATGAGGGCTTCGGGGCAGACACCCTGATTACCGGCGGCGATGCTGGCCACATGTGTGGCATGGGATCCCACCGCCATCTGAGATTGGGGCTCGAGCTCTGTGGCCAGCAGGCCAAACTCGGCTTCGGCGCTCAGCGCGGCGTTCATGTGGTCTGCAGTGATCTCGGCGCCGTAACCAAAGTGGGCTGGGGCCGGGCGTGTTTCTCCCCCTTGATCCCAGATCGACCAAAATCGCGTCTTGCCATCGGATCCTAAGAAGTCGGGATGGACGAAATCGAAGCCCTGCACGTCGATGATCCCGATGAGTACCTGGGGCGCGCTCGTCCGGGCAGCCGAACGGGTACTTCGTTGTTTGGCTTTGGGTGGGCGGACATCATGCGTGAGATTCAACGGCGGGTGGAAGCGGATCTGCTCGGCGCTCTCGACGGCGACCACGGCCGGGTCGGCCAGCAGCTCATCGAGTTCACTGAGCGGGATGGCTGCGCTCACAAGGTTTTCCTTGCGCAACACGGGCGGCAGGCCGGCCGGGCGGTCGGATAGGGGGGTGGGCAGCTCATCCGTGCCTTCGCGCAGCTCGACAAATAGATTGACGTAGATAGCCTGCGTCTGTTCCTTGAGCCGCCCCCTACGTACTGCTTTGGGCAGTTCGTCGCGCAGCAGGGACCGGGCCTCCGGCTCGCGCAGCTTGGGAATTTCCTCCAGGAGCTGCTCGTCGATCACCGCCACGCTGGCCGATTGCTCCGCGCGCAAGGCGTTCACGACTTCGTCGCCGTTCGCCACCATGCGAATTTTCGGATCGAGTTTGAGCTTCTGAAGTATCCGTTCTCTTGAGGTCATGGCGTCTGCTCTAGATAGTTGGGGATCGGCGGGGGCTGAACCTGCGCACCCCTCCTGATCATACGGCATTCCGACGGCGGCACAAAGCGATATGCCTGGTGCGCGAGGGATCGCGAAACCGCACTTGACCACCTGTGCAGCGAGGAGACAGGTGGTCAAGGCGAGAGTGGATGCAGACAGTGAGGGTCACTGTCGCAGCGTGTTGCCCTTAGTATTTCCAACATTTGCCCAAAGAGCATCACCCCGCAGGGTGACTTGAGGGTGATCTTTCGGTGTCACCCAGATGGCGGATTCCTTGATCGCTATCGGATGATCCGGTATGCTCAAGCTGGGATCGTTCGCGCTTGACCGGTATCACGGATCCGTTCGGGACGCCCGTGGGAACACAAGCGGGATGGAACGGCTGCCTTAGCGATAGGGTCGGGTATGCGACGGGCCAACCAGATTCCGAGCCGTAAGACGGCATACGTAGCGCTCAGACCATGCTGGGAGTGCGCAAAAGCCTCCGCTGCAGCCTCGCGCAACCCAGGGAGCGCGCGGTACGCCCGCACAGAATCGCGATGACCGGCTCATCACCAGGGGAAGCTTCGATCGATAACTGTTACGGTGCCTCCTTCATTCAGGTTGTCCTGATCTGCGAGACGCGGATGCTGCCCGATGGCTGACTCAAACCATCAGGCGGAGCGCGAGCGCCTACAACGCGCGATTGAGGCCCAGGAGCGTCTGCGCGGCACACTCGATGAGGCGGTTCTCGACGCCACCCTCTCCGCACTGCGACAGCGATTGGCCGAGCTGCAGGATCAACCCCAGAGCGAACTCCAACGCAAACAGGTCACCGTTCTCTTCATGGATGTCGTCGCCTCCACGCAGATCGCGCTCGAGCTGGACCCAGAAATCAACCTGGAAATCATGGATCAAGCGTTGGAAAGGCTGGCCGGACCCATCGAGGCGAACGGCGGCCGCGTCGCCCGCTTCATGGGGGACGGCTTCATGGCCGTCTTTGGCGCGGAGGTGGTTCACGAGAACGATGCAGAGATGGCTGTCCGGGCGGCAATCGGCATTCAACAATTGGCGGATCGACACGCGCGGATGCTGTCTGAAACGCGCGCCATCGAAGGATTTCAGGTTAGGATCGGGGTCAATACGGGGCTGGTCGCGCTCGGGGGAGCCACGGAAGGGGAAGACACGATGGCCGGCCCCACGGTGAACCTGGCGGCCCGTCTCGAGAAGGCTGCGCCGCCGGGCGGGATCCTGGTGTCCCACGACACCTACCTGCAGGTGCGTGATGAGTTCACCGCGGTGCAGCAAGCGCCCGTGCAGGCCAAGGGTTTTCGCTCGGCGGTGGCCGCGTACCTCATCGAGGGGCCAATTCAGGCGCCGGACTTCGGAGAGGCGGCACCTGAGGCGGCCCGACACCTACGGCTGGTCGGGCGGGACCTTGAGCTCAGCCAGCTTCAAGCAGCGTTTGAGAGCTCTCGAGCTGAACATCGCTCGTCGCTCGTCTTTCTTGTCGGCGAATCCGGGCTTGGCAAGAGTCGGCTGCTCGACGAGTTCCGCCGTTGGCTCCAAGCGCATGAGTCCCCTGTTGATTTCTTCCACAGCCGGGTCATCCGGCAGGTGGAGGAGACCCCTTATGCGATGCTCCGTGACCTGTTCACGTTTCGATTCGGCATCCCGCATGACGATAGCGGCGAGCAGGTCCGGGTGAAGCTTCAGTCTGGGCTGGCGCGCCCTTTCCAGGCCGATGGTGAAATGAAGTCGCACCTCATCGCGGCGTTGCTCGGGTATGACGACCCTGACAGCCCGCATCTCATCGGGGTCCGTGCGGACCCCGGGCAGCTGCGCGATCGAGGCCGTCATTACCTGGCTGAGTTCGTCCGTTCGGTCGCCACGCGAACGCCCACGGTAATCCTCCTGGACGATGTTCACTGGTCGGATGCCCAATCCCTGGAGGTCTTGCTGGCAGTATGGGAGAACTGCCAAGATGTTCCACTGATGGTGGCCTGCGCGACGCGCTCCGATCTCTTCCTCCGGCATCCCATCTTCGAGGAAGCTTCCAGACGGCGTGCAGCCGGCTTGAGGCGGATCGATCTTCCGCCGCTATCTGAGGAAGCGTGTGTTGAATTGGTGAATCAGGCGCTCCGGGACGTGGAAGATCTGCCGGATCTGCTCCGCACGCGAATTCTCGCAAGGTCGGAAGGAAACCCCTATTACGTGGAGGAGTTGATCCGGATTCTGCGAGAAGACGGTGTTCTCTCCTTCGATGAGCCATCAGGCCGCTGGGTTGTGGATGAAGAGCGACTGCAGTCCGCTCGGGTGCCACCCACATTGACGGCCGTCCTGCAAGCCCGGCTTGACAGCCTTCCAGCGCAAGAGAAACTGCTGCTTCAAAGGGCCTCGATTGCGGGACGGGTGTTCTGGGATCGTCTCGTCAGCGCGATCGAAGAGCCTCCGGCCCAAGTTGGATCCCAGCTAGTGCTGCTGGTGGACCGCCAGATGCTCGACGCTCATCCCGAATCGCTCTTTCCTGCGTGCCGTGAGTTTGCCTTCCGACATGGTTTGCTCCACGAGGTGATCTATGAGACCGTCCCGCTGCGATCCCGACCTCCTTATCATGCTGCCGTCGCCGGCTGGCTTGAGGCCAGCGCTCGCGAAGCAGACCGAGAAGATGAGTTCGCGGCGCGCATCGGCCAGCACTACCAGGATGGCGCGCTACCACACCGGGCCGCGGAGTGGTTTGTGCGGGCAGGGGAGCGTTCGACGAGCCAGGGGGCGTACGCCGAGGCGCGCCGCTTCTTCGATCGGGCGCTTCTCGCACTCGACCCTTCGGATGTTGAGATGCGCTGGCGGGCGCTGCTGGGGCGAAATGAAGCCCATGGGGTTCTGGGAGAGGTCGAGCGGCGCCGGGCGGATGACGATGCGCTCGTCAAACTGGCCCAGCAGACGGGCGAGGATGCCAAGCTCGCCGAGGCATATCACCGGCATGGATGGATGGCCAGCGTGCATGGGGACGCGCATCAGGCTCTTGAGTCCTTTCAACTTGCGTTGGCTGCTGCCCGGCGGGCGGATGACGGCATGCTCGAGGCTCAACTGCTTTCTGGCATGGGTTTCCTTCACACGCAGGCGGGGGACCTTGAGGAGGCGCGGACTGCTGTGGAAGCGGCTGACGCCGTGGCGCGTGAGCTCGGCGACGAGATCACTCTTGCTCGCACCCTGGTGAATGCCACGGCCTTCTATTCGGCGATCGGGGACTATGCCAGTGTAGTTCGCTTGCTTGGGGAGCAGACGGCGATCACGCATAGATTAGGCAATTTCCTTGGCGAGAGCACCGCGCTGATCAATCTGGGCTATGGCTATCTGATGCTGGGGCAATTTGGTCTGGCAAGGCAGACATTGGAGGCCGCACTCGATCTGACCGAATCCATCGGGGCGCGCCGCTATGCTGCCAGTGCACAGCTAAACATGGCGCTGGCGGCCGTGCGCGTCGGCGACCCGGATGAAGCGCTCGAACTGCTCGAAGAGGCGTATTCGGTGCTGAAAGCTCAGGACGATCGCTTTGGCGAGGCGGCGACCCATTCGTACCGGGGCCTGGCGCTTGAAGCACACGGCCGGATATCAGAGGCAGCGGCGGCCTTTCAGCAAGCGAGACAGCAATTCGAGGCTGTTGGAGCCGAAGGCTACGCGGCCGACAGCCTTGCGGGGATGGCGCGAGCGGCGTTGGCTGCCGGGCGGCTGGAGGACGCTCAAGGACTCATTGAGCATCTCTGGGATCAGCTCGTCGCCCAGGGCGCTGATGGGCTGGAATTTCCCGCGCTCGCATTTGAGACTTGTGCCGATGTATTCTCGGCCCTCGATCAGTTCGAATCTGAGGATCAGGCGGTGCGCTTTGGCGTCAGCGATCTCACACGACGGGCCGAGCAAATCAGCGAACCGAGCTGGCGTCAATCCTACCTTGAGCAGATTCCCGAGCATCGAAGGCTGCTGAAGAGATCCCAAGCCGAAGATCCTATGTGATGAGGAGGCGAAAGCATGGCAGAGGACAAGGATTTTGACTTTTCAGGAGAAGGGGTGCGGGGCAAGATCCGCGCGCAAAGGAGCGGCAGGAAACTTGGCGTTCGTAGGGGAAGTAAGAAGGACAATGACACTGGAGCAGGAGGCGCCAACTTCACAAAGACTCGCTTTGTAATGGACATCGAAGTCTTTGAGGAAGAGAGCAATCAGACGGTCACAGCGGACTTCGATCCCAAGCTCGAACTTCGCGTGCGCTACAACCAGGGCGATGTCAATGCTGCGGGTGGAAATGCCGCAAATCTGGCGCTCGGCTTCTGGGATGGCAGCGCCTGGGTTCGCTTCACGGCAGACAAGCACGGATTCAAATTGGAGTCGGGCAGTGGGGGAGGTGGTTGGGGCGTCGTTGAGCTCTCCCGATTTGGCGATCCCCCGGTAGCCTGGGGGAAATGAATCTTTCGGGATCGGACAAGTCCCAGGATTGAATTTGGGTTGCTCAATTCCCGGACCGCGAGCTGACCCGGGAGCAGCCACAAGGCGAGCGTCCACGGTCATCATTGTGGACGCTCGTTCTCTCGTATTGTCTCCGTGCTCCCCTGTAAATTGAATGCAAGGTCCGATATGCCATATTCCTCCTAAACTTGGAGGACGCCGGAGGACGGAAGGCACCCATAACATCGTTGAGGATAGGCATGGCGCCTCACTCCGTCATCACCGTGCGTACCAATCTGACCGATGCAGGCAAGCTTGTCGCCGAAACCTGCCGGCATTTTGGTTACACCCCTTGGTCGATGAGCGGAAATCTGGCCCACCACACGATCCCCCTCCGGGCGACTGCCGCGCGGATCAGCATCATGGACTGCGGGGTGGATCAACTTGCGGAGACGGCCTGGGAAGAAGCGATCGGGAGTGCCTACCTGCGCGCCGTGGCGCCCCAACACAGCGAAATCATCATGTGGGAGGAAGACCTCGCCGGCCAACCGCTTGCACCAGCGAAGGCGCCGAAGCTGAAGGCCTTCGCCGAGCGGCTGAAGCAGCTGGTCCAGGCTCGCGGCTTGATGCTTCCCTGCGATGGGACCGAAGCAGCTGTCCCCGGAGCCAATTCGCAGCCATCCTGACCCAAACGCCACTCGGTTGAAGATGCCACATCCGGCAGGTACTTTACAAGCCTGCCAGTGCGCCCAGCCTGTCCAGGATTCCTAAAAGCTCGGCGGCCGAGACAACGATGACGGCGATCAGAAGCCGCCGCACCCAAATTGCGCCGCGCTCCACCGCAAACCGGGCTGCGAGCCACGCGCCGAGCATATTCCCCACGCCCAGGATAAGCCCGATTCCCCATACCACCTGCGCATTGCGGACAAACACGACGAGCGCCGCGGCTGTGAAGAGCAAGTTGATCAGGACTTTAACGGCATTGGCTCGCACCAGATCGTAGCCGATCCCGAGGACCAGCCCTGCAAGCAAGAAGATGCCCACGCCGGCCTGGATGAACCCGCCATACGCCCCGATGACAAAGAAGATGGCCCATGCGCCCAGGCCCGGCCTGGCGCTCATTTCCATCTGCCGACCCTCGAGCCAGCGATTTGGTTGGACGAGGATGATGAGCAGCATGATGATCATCAGCGCGCCGATCGTCCGGCGCATGAGCTCTTCGTCAAGGTTGACCGCGATCTGTGCGCCGACCAGGGAGCCGAGGATAGCCGGCACGCTCAGCCAGAGCGCACCCCGCAAATCGAGGGCGCCGCGACGGCGAAAGCTCTCACCACCTACCATATTCTGGAGCAGGATCCCGACCCGGTTGGTGCCGTTGGCGACATTGGCAGGGAGCCCGAGGAAGATGAGGAGGGGCAGGGTCACCAGCGATCCGCTGCCGGCGAGCGTGTTGATGAAGCCGGCCACAAAACCCGCCGCGACCACAGCCGGATAGAGGTACCAGTCCAAGCGCGTCCTCCTGGCGCCAACCGCAGCAAACTCGACCCTGCTGCGGAAGGTCTTTATACCCCACTTGTTATACTGAGACCGATACTCTTGGAGGCGGAGGGATTCATGGGCAGTTCCATACGCGTTTTCACTGTGCGGGGAATCGATGTTAAGATGCACATCACGTTCCCGCTCATCTTGGTCTGGGCGGCCATTCAGTTCGGCCTCATCGGTAATCGGGGTCTCGATGGGGCGATCTTCGGCGTGGTGGTCACGTTGCTCCTCTTTGGCATTGTGGTTCTCCACGAGCTGGGCCACAGCTTCGCCGCACTCGAGTACGGAGTTCCAATCGAGCAAATCGTCTTGCTCCCGATTGGTGGCGTGGCCCAGATGGGGCGCCCGCCGGATAAGCCAAGCCAGGAGCTCGTGATCGCCATTGCCGGGCCTGCGGTGAATTTCGGGCTGGCGGTCCTGCTGGCGCTGGCGACCCTCATTGTCCCCTACAACTTCTCACCGCGCGAGATGATCATCAGCCTGCAGGGGATGGGTGAGCTCGGCGTGGGTCCGATCTTCAATTATGTGTTTGTCTCCAACCTTTTCATTGGGGCCTTCAACCTCCTGCCGGCCTTCCCGATGGATGGCGGCAGGGTTCTGCGGGCGCTGCTGGCGCTCCGGCTGGAGTATGGCCTGGCCACCCGAATCGCGGTCTCGATCGGACAGGCGATGGCATGGCTCCTCGGCCTCTGGGGATTCTTGGGCGGGGGCTTCTTCCTCATCTTGATCGCTGTCTTCATCTATCTTGGCGCTGGGCAGGAAGGCCAGCTCGTTCAGCTCCGAGGCGTGCTCGCCAGATTGACAGTCGACCAGGCCTATTCACGACAAACTGAGACGCTGAAGCCTGATTCGACCCTGCGAGACGCGGTTGATCTCACACTGACATCTTTCCAGTCGAACTTCCCGGTCTGCACAGATGGTCAGCTTGTGGGATTGCTCACACAGAAGATCCTGATCGAGGCATTGAACCGGCATCCCCCGGACACGCCTGTGCAGGAGGTCATGCGCACGGACATTCAGCCGGTTTCCCCCAAGGACGGGCTGTTCGATGTCCAGCAACAGCTCTCTCAAAGCCAGGTGGAAGCACTGCCGGTCGTGGATTTCGGCCGTTATCTTGGCCTGATCACGGCCCAGGACATCGGCGAGATCTATCGCCTCGGTTCGAATCAGCCAGAGATGCTGCGCCGCCTGCGTATCCACGAGGCGTAATCAGGTCGGATCACTCCTTCCGCCCAGCTCAAGCAACCGAAATGGGGACGTCGGGCGCGCTTGCGCCGTTCCCGAAGGCGTGCCATCATGCGCTCACTGCGAGCGACGTGGCAGAGGGGCCCAGCGGTTCATTGCATGTGCTTTGTACCGCGTGTACACTAGGTCGACTCAGCCTCCTAGGAGAGCCGTGATGGCTGCCAACAGCAAGCGGGTCGTCTGCATCGAAGATGAGCCTGAGATGATCGATCTCGTCCGATTGATCCTCGGGCGCAAGGGCTTCGAAGTGATCGGGGCTAATGGCGGCGTGGAAGGTCTTGAGACCGTTCGTACGGAGCGCCCGGATCTCGTCCTGCTCGACCTGATGATGCCCGATATGGACGGCTGGGAGGTCTACCAGCAGATGAAGGCGGACGAAGAACTCCGCGGGATCCCGGTGGTCGTCGTCACTGCGAAGGCGCAGTCCATTGACAAAGTGCTGGGGCTGCATATCGCCAAGGTTGACGACTACATAACCAAGCCCTTCGGCCCGCAGGAACTGTTGGAGAGCGTTGAGAAGATCCTGGGCGTCACCGAATAGGGATTAGCGCATGTGCGGATCGATCGGGGCGGCGCTGTCGCCCCGTTTTCTATTCCAGCTACCATGACCTCCTGGGTTCGGGTTCAGAACCTTTCGCGCGCTTCGGAGATCGCTGCGCGCGCTCGCTGGTGTGCGGATTACCTATGCCGACTGCGCGGCTTCGCCTTCCGCACCGAAGTCCACGAGGGGGAGGCGCTGGTTCTGGTGTGGCCACGTGAGAGTCGATCCGAGGCTGCGATTCACATGTTCGCCGTATTTACCGAGCTCGGCGTCGCCTGGCTCGATCGAAACGGGCGGGTTGTCGATGTGCGCATCGCAAAGCCCTGGCGGCTCTACGCGCCGTCGGCTCCTGCGAAGTACACGTTGGAAGGCTCGCCGTCGATGTTAGAATCGCTCGCCGTGGGAGATCAGCTGGAGTTCGTACCAGATGCGCCGGCTTAGCCTGGTTTTGCTTTTAATCGCACTACTTATCCCGACGGGCGCCATTCGGGTTTCAGCGCAAACTGCCGGGCCGATCTATGTCGTCCAGGCTGGAGATACGCTGACGGCGATCGCCATAAAGTTCGGGACCACGGTGGATGAGCTGATCTCCGCGAACGGTATTGCCGACCCGTCCTCGATCGTCCCCGGCCAGGAGATCGTCATCCCAGGGTTTGAATCCATCAGCGGCCGGCTGACCACCCGTGCGATCGAATTTGGCGAAACCATGGAAAGCCTCTCCCTGCGCTACGGCGTTCCGCAGCCCGATCTCATCCGTCTCAACCGGGTTATTCGCCCCGACCGGCTCTATGTCGGCCAGGAAGTAATCCTGCCTGAGAACCCCGAAGATGGCGCGGGCCTCTCAAGCGCTCGCCGTTGGCTCTTGAAGCCGGGGGAGAGTGTGCTGGAAGCCGCCGTCCGGGCCGGCGTGAGCCCCTGGTCGCTGGATCGGAATGACACCGCCGTGCGGACGTGGCGTACGCCGGGCGAGCTGCTTGCGGCCCCGGGGGGCGAGGAGCCGCCCATCGGATTGCCCGAGCCCGTTCTCGCTGTGCAGGTCGAGCCATCGCCCGCCACGCAAGGGCGAACAATGGTCGTTCGCATCCTGCTCGCCGCGCCGGCGTGGGCCGAAGGCCGGTTTGATTCGTGGGCGCTCGGTTTCTTCTCCGATGACGCGCAAAACCTTGTTGGCATGCAGGGTGTCCACGCCATGCTCGAACCGGGGTTCTATGATCTGCAGATCGACCTC
>JBFJVD010000082.1:0-11443 GCA_041624375.1 Anaerolineales bacterium
CGACATCCTGTTCTTCTGGGTGGCTCGCATGATCATGCTCGGGCTTGAGTTCACCGAACAGGTCCCGTTTCACACGGTCTATCTCCACGGCCTCGTTCGGGATGAGCAGGGCCGAAAGATGAGCAAGACTCTGGGGAACGTGATCGATCCGCTGGAGGTAATGGACGCCTACGGCACGGACGCGCTGCGGTTCACCCTGCTGACCGGATCGACACCGGGAACCGACATGAACCTCAGTTTGCAGCGCGTGGAAGCGAACCGTAATTTCGCCAACAAATTGTGGAACGCGGGACGGCTGGTGCTGCTCTCCTTGGAGCGGGCGCCCCGAACGCCATCTGACGACCCGCGGCCAACCCTGGCCGATCGCTGGATCGAAGCCCGCCTCAACGCCAAGCTGCGAGATCTCCAGCGGCTCATGGATGCCTACCAGTTCGGCGAAGCAGGCCGGCAAATCTACGAGTTCATGTGGACGGAGTACGCGGACTGGTATCTGGAGATCGCCAAACGCCAACTTGACGAAGGCGGCGACCGGGCCTGGAACACCGCCCGTATTATGGTCCGGGTGCTCGACACCTTGCTTCGCCTGCTTCACCCCTACACCCCCTATGTCACCGAGGAGCTGTGGGGGCACCTGCGGCGAGCCTGTTTGGAGCATGGCGGCGGTTTTGGCCTCTTTCCCGACTGGGAGGATGCCCTGATTACCGCCCGCTGGCCGGAGCCCGGGCCAGACCCGGATGAGGCGCGTGCAAGCGAGGCCGCTTTCGAACTGGTGCGTGAGGCGATCCGCTCGATTCGCAACGTCCGCTCAGAGCGCAATCTCGACCCCAAGCGGCGGATTGCGGCGATCATCGCAGCCCATGACCACCTCGAGATGATCCGCGAGCAGCAGGGCGTGATTGCCGAACTCGCCAGGGTTGACCCGGCTCGCCTTGATGTGCAGACCGCGCTCGACTCGAAGCCGGCGGACGCGATTCCGCTCGTCGTCGGGCCGCTGGAGATCTACCTTCCGCTTGCTGGCATGCTCGAGATCGGGGCGGAGACCAAACGGCTGACGAACGAGCTGCAGCAGGCTCGCCAGCAGATCGAAAGGCTAGAGAAATTGCTTGCGAGCGAATTCTCCGAGCGGGCGCCGGCAGATGTCGTGGAGAAGGAGCGCCAGAAGCTCGCAGAGTTTGAGGCGACTGAAGAACGGCTCAGAGCCCAGCTGGACGCGCTACGCAGCAGCGAGTGATCCGCCCGAGCGGGATGGTGCCCAGGTCGAGAGCTGCCACAGGCGAGTCGGCGCTGCCGCTGTCTGCGCTGGCGCCGGGACTCCTCTGGGCGGGTGTGTTTGCGATCCTGGGCCTCACAGCTACCCCAGGGGAGTTCGCTCGCCTTGGGGCGATTCACACCTTCGGCCTGGCGTTGATCCCCTGGCTGGTCCTGATCTGGCAGCGGCGAACGCCGGGCGTCTATGGGCTGCGTCTTCGGCGAGCGCTGCCAGAGTATGGCTGGGGCATGCTCGCCGGGGCCGTCTGGCGCGGCCTGAGCATGGGCTTCAACCTGATCTGGCTGGGGTTCGTCGGCACCTGGGGCGGCGCTTCCTGGCTCAGCGCGCTCGTGCTGGTTCCTCTCCTCGAGGAGGGCTTCTACCGCGGGTACCTGGCCCCGAGCCTGAGCGAGAGGATCGGCGCCTGGCCGGGCCTGATGGTCCAGGCGCTGCTTTTCACGCTCGCTCCTGCGCACCTGGCGCAGGGCTGGCCAGACCTGGTCGGCATCTTCGGCTTCGGCCTGGTGGCCGGCGGGCTGGTGCTCTGGCGTCGCAACCTGTGGGTTGCGCTGGGCGCGCATGGCTTTGCCAATGTGCTCCCGGAATTGCTGCTGCGGTGGGTCTGAGGAGTTCGGCAGCAGCCTGAGACCCTGCGCAATTGAATCACGCTTGGATGAGTCCGGGAAGGACCTCTTCGGTCAGCATTTCGCGGACCTCGCCCGAACCCTGGTCGATCAACCGCACCATGAAGTAGCTCACACCAAGCTCGATGAACTTCTCGAGCTCTCCATGCACTCTCGCGGGGGTCCCAACCAGCGCATTCTCCGAGGTCCAGGTCTCGCCGCCGCGGTTTTTCGCTTGAGAGTCCGTCGATCCCAGCGCCATTCTGCCAAACCATGTGAGGCGCAGGGTCGCCGGGTCGCGGGCTTCACGCTCGCAGGTCTCATGAAGCTCCGCAACTTTCGTCCGGTATCGGTTGAATCCGAGGTCGGGCACGTTCCACCAGTCGGCCTTTCTCGCCGCCACCTCCATCGTCTGCCGGCCGCCGCCGCCGACCATCAGCGGTAGTTCGTTTGATGGACGTGGCTCGCAGTAGGCGTCATCGAGCTGGTAATAGGTGCCCTGATAACTCACGGGACCGCGCTCGCGCCACAGGAGCCGGAGGATATCGATGGCCTCCTCGAGCTGGGCGATCCGCACGCTCGCTTTCGGAAAGGGGTAGCCATAGCCCCGGTACTCATCTTCCTTCCAGCCGGCCCCGATCCCAAGGATTAGTCTGCCGCCGGTAAGTGCGTCGAGCGTGGCTGCCATCTTGGCAAGTAGGGCCGGATTGCGATAGCTCTGGCCCAAGACCATCGTGCCGACCTTTTGCTCAGGCCAGCGTGCCGCCAGATAGCTCAACGTCGTCCAGGCTTCGTAGAGGGGGCCATCCTTCCTGAAAAAGTGATCGGTCACCCAAAGGCTGCGTACCGAGCCGGCCATAGGCCTAAGGCTGGTCTCAAAGCCCTCGATCCACTCACCGCGCGCCCCCGCCGGCGGGCGCGATGGAACGCCCAGGCCGAACTCCACCGGCCACATCAGCCAGAAAGCCTGCGCCCGGAATGGGTCATCCCTTCAAGGCCCCGGCCATCAAGCCGCGCAGGAAGAAGCGCCCGAGCAGAATGTAGATCAGGAGGGTCGGCAGCGCGGCGAGTAGGGCCCCGGCCATTTGCACATTCCATTCGACGATCTGGCTGCCGGCGAGATTGTTGAGCGCGACCGTCACCGGCCACTGGGCGGGGTTGGTGAGCACGATGGCGAACAGAAACTCATTCCAGATCGAGGTGAACTGCCAGATCAACACCACCACGAAACCCGGAATGGAGAGCGGCAGGATGACCCAACGATAGATTCCCAGGATGCCGGCGCCATCGATCCGGGCCGCTTCAAGTACCTCGGTGGGGATGGTGGCGTAGTAATTGCGGAAGATCAGCGTGGTGATCGGAATGCCATAAATGACATGCACCAGGATCAACCCTGGCACGCCGCCGTACAGCTGGATCGATTGCATGAACCGAACCAGCGGAATCAAGATGCTCTGGTAGGGGATGAACATGCCAAACAGCAACATCGGAAACAGAATCTCAGAGCCACGGAAGCGCCATTTCGAGAATACATAGCCATTGAGTGAACCGAGGGCTGCGGAGAGAACCGCCCCTGGGATCGTAAGGAAGAGGCTGTTCCTCAGGTTTGGGGCCAGCCTGATGAAGGCCTCTCGGAAGTTGTCGAATTGGATCGCAGCCGGGATTTGCCACATCGTTTGCAGGTTGACCTCGGCGAAGCTCTTGAGGCCGGTTACAAGCATCACGTAAATGGGCAGCAGATAGATGACGGCGAAGAGGGTCAGCGCAAGGTAGATCAAGAGGCGAACCGGCCGTAGTGCGGCAGTCATAGCTCAGCCTCCGATCGAATGCTGGAAATGAGATAGGGAACAACCAGTACGGCCACCGTCAGCAGCATCACCACGGCGATGGCGGCCCCTCGCGCGAAGTTGTTGGCGTCGAACGTGGTGGTCCACATGTAGATTGAGGGCATATCCAGCCGAATGTCCTTTCCGCTGATGGCAACCACCAGGTCGAAGACCTTGAGTGAGATATGCCCAAGGATCACGACGGCGCTCAGGGTCACCGGCCGCAGCAGCGGGAGGATGATGTGCTGATAGATCTGCAGTTCGTTCGCCCCATCGACGCGCGCCGCCTCCCGCATCTCCTCCGGAACACCTCGCAGACCCGCCAGATATAGGGCCATCGTGAATCCAGACATCTGCCACACAGCGGGGATCACAATGAACGCGATCCCCCAGGGCGGATCTGTTGTGTGCCAGCTGTTGATGAGGAAGTCGAGCCCCAGGCGGTCAAAGAGCAGATTCAGCCCGCTCATGCGGGCTCCGCCGGCCGGGTTCATGAGCCAGCGCCACGCGACGCCGGTCACGATGAAGGAGACAGCCATCGGAAAGAGATAGATCCCGCGGAAGATGCCTTCGCCGCGCACCCCGCGATCCAGCAGCATGGCCAGCAGCAGGCCGAGCAAGAGGCATCCGCCAAGGAACAGGAGGGTGAAGATGGCCGTGTTGCGCATATCGATCTGGAAGCGCCGGTCCCCGGCCAGCCGGATGAAGTTGGTCAGCCCGACCCACGTGTAGTTGGGGATCAATCCCTGCCAGGAGCTCAGCGAGACCCGAGCCGTCCAGCCGATGAAGCCGTAGACGAAGATGGCAATTGCCAGGACGGAAGGGGAGATCAGCGCGATCGATAAGATGCGCTCTCTTCGAACATTCACCTGGACCTCCTCTCCTCGAGCGGGAGCATCACGGTCGGCGTGCGCGAGAAATTCGCCGGGTCCATGCTGGCGATTGGTATAGATTGAGCAGTGGGGCGGGTTTGCTCCCGCCCCACTGCTTCAGGCGTCAATGGAGATTACTGGCAGGGTCCAGCCGATGCACAGGCATCAGCGAGCGCCTGCTGGAAGGCTGCCGCGTCCCGGTCTCCAAGGAACAGGCCGAGCGCGGTGTCGATCTCCGATTTCCAGTTGTCGTTTGCCACGGTACCGTGCGTCAAGCTGCCGACAACCAAATCTGTCTGCCAATCGTCCATGGCCGACTGCAGGTACTCGTCGAAGAGCGAGGTATCGCAATCGGTGCGGGCGCAGATCGAGCCCTTAATCGGATTAAAGGCCTCCTGGCCCTCTCTCGAGCCGGCTACGGATAGAAAGGCCAGGGCAGCTTCCCTGTTGATCTCTCCCACCGGGAGCACGAAGCTGTCCGACAGGAACTGGAAGACCCCATCCGTTCCGGGCGCGGGTGCCCAGCCGAAACCTTCCATGGGCGCAAGCTCGAGGCTGTTGAAGAAGCCATCCGCCCAGTCACCCATGATGGTGAAGGCCGCGTCTCCGTCGGCCACAAGCTGCGCCGCCTGATCCCAGCTCAGGGTCGAAGCGTCGCTGTTCGTGTAGTCGAGGGCGCGTGAGTAGTTCTCGATCGCGGCGGCAACCTCCGGCCCGGCCCAATCGGTTGTGCCGTCCCACAGGCCGTTGTAGGCGTCTGCGCTCATCGAGCCGAGCAGCGCCGTTTCGAACAGGTGCATGGCGGTCCACTGCTCACCCATCGCCAGCGGCGTCACACCAGCGGCCTGGAGGGCGTCGGCTGCAGCGAAGAATTCATCCCAGGTCGCTGGGACTTCGATGTTGTTCTCGGCGAGTACTGTCGGGTTGTACCACATCACATTGGCGCGGTGAATGTTCACCGGCACCGAGTAGATGTTGCCATCCTGGGAGATGAGCGGGATCAGGGTGTCGGGCATCACGTCGAGCCAGCCGTTCTGCTCGTACAGATCGTTGAGCGGCGCGATCTGGCCGGCGGCGACGTAGGTGCCGATCAACTCCTGGCCGGCATGGCCCTGCCAGGATTCAGGCGGGTCATTGGCCGAGAGGCGGGTGGCCAGCACGGCGCGTGCGTTCGTTCCGGCGCCACCAGCGATGGCCGCATTCTCGAAGCTATATTCTGGATACTGCTCCGTGAAGACATCCAGCATGGCGGCCAGGCCTTCCGCTTCGCCGCCCGCAGTCCACCAGCTGAAGACTTCGACGACATTGCCCTCGCCGTCGCCATCACCCGGTGCAGGCGTGGCTGCGCCGCCGCAGGCAGCGAGCACCAGGGCGAGCGCAAGAACGCCTGAAAGCAAAATTCTCCGATCGTGCAACATGGTTCTCCTCCGTCTGTTCCATTGAGATTTGGGATCGTTCTTTGACGACAAGACGTAGACGTTCCAGCGGCGCCGATGCGGCTCCATCATGGGGCCGGCGTTGCGAAGCACGGCTCAGCGCCTTTTATCACCTCCCTTCAGAAGTCATTATGCCTGACGTTTCATGATGCCGCTGCGCCTTCAAGGATCAACACACGGCCCAACGCCAGTGAGATTGCCCCTCGGATTCCAGCCTCCGCACCCAGCTTTCCATACTCGATGCGGAGATCCTCGGTCGACTTCGGGTGGGCCCGCCGCAGAACAGCCTGGCGGATGGAGGTCAGGAACTGCGCTCCGATATTGCTGACTCCGCCGCCGATGAGAATCAATTCTGGATTGAAGAGGTTGACGTAAGCCGCCAGCGATTCGCCGATCCACCACCCGGCCTGCTTGATGATCTGGATCGAGGCTCGGTCTCCGGCGGCGGCCGCCGCGCCGACATCTTCAGGACTGAGCGGCGGCCCATGGGACTTCAGGCGCTCGAGGAGAATCGGGCTCCTGCCTTGTTCGACGGCTTCATGCGCCTGGCGGGCGATTGCAGGGCCGGCCGAAACGGCCTCCAGACATCCCACATTCCCGCAGCGCCGGCAAATTGGCCCATCACGGTCGACGCAAATGTGGCCGAACTCGCCGGCGAAGCCTCGATTGCCCCGATAGATTTTTCCGCCGAGGAGGATTCCAGAGCCAATCCCTGTCCCGATCTTGAGAAAAATCAAATGTTCAACAGGATCAGGCCGGGCCTTGTACTCCCCGAGGGCCATGATGTTCGCATCGTTGTCGACGGTGATCTCGGCGTTGGAGAAGGCAGCCTGCAGGTGGCGATGGATGGGGTAGGAATCCCAATCCGACATGGGCGGCGCCGACACGAGGCCGGTCTCGTGATCGACGGGGGCGGGAACACCGATGCCGATCGCATGCAGGGAGGCGGCAGCCGCGCCGAATTGCTGCAGCAGCCGTTCGACGGACCCTGCTGCGCGGTTCAAGACCCGCTCGGGCCCATCGGTCACATCACTGTCCTCGCTGGTCCGGCCGACGAGGTCCCCTCGATAATCGGCGAGCGCTGTGTCGACGCTGGTCGCGCCGATGTCGACACCCGCGACGAAGCCAAGCCCGGGATTCAAGGAGACGAGCCGTGGGCGCCGTCCACCGGCGGACTGGCCGATGCCCGCTTCGGTTAGAACCTGATTGTCAAGCAAATCTGCGACGACCGCAGACACCTTCGCTCTGGAGAAGCCGGTTTCGCGCGTCAGCTCAGCGTAGGAGCACGCAGCTTGATTTCGTACCGCATCCAGGATCCGGGCCTCCGCCAAGGTTCGTGGCTGAGGCCTGGGCAGGCCGTTCGCATCGGGGAGGGCATGAGGGGATCGACGTCGCGCAGACACATTGACCTCGTGGAAGATAATCCGCCCGCCGACTATGGGCGGACGGCTGCATGGCAGTTTCAGGGAGAGCCACTCTCGAGGATCAGCCTAACATGGAACACATTTGACATCAAGAACGAATCTTCCGGCGGAATCTGCAGAAGCCAATCCAGGTCAGGTGCGTGGTAGTGGCGAATCGGGAAGGCAGGTGCGAACGTGCGCGTTGAGGCACGGCTCTAAAGCGGGCCGGTTGGCTGTGATATACTCGCGGCCCTGAGGCCCCATGAGACGGAACGGTCCCGATCTACTCCGCTGGATATCGATCCTCCTCCTGCTTGCGGCAGTTGTGTTGTTCTTCTTTGAACTCGTCGCCTACAGCCGCGAGCGGGCGCGCCTGCCGGCGCAGATGACGGTCGGCGGTGTCGCCGTCGGCGGAGTCACGCAGACCGAAGCGCTTGAGCGCCTGCTCCAAGTCTATGGTCTGCCCGTCGAATTGCACTATGGCGACGAGATCATCCTGCTCAACCCATCAAGCGTCGGCTTCCGTCTCGATTCCGAAGCCATGTTCGCCGCTGCGGAGCTGGCTCGGACGGAGACCGATTTCTGGACAGGGTTCTGGGATTTCCTTTGGAATCGTCCTGGCGATCCGCTGACGGTCCCCCTGCGGTCGGAGTTCTCACAGGTCGAGCTGGAGGCGGCACTGCGGGACATTGCCGCCCGCTACGATACACCGCCGAGCGCGGCGAAGCCGGTGCCCGGAAGTTCCTCCTTTGAGCCCGGAACCTCCGGGAGAGTGCTCGATGTTGGACGGGCCGCCGAGCTGGTCGCCGATGTCCTCAACCGGCCCGGCAGTCGTCGGGTCAACCTTCCGGTCGTCGCCAGCCAACCCCCCAGACCTTCGTTCGCCACGCTGGAGACGCTCCTGCGGCAAATCCTCGACGTCAATGGCTTTGATGGCCTGGCGACGCTGTACGTAGCGGATCTGAGGACCGGTGAGGAATTGAACCTGGCCATCTTGAATGGCGAGACCATCTCCAGCGAACCCGGGGTAGCGATCACAGCGGGTTCAACCATCAAGATCGGTATCGCGACCGCGTTCTATCGCTACTTCGATGAGCCGCTCGATTCGGAGACCGACCGCTGGATACGGGAGATGATCACGCTGTCCGGCAACGACACGGCGGACTGGCTGATGGAGCGCATCGATCCCATTCGTGGGCCGCTTGAGGTGACCGAGACGCTGCGCGATCTCGGGCTCGAGAGCTCGTTCCTCGCCGGCTACTTTCGGCTCGGTGCAGAGCTTCTCATTCGCTACAACACACCAGGCAACACGCGCGAAGATATCAACACCCGCCCAGACATCTACAACCAGACGACCGCTGCGGAAATCGGAATGCTTACCGCCGACCTCTACCGGTGCGCCAATGGGGGCGGCGCGCTGCTGGCGGCTTTCCCCGGAGAACTCCGTCCGTCAGAATGCCAGAAAGTGCTCGATCTGTTAGCGGAGAACCGAATCGGCTTCCTCATCGAAGCAGGAGTTCCGGAGGGCACGCGGGTCGCCCATAAGCATGGTTGGACTGGATCTCCACTCGACTGGATCGGGGATGTCGGGATCGTCTACACGCCTGGAGGCGATTTCGCGCTCTCGATGTTCCTGTGGGATGATCCAGAAATGCTCTGGGATCCCACCTCACAGCTGATGTCGGATATGGCCCGCGCGGTCTACAATTTCTACAATCCGCCGAGCGTATCCAATCGATCTTCATCTCCCTGAACGACTTTAATCACCGCAGCCCCCGGCGGTAAGCCACTGTAAGCAGACTGTAGACTCACATCCCGGCACGCGGCTCTATGCTGGGGGTATGGCTACCGGGCAGGATACGCAGCCCACCATTCGGATCATTCATGCGCAAGCGAGGGCAATCCCCCTGCTTGCGGTGAGCGTCTGCGGGCTGATCGTAGCGCTCTCCATTTTCGCGCTTGCGGCCGCGTTTACGGCGCTCCGCTTCCACAACTCCGCCGCCGCAGCCATCCGGGCACAACCCCCACAGGACGAACACTGGGTTCAGCAAGGGTATCTGTGGCGAGCCGAAGGCGGCTCCTGGAGCCAGACCGCCGGTCAGTTCATTGCTGACGACACCGGAATCCTTGTCCTGACGGAGACTCTTCCGTCGGGTTTCGCAGTTGAGGTCACCCTGGAAACGGTCTCGACCGAGCTGCTGCGCGGCAACGTCGCTCGTGTCCTCTTCAACTACCACAGCGATGATCACACCTACGCCGTCTACCTGCGTTCGGATGGCCGGCTTCAGCTCACGCGGCTCGATCCGCACATGGGCCGAATCACACTTGCCAAAGAGGAAACGGGTCTGGATCCGCGCCAACCCCATCAGATTCTCATTGAGCGCTTCGGTGGCCAGATCCGAGTCTGGATCGACGGAAATATGACTCTCGAGGCGCTTGAAGCAAGCCCCCTGGATGGCGGACATCTCGCCCTGTGGTCCGGCACGGGCGGGGCTGCCTTTGGCATCCGTCGAATCGACCTGGAGTCGTCCTGCTGCCCGTCGTTGCAGGCCGATCACTGATCCCACGCCTGGGCAGCACAGTATCCCCTTTCAAATCCCACATCGAGTGGTCTGCTGCCCGCAAGCATTGGCGCCTCCAGGACGTAGGTAGTCTCCCCGTCTGGCCCCTCATCGTCCGGCCATTGACCCCTCGATTGAATGCGTTAGAATGGGTGCGCTCGCGGGAGGCTGGCGGGCGCACCTGAATGAGGATTCCTGAGGAGGCGGTCCGGAATGTCTGAGGAGCAGCCAAAACCTGTTGTCAATCCCGAGCGGGTCCGCGAGATTGAACGCCGCATTGACGCTGGTGAATTCGATGATGGTTCATTCCATCGCTTTGTCGCCGCCGAGATCTACCCACTGCTCGGCGAAGGCGAGCTGGATGAAGCCGCCTTCACGGCGCTCGTGGTGCGCTATGCCCACCGAAGCTATCCCTTCGACTGGCCGCTGGCGGAGTTTCCCCGATCACAATGATCCGGGCTGTGACGACCGGACTGAGCCTCTCCGCACTGTGCCCGCATTGTGCCCTCCAATGTACGGATCCCAATGAGCCCAGGCGCTGACGCCGGAAGGCAGAAGCCAACCGATATCTATCCCGGTGGGGGCCGGCGACTCGTGCTGTCCATGTCGTTGGGGCTGCTCTTTCTGTTTCTCCTGCTGATGCTCGGTCCGGGATCACTGGCATCGGCAGCGCCATCACGCCAGGCAACCGTGGTATCAACCGTCACGGGCACGCCGAGCGGGCCGTTCATTCTGGTCCCGGATGAAGTCAACGTCCGCGCCTGTCCGAGCGTCGATTGCGAACTGGTCGGCGTGCTGATCTCAGGCCAGACGGCGCCGGCCCTTGGCCGAACCCCCGGTGGGGATTGGATTCAGATCAACTACGTCGGGGTGCCGGGAAACACAGCCTGGGTCTATGCCCCGCTGGTGCGCATCGAGGGCGCGCAAGGGTTCCTTCCGGTCGTCGAGCCCCCGGCGACACCTACGCCCCGGGTGACGGCGACGATCGATCCGACCCTGGCTGCCCAGTTCAGTCTGGGCGCAGCGACGCCCACCCGCCTACCGACTTTCACGCCCGCTGCTCCGGTCATCCAGCCGACCTTTGAGTCCCCCGGCGCCAACGGGGGCGGCGGGTTCCCGCCCATCCTTGCGATTCTTGGCTTGCTGGTTGTGGGGCTCTTTGGGACGGTGATCTCGTTCTTGCGGGGCACATAGGCCACGCCACGCGGCGAGATCGCTAGAGGGGTTGGCGGCCTTCGAAACCCGTGTCCAGGTCGTGCCAGAACTCGATCTGGCCCTCACCATGCTTCCAGCAGAGGAAAACGACCCTACCGTTTCGCTCGCTTGGAAAATCCAAAAGACCGGTGTTGACGTCCTTGACAAGCACGCCCTCCGCGTGAATGACGTCGAGCGCGCTGCGGATTCGCTCGAAGGCGATCAGCGCCTCCCCGGTCGCTTTGCTCCCGCCGTTTCCGAGCGCTTCGTCAAGGACCC